>JAHFJU010000050.1 GCA_023245725.1 Candidatus Peregrinibacteria bacterium
AGTAATGTTTTTTACTGAAATAAATATTCCGGCTGTGCTCAATTGCGATGAAAGAGTTTTTCCGAAAGTTTCAAGACCAACTGGCAAATCAAGCACGATCGGAGTAGTAGCTGATAGAGTTGTAGAATTTAAAAATAACTGCTCAGTCTGCAGATCAATTTTATCGATAGTGAGTTCAGGATCGTAACCAAATACAGCAGGTGGAACGAGTTGATTTATTACTGTCGCAAATCCATGGCCAAAACGTGCAAGTGTTTTTGGATTAACCGCAGACTGAACAGCTTTACGAAAATCAAGATTGCTCAATAGACCAGACGAATTCATTAACAACATGTCAGACTCTATTCCGGGTTGTACAACCAATGAATAATTCTTCTGAGAAAAATCGTCGGCAACATCGGCAGGAATATTCATTAGAACATCTACAGAACTTGAATTTAATGCTGCCAATTTTTCTTTCTTTGTTAAGAGCGGAATAAGCGATAATTTTTCGTAAGCCGGCTGAGCTCCCCAATACTCAGAAAAACGATCGAAGCCTGTACTGCTTGGCCGATACGCCCCAGTACCGATAAATTCATTGCCGACACGCTTAAATATAAGCGCCGAAGCCATTTTTTGGGGCAACAACACATCGGTTTGCTTTGTATTTATATGAATTAAATCACCAACGACATCAATCGAAGTTACAGTCGAAAAAATATCTGAAAGGCCAGACGATTCACTGCGAGAAATATCTAAACATTTTTTCACATCATCGGCTGTCAAAATGCTGCCATCGTGAAAGTGAACATTCGGGCGAATGCGAAACTCCCACTGAGTTGAAGAAAGCATGCCATACGAAAGAGCCAAATCGCTTTCAAGTTCCAAACTTGAAGTACGGCGAACGAGCGACTCGAATGTTTGAAGCAAATACATGCGAGAACCGACATCGTTTGCCCGTGGATCGTGTGACACAATCGGAGCACTTACCCCAATAGACAATGACCGTACGTTTTTAGCTTGAGTAGGCCGTAATTTCGATACAAGCGCGTTAAAATCCTGTTCAAAAAACAACTTACCTGCAACACATACAAGCAGAAACACATATAAAGCGACCGATAAAATCTTGAATACCTTTTTCACATTGCCATTCTCACATGCCGAAGACAGATTGCGCAATCAGTTAAATTGTGGCATAATTAATAGAAACAAAAAAACTTTAATTATGGGTACAGACAGCGATAAAGATAAAAACCAACAAACACCTTGCAAAGCAGTTGATGCGCCAACTGCGAATGCTGATCATTTAGCGCAAGCTGAACCAGCCGCAAATTCTAAAAACGCAGTTGGTAAAGTTGCAGACGCAAGCGGAGCCGCGGTAAGAACCGCGATGAGCACAGCTGTAGTATCTAATAATAGACGAGAAGCTGATGAGGGAGGCAGACGAGATTTATACACAAAAATTTCAGAAGATTTCAAAGAAGAAATAGGAAATTTAATAGTAAATGAGGAAAGTAAAAAGAGAGAAATAATATTATCGGTAATGGGGCTATTTAGAATGAATAAACACGGCGTTGATGCTTTAAATAACCTAAAAGAAGAAAAAATTATAGTTGCAATAATCGAACATTTCTGCAGACAATTAGCAGCAGAATGGGTAAAGAAAGCGAACAAAAATAAGTTAACAATAAATAATCTTACAGACGAACAAATAATTAATGCGATTCAAGGGCTAAAACTAAAAATGCAGGAATACTTATTACCAGCAAGCATTACGCCGAAAAACTTGGCAAAGGCAATTAAATCATTTTTCGAATCAAGAAAAACTAAAGAGACACATCTATTCACCAAAATCCATGACTACCTAGAAAAAACCGCAAAAAATAACTCAGACATCATAGGCGAAAATCCGCATATGGAGGCCGTTTTACAAGAAATATTTGTAGATCCAAAACACATTAGAACCGAAGAGTGGTTCAAAGAATTTAGCGCATCATGCGACCCAATGGGAACATATGAGTCATGCGTTAAGAGCATTTTAGAAGCTTGGACAAAATCCGCAGTTATTAGGAATTATTCTGTTCCAAATAAATTTCACGAGATTCAACATACAAGATTTAATGATTTAAAAGACATAAGCCAATTTAATGAGCCAGAACGTAGAAAATTTTTTACAAAAATATGCTCCGAATATTTCAAAGCGAACTTAAAAACACTTCTCGCATTGAGAGAGGAACGAATTAGAATTGAGAATGAAAGAATTGAACAGCCTATTATACCCAATACATCTATCCACCCAATAGATGCAATAATTGAAGCAGGATTTGCTAACGCAAAACCGACTAATATACTGACAGAACCTATTTCTACGCAACCTACAGAAGTAAAAAATTCAGAACCTGATAATGATATGGATTTTGGATCAGTTCTCGCTGCCATTAATTTAGACGATGAAACGGATTCAACGCCAATACCTTTTCAACGTGCGGCCGAGCCAACAAGAGTTGATCCTTTACCAGCGGTTGCGTCATCACCTAGCAATAGGATACCAGATTCAACCACCACTCTACATTCGGCTGCGCCAGTAGATACAAATCCACTAAAGAATGTTCCTGCGCCCACAAAAACTAACAGTGGATTGATAGACCCGTTTGCAGAACCAATAGCAGGCGGATTGCTAGATGAAATTGGACAATCATGGGGATTGCCGACAAATGGAGCAGATGACAGTACGGAATTGCAGAGATTGGGTGCAGATGAACTGGATGAATGGACAAGAGCGCTAGACGCCGAACCGACAATAAGCACAACTATGCAAATTGGTTTTCAACGAGTGCAACGACCCGAAATTCCACCACACAATATGGCGCTTCCAGAAGAAGTAATGTCGCCCGTATTAGCGAAAATAGCATCGCCACATACAGGTGATAATGAGCCAGGAATTAGCAATGTTTATCCTCGTATTCGCGCACGTACTGTAGATACAGGCGAATTTCCATCTCTGGTCAATGCAAACGTCGGCCGAATAAGCACGCAAGCATCACCGCTGCCAGGATCACCTACAATCGATGCGGTAGACATGACTCCTGTTGAAATACCACAACAAGAAACTGAGACCGAAGTAATTGAAGACGGTGACGATTTGGTAGAAGCACTTACGCCACAACCTACAAATTCAGAAAACATTCCAGATCTAAACGAGTTTGATGTTTCGTTAGATGATGACGACGATAATAACGATGAATTTTATGACGAACAACGAGTGCCTACAGTGGCTCCTTCAACCGAGGCAGTGAATTCGGCGAATAATTCGCCTTCAGGCTTCATTGCAATCCCATCTGCAAAAGATAGACCCGAAGATAGCGTTCGAGAAGCATTCACAGGCCCTAAAGCAGCAGGCCATAAGATGTGGCTATTAAGAAAAGGAGATAAAAGAGTCGGGAAAGACATGGAATTAATAGTTAACCCACAAACAGGAGTAGTAAGAATATCTTATACTGATAGGCATAATGATATTTATTCATTAGAAATAGATACTAGAAGTGAAATGACCCCTGTTACTAAGGCAACATTAGCAGGAAGAATTGCAGTTTTAAATAGCAATGGAGAAATCAAAAGTAAGAAAGAAATTCCTATTGCTGGCGATATAGTAGTTTTTATCGGTATGTATGAGTTTGGTCAATACCGTTCATTTTATAAATATATAAAAAAATTAAAGCGTAAAAGAATTTTTAAGAAAACACTCGAACAACGTATAGAAAGTCTATTTAACTATGCTAGTAAAGATTACTACACATCTTTGATCTGCGTTATTGAGGTGCAGGCAAAAAATGAGGACAATACAGACCAAAATAAAAAAATAACTGATAGTGATCTCGAGTTATCAGTTCTATCTCGAGAAGGAATAGAGGGCACAAATGAGCTAACCCCTAATGAGCTTAAGCGAATTAACGCGCTGGCCAATGAGGCTGACAGTCCCAATATCCCTCCTGTGAAAAACGGGACCGCTAACTGAGCCACATGCTTTTTCAGCAATCGCCTCGGCTTTAACCAAAGTATCTGCGATTCCTACAAAGGCAATTGCGCGTGATGATGAGAGATACAATCCATCATCGCGCTGATCAACCGATGAATAAAAACTAACAAGCCGCTCATCGACAGAGTTTAACGAATTTAATAAATCCTCATTAATTTGAATTTTCTCACCAGTACAAGGATTTTCCGGATACCCATTTGGCACCAAATATTTGCAAACCGTCGCCTTCTTTTCGAACTCAACTGTGAGCGATGAAAGTGTTCCTGCAATTATATGTTCACATACATCAACGAAATCAGTCTTTAAAAGTGGCAACACATTTAGCGCTTCAGGATCACCAAAACGAGCATTATATTCAATCAATCTCACGCCATTTTTAACAGCAATAAATCCACCGTACATAATACCCTTATAGTCACTACCCGTTTCTTTTTTTAGCGCGTTCATAATTTGAACGGTAATTTCGTGAGCATCAGCGACATCTTTTTCTGTCAAAAAAGGCAACGAATGATTTGCGTCAGAATACGTTCCCATACCTCCTGTATTTGGCCCCGTGTCGCCCTCATATGCACGCTTATGATCTTGAACAACCGGCATATCGACTACAGTATTTCCGTCAACAAAACTCATCAAACTAAATTCCTGCCCTACAAATTTCTCTTCAATCACAACTCGTCCAAACTTCTCAATTGAGGCTTTAGCAAAGGCAATTCCCTCTTCAACCGTTTTCACATGTTCACCGGAAACAACGACACCTTTTCCTCCCATTAATCCATCGGCCTTTACAACATATTCGCCACCAAGCTCACCAATAAACGAACGAATCGCAGCTTCATCGACATGTGTAAAAACTTTATAAATAGGATTCCCCGGAACATTATATTTTTCAACCAAGTCGCGTGTGAAAGATTTTGAGGATTCAAGGCGTGCCAAAGTTTTAAGAGGAGCGACTGAGTGAATGCCCAAAGTTAGTAGCGCGTCTGCTGCGCCATCGGCAATTGGATCATCGGGACCAATTACAGCAAAGTCGGGTTTAATCTCTTTCGCGCAACTAAGCAAAGCAGAAAAATCGCCCAACGAGCCAATCACATAATCTTTAGAAACAGCCGCGATTCCCGGATTTCGCGCTTTCGCAAAAGTTGTTAATTCAACACGCCCGTTTTTTGTAAGTGCTTGCGCAATGGCATGTTCACGAGCGCCATTACCAACTAATAATACTTTTTTCATCGTTATTGCCAAGTAATAAATTAAAAATGAATGAACAGCGTCCCAGCTTACACTGGTGTAAATTGCGTTCGAGCATTAAAGCATTGAAAGCTGATCTTCAATCTCAAGGCCGCTCTGTTCGCTTCCTTCAGCGAGCGAACCGGTTACCATCGACTTGTCTAAGTTTGCCTGCAACTCTGCTGCCCGCCTTGCAGACTCAACCTTATCGAGCATTTTCTCTGTAACCTCAGGCGTTGGATATTTGCCCGACAAACACGCAGTACAGAAATTTGTAATATCTTTGTTGCCTGCCTTTACTGCTTTTTCCAAGTCTTCAAGAGTCTGATAAAAAAGTGCATCGACTCCTATTGCATGAGCAATTTCATCGTGAGACATATTGTGAGCAATAAAATCTTTACGAGAAGCCATATCGACTCCATAAACACACGGGTTTTTAAGAGGAGGACAACACGATGCCAAATAAACACTTTTAGCTCCAGCTGCGCGAACCATTTCTACAATTTTACGAGACGTGTTTCCACGAACAATCGAATCATCTACAAGCAACACATTTCTTCCCTTAATTTCTAGAGGAATCACATTGAGCTTATATTTAACAGATTTTTGTCGGAGTTTTTGCCCCGGCATAATGAATGTACGTCCTATGTATCTATTTTTTATAAGCCCCTCTCTGTATGGAACACCAAGTTCAGCAGCAATCTCAAAAGCTGATGAACGCGCGGTATCTGGCACAGGAATAACAACATCTACCTTCATTTTTTTGCGAGTAATCTCCTTCATGATTTTCTTGCCCAAAAATGTTCCCATTCGAAGACGCGATTTATAGACACTCACTTTATCAATAACCGAATCAGGCCTGGCAATATAAACAAACTCAAAAATACACGGCGCCCACTTTGTCTGCGCAACCTGCATGCTGTGCAACTCACCTTTTAAATCAATATAGATGGCCTCACCGGGTAGAACATCGCGCACAAACTCAAAGTCGAGAATATCGATAGCCACACTTTCGCTGGCAAAAACATACTCGGTGCCAGAAGCCGTTTCGCGTTTTCCAAGAACGAGCGGTCGAATTCCGTGCGGATCTCTAAAAGCCAATAGCCCATGACCAGCGATTATCGATATAACCGAATAGCTGCCTTTTACACGGCGCATTACTCCTTTAACCGCAGTAAAAAGTTGTTTTGCATCTAGCTGACTGGCAGAACGCTCATGGGTATTATGCTTCGCAATCTCATCGCCCAAAACATTTATTAGAGCCTCTGTGTCTGAACCTGTATTTAAATAACGCGCATTGTTCTGAGTAAGTTCATGTTTCAATTCATCATAGTTCGTCAAATTTCCGTTGTGAATTAACGAAATTCCATATGGCGAATTTATGTAAAACGGCTGAGCCTCGGAACTCGCATCTGCGCTTCCTGCTGTCGTATATCGAACGTGCCCAAGCCCAATATTACCCTTTAGCATAATCATATGTTTCGCCTTGAAAACATCTTTCACTAATCCATTACCTTTCTTTAAGAAAAACCGTCCGTCATACGTCATTATTCCTGAAGAATCTTGACCACGGTGCTGCAATACAATTAAACCATCGTAGATATATTGTACTGCCTGACTAGTTGAGAAAAGACCTATAATGCCACACATTTTGTAAGAGGAGTTAAAGGTAGAAAGTAAAAAAGGAGCTGAACTAAGAATGATTTTATAACGAGTCTCTGCGACGAACTGCCGTTACCACATTTCTCATAAGACAGGCCACGGTCAAAGGACCAACACCTCCGGGAACAGGAGTAATTTTCGAGACTTTAGAAATAACACCATCGAAATCGACATCACCAACAAGTTTTGTTTTATTCGTTTCAGAATCGACAATTCTATTTACGCCGACATCGATAACAACAGCACCATCTTTTACAAAATCAGCAGTGATAAATTTCGGCTTTCCGATTGCGACAACCAGAATATCGGCACGAGACGCATTAGCCTTTAAATCTTTAGTCTTAGAATGACACACCGTAACTGTAGCTCCGCGATTAATAAGCATGGTCGAAAGTGGCTTGCCTACAATGTTTGAACGACCAATAATTACAATATCTTTGCCTTCAATATCAATTTTATAATAGCCAAGAAGTTCAATAATTCCACGAGGAGTACATGGCACCAAGTGCTCAAATTCCTGCGATAAAAACATTTTTCCAAGATTGTATGCATGAAATCCGTCGACATCTTTTTTTGCATCAATAGCACGAATAACTAGAGCTGACTCAATATGATCGGGCAAAGGAAGCTGAACCAAAATTCCGTGAACTGAAGAATCGGCATTCAGTTTTTCAATTTTAGCAACGAGCTCATTTGTTGTAATTGTAGGTTCAAGAGCAATTTCTTCAGACTCAATTCCGCATGCGGCGGCAGTCTTAATTTTTTGATTTATATACGAAAGCGACGCCGGATTATCTCCAACTAAAATAATTACCAACTTCGGCAAAATTCCGTTTTTACGCAGATCTGCTACATCACTCTTCACTTGAGAGATGAGAAAATCTGAAACGAGACGACCATCGAGAAGTTTGGCTTCCACGGGTGGAGTATAAAGGTGATTTACAGGTTTAGCAATGGCCAGTCTTGCCTTAATTCATAGAAAAATACTTGGCCGAATTATCAAAAAAACTATCTTGTAACAGATTTAATCGCCTTCAACACAACAGACCAGATTCGCTCCTCAGTTTCACCGATAGTTGGTGCAACGTTTACGTTTTTCCAGTTAAATTTGCTACCAAGTTTTTCAAAAATTTGTGTAGTTTTTGCAATCAAATCGGCGTTTGTTTCGTGTATGTGTAATTTTTCTTGCGCTCGTGTATCGCGTTGTCCTTGCATTAAAATGGCCAAATCCTCTTGAACTAAATATTTATTCATACCGAGCAAAGTTTTCAACTCAACGCCCTTTGCGGCACCCCATGCAATACCAGTCCCACAGTAATCCTCGGCCACAACCACATCGCCATTATCAAGCCATTTCTGTAGCGTCGGCTGAAAATGATAGCGATTCAAAACAAACCAAAGTTGCAGCTCCTCTTCGCTGATTTTTTGCTCCTTTGAATTGCGCAAAATATCGTTAATAAGTTGGCCAGTCGGCTCTAAATCGTAAATCGGATATTTAATATAATGCGTAGTAAATCCTTCTTTTTTCAAACGTGCAGCAAGACGCTTCGCATGAGTCGACTTACCAATGTTATTTATTCCGTAAAGTGTTATAAAAAGTCCTTTTTTTCGGATTTGTTTCTTCATTTAATAGAAGTATATCGTAGAATTAATGTCCGGTTGATCCAAAACCACCGCGGCTTTTTGACGAGAGTTCACTCACCTCTTCAAACTCAAATTGATCGGCGCGCACAAAAATACCTTGAGCAATGCGCTCACCGCGCTCGACAGTAACAGGCTCATTACTAATATTATAAACTTGAACTTTGAGTTCATCATCAGGGCCGCAGTAATCTTGATCAATAACACCTAGCCCATGAGGAATTATTAGATTTTTCTTTCGAGGAGTTGATGAGCGAAGCGCGATCATCAGCATGTAGCCTTTTGGCGTTTCAACAACAACATTACTGGGGACAAGCCCAATTTCGTGAGGCGCGATTATTGTAGTTTCGCGAACTATAAGATCGAAACCAACCGCTCCAGCGGTGTGATATTGAGGCAGAGCAAGCGCAGAATCGACACGTTTAATACGGATTTTCATGACAGATTGGATTAACGGCGAGATTATACTGTAATATGCTGAGCATGAAAACCAAACTAGATTTAGCGGTCGGCGGGCAAGCACTTATAGAAGGCGTTATGATGCGATCACCGAATTTTGTGAGTATAGCAGTTCGCAAAAAAAACGGAGAGATTGTTAGCAAAATTAACCGTCAAATACCGTGGCCGAAGAAACTCGGCGTTTCAAAAGTTCCGCTGGTTCGCGGGGTTGTAAGCGTAATTGAAATGATGGTAACTGGAGCAAAAGCACTCGACTTTGCCACAGAACAATTTGTAGACGAAGATGACGAAGAGAGCAAAAAATCACACAAGAGCGAGACAAAAAAAAGCCGCATTCAAAACGCATTAGAAGGACTAAGCCTAACTGTGTCACTAATAATTTCACTCGGGCTCGGCTTTGTGTTGTTTAAGTTTGTGCCTCTATACATTACAGAATTTTTGCGTGGCAAATTTGTGATTCTTCAAACTCAGTACATTCTTTTTAACCTTGTTGATGGCCTAATTCGTATAGCAATTTTCTTTGCGTACATCAGTATTTTATTTGTATTTAAAAGTTTTCGCCGAGTGTTTGAATATCACGGCGCCGAGCACATGTCGATTCACGCGTATGAACATCATAAAGAGCTGATTCCAAGCGAAGTGGCTCAATATAGCCCTGAGCACCCTCGTTGTGGCACAAGTTTTTTAATGGCGATGCTGATCGTGAGCATTATCGTTTATAGTTTTGTGCCACGCCAAGAAATATTTTGGCTCAATCTTCTTTTGAGGTTTTCAATTCTTCCTGTAATTGCTGGAATCGGCTACGAAATTTTAAAATGGAGCGCGAAACACGTTAATCACCCACTCATGAAAATCATAATCGCTCCCGGAATAATGACTCAATATATAACAACGCAAAAACCAGACACGGCTCAAATTGAAGTTGCACTTGTTGCGCTAAAAAATGCGCTTAATAGCGAAGATAATTTGCACGACAAAGAATAATCACGCAGGAACTTTTAATGTACGTTTAAAGAAAATCGAGTCGCAAACCTCACTTTGCACTATAGGAGGATGTCCATCAAGCCCATCATCAAGAGCTACATTAAGATTATCACAAGAAAACTCGGTTACCGTATAAGCCGGAACCGGTAAAATTAAAGACGAATTAGGCTGCAAAATTGACGTTGCATTTCCAACTTTGGAATTCATAATAACAGGCATATCCAAAGTAACTGGAGAAATTTCATCACCAACGACACCAACTTTTACAAACGTTCGCGGCACTTTCTTAATTCCGTATAAACCATGAATATTTATATAAAATGCAGCCAAAACCTCAGAACTTTCATCTGGCAGCGAAACCAAAGACAAACGATCACCGCCATTCATACGCCTATAAACTCCAACAGTTACCTTTTCCCTACCAATAGAAATAGGATTTAATAAAGACACACGAGTTAGATCTTCAGCTCGCAACTCAACCTGATCGCCGATAGAAAGATTTAATGCTGCGAATCGTCGTTTCAAAAGTGCACGAATATTTTGAGGAGTTGAACCACGCCCAACCAACTCACTTGATTTTGGTTGTAAAATGCCGCGCAATTTATCAATTACACGCCTAGATGCGTCAGCCAATTCTCCTTCTGAACGAATTACGAAATTTTCGACCTTTGTTTCAAACATAAAAAGAGGTGGCATAATACCACCTCTTCATATTTC
>JAHFJU010000118.1 GCA_023245725.1 Candidatus Peregrinibacteria bacterium
AACTGGAAGATTTTAAATTCCGCGAGACGTTGCAGGCCATTTGGGAATTAATCAGTTTTGGCGATGCTTACGTAAACAAAACTGCTCCGTGGGATATTGAAGACAAGGAAAAGAAAGCACAGACGATATTTAACCTGGTCGTGATTTTGGATAATTTGGCCGCACTTCTCAGGCCATTTTTGCCGAATGCGACCCAAAAAATAACTAATTGCATATCCTGGGACGGAAAATTGAGTATAAAAAAATGCGAGGTTTTGTTTCCTCGCATTAAATAGTCGTCGCTTACTTTATTAGGGCAGGTATTTCTCTTAATGAATCTACTATGTAATCCGGTTCGGCGAGAGATATTTGTGCTCTATCGTTGAAGCCGCCGGTGAATCCGATGGCGCATACGCCGATATTTTTAGCGCTTACAAGGCCCCAACGCGTGTCATTGACATAGAATGTGTCTTCGGCTTTTGCGCCGAAAAAATCCAGCGTTTCTACGAGGGCGTTTTCTTTGTCGGTGGCATTGAAGATCGTATTATTAAAGAACCTTTCAATACCAAGCTGTTTTAGGTGTTTTCGTGCTATTTCGGGCGCGGCGCTTACAATTGCGTTTGGCACTCCGTTCGTTTTACAGAAAGAGAGGAGATCGATTACTCCATCGTGGAGTTTTATTTCGTTGAAGTGTTTTTCGTAATGCGGTACCCATATTTTGTATAGGTCTTCCAGCGTTACGGATTTCGGTATGCCGTGACCATAATAAAACTGAGGAAAATCTTCGCCTCGGTACTGTTCGAGGCTCGGTGGCACAATATTGGGCGCGAATTGTTTGAAAACAAGAACCGCGCCTCCGTATGCCACTTCAACATCGTTCGGGAGGGTTCCGTTCCAGTCGTAAATTGCAAGTTTGTATGCCAAGATGCACCTCTTATAAAGTTTCTGTGACTTATGTTAAAATAGCCGAATGGAAAAGGCAAACGATATTCATTTTTTTGATGCGCATACTCATGCGCAATTTAGCGCTTACGACATCGATAGAAAGGAAATTATGGATAGAGCATTCGCCACCGGAGTTTTTATGGTGAATGTCGGTACGCAAAAGGACGCTTCGCGGATGGCCGTTGAATTGTCGCATGAATATGAACGGGGGGTTTATGCAGCCATAGGTTTGCATCCGATACATACGGAAAAATCTCATAACGATGTTCATGAATTTGGCGATAAGCCCATTGTTGAATCCATGAACCAAGCCGAAGAATTTGATTTGGATTACTATAAAACCTTGGTTAGTGATCCGAACGTTGTTGCGATAGGTGAGTGTGGCTTGGATTATTACCATCTTGGCGAGGAATCAAAGTTGAATCAGAAGAGGGCGTTTGAAGCACAAATCGATTTTGCCCATGATACCGGAAAACCGCTCATGATACATTGCCGCGATGCCTTTGATGATATGTTTAATATTCTAATGTCTCACCGCAACTCTCTTCCTTCGCAAAATATAGCCCATTCGTTCGTGAGAACCATCGATGAAGCAAAAAAACTGTTAGATTTAGGTTTTTATTTTACTTTTGCCGGAAATATAACATTTAAGCCGAGAGCCGATAAACTTGCCGCTGACGATGTTATAAAATTCATTCCAATGGATCGTCTGCTTACTGAGACCGACGCGCCGTATCTTGCGCCAATTCCATATCGCGGAAAACGTAATGAACCGGTTTATATCGTTGAGGTAGTCA
This sequence comes from Candidatus Peregrinibacteria bacterium, assembly GCA_023245725.1. Taxonomy (GTDB): domain Bacteria; phylum Patescibacteriota; class Gracilibacteria; order UBA1369; family UM-FILTER-53-11; genus JAHFJU01. Next base: position 1,722 of record JAHFJU010000118.1, read on the forward strand.
AAAAAATGGCCGAAATAAAAGGCATCGGTGCAGAAGAAATGAAGGAAGCGATTTGGAACAATGCTCGCCAAGTATTCGGACTCGACGCTATTTAGGTGGCTGTATTTTCGTTGTATAAATTATCAATCTGCCCGTTGTTTTTTATGGCTACTGGCGATAAAATAGAACTATACATATGAAGTATGACTTCAATAAGATCGAGAAAAAGTGGCAAAAAAAGTGGCTGAATGAAAAAACATACGAACCCGATCTAAGACGGTCCAAGAAGCCGTTTTATAACCTGATGATGTTTCCATATCCGTCGGCAGAGGGTTTGCACATCGGAGGCGTGCGGACGTTCACTGGCGTTGATATCTATGGACGTTTTAAGCGCATGCAGGGAAACGACGTTTTTGAACCGATAGGCCTCGATGGATTTGGCATTCACTCGGAAAATTACGCTCTTAAAATAGGCAAACATCCGGCGGAACACGCCAAGCAATCGGAGAAAAATTTTTATAGACAGCTCGGTTCTATAGGAAATGGTTTTGCGTGGGGTGAGAAAATAGAAACTTATGATGAAGAATATTACAAATGGACGCAATGGATTTTTGTGCAAATGTTCAAGAAGGGATTGGCCTACCGCAAAAAACAGGCTGTTAATTGGTGCCCCAAAGACAAGACGGTTCTCGCCGACGAACAGGTTATCGCCGGAGAATGTGAAAGATGTGGTGCGGAAGTCGTAAAAAAAGAATTGGAGCAATGGTTTTTCAAGATCACCGATTATGCCGAGAGGCTGTTGAATAATCTGGAAAAGATTGACTGGTCCGATGGGGTAAAAATCGCCCAAAAGAATTGGATAGGCAAAAGCGAAGGCGCGGAAATAGATTTTGAGGCAACTGGAGGCGTTGCGCCAAATTTCATTCTCCTTCATGGGTACAAAGGTTCGCCGAAAGGAGTTTTTTTCCCTTGGTTGGAGAAGGAACTAAAGTCGCGAGGCGCAGAAGTAAGTGTGCCAAAACTACCAAATTCCAATAATCCCAACATTACGGAACAAGTTGAGTTTGTATTGAATAATTGTTCTATAAACGAGAATACGGTAATTCTTGGGCATAGTTTGGGTGGTATTGTTGCTCTTAAGGTTTTGGAAAAACTCAGCCAGCCCGTGCGTCGCACCGTGCTCGTATCAAG
>JAHFJU010000119.1 GCA_023245725.1 Candidatus Peregrinibacteria bacterium
TTCACACCAGAGTCTTCACCCTGTGGTGGAGGAAGGGCCGAACGACCAACCGAAATGCCATTATCATTTGTAGCTGTAATGAGAGTTACATCGCCACCGAGTGTTGGTGAGCGAAGGTATTCTATTGGATAATCACCAGTATTAATTGGACTTTCTTTCACATCAACTACCTCTACCTGAGTCACAATTGGTATATGTATTGGACTAGGTACAACACTCGTTTTGTATGACTCCAAAAAAGACTGCGGAATGACAACAGGATTTATGTTTTGCGTTATTGCAGGTGTCGACACCTCTTGTTTATTATTGTTTTTCAAAAGGTACACCGCATTATCTTCAGTTGATGTAACATATTTTGCCACAGGCAGTTTTTTTAACTCTTGATAGGGCACGACCTCAACCTCGCTCTGCGCAATACCCGCTGCCCTCAATGATTTTACGGTAACTGGAACTTTCTTTCCATCACTTACATAAAAAATCTGTGTACGTGACCACTTTGCACGAACGAGAGAACCGTCGCCAATCTGGGCTGCAAAGGCAGGAAGCGCAAAGATGAGCGATAATATAAGTATTGTTGAGACTGAGTATTGTGTGCGCATAAAAGTAATATTTTTTTGCTTCATGATAGTTAAGTGGAGATGATTAGTACGATTGAGAAATTTTAACTAGTGGATTTATTCCGTCATCGACGGATGGCATAAAAACAAATAATGAAAAATACTTTTATTAGTGATTACTATGAACCTCTTTAAGAAATTTAATAAATCTGGCCGCAGCCTTTTGTACAAATGGCATAGGATTATCCAATAATAACTCTGCGTCTTTTAATAGATCGGGTAATAATTCTTTTCTGTTTTTGAAGAATTTTAGACCTTCTAGAGCAAAAACCGCAAACTCAGGCTTTTTAATATACTCCCTTAATACTGGGAGTGCACGCAGATCTTTCGTAGCACCAAGAGCTGGAAGTAAATTTTCTTTTGCTATAACTTCAGGATTTTTCACCTCAAACGAGACTTTGAGAGGAAGATCATTATAAATAGTTTTTTTCTCAAGAAGTTCAATCAGTTCGACAACAATTGTCTTGTCTTTAATAATGCGCAATGCATTACCGATAGACCACATTAGACTACTCAAATGAGTTTTTTTATATTCACTTAAGAGTATTGATACCGCATCTTTATAACCTTTAATACTTACACTTCTTATAAGCCCATCTTTAGCGTTTGTATCATCTATCAATGGGATATATTTAACGAGTATCGGAAGCACTTCGTTGTAAGTCCCACTTTTAACATTGGTAAAAAACCAAGTATTATCAATATTCCAACCACTATCAGCAAGCTCTTTGTAGAGCTTTTGGATGACTAAATTAGTATGAGAAGGATGAGACATAATGAAAGGTTTTTCGCTTGCGAATGAATAATAGAAGTCGGTATTAGTGTAAGTTACGGGAACATTTTCCTTATATCCGAAGCAGTATATTTTGTCTTTTTCAGCTCCTTCGCCTTTGTATAATGTGAACGGCTCTTGAAACCAACTTTTTTAGGATCCAAAATCGGATGATTCAAAATAAATGAGAGGTCACCATCAACGATATTCGTAGATTCAGAAAATTTAAAATTCTCAAGCTCATTGAGACCAAGCAATGGAGTTAAACTCTCAACTTGTCCACAATCATTGATATATAATTTCTTTAAATTAACCAATGTTCTTAGTTCATCGATCGAAGCAATTTTTTTGCATGCTTCGATTTCAAGACTCTCAAGATTCTGCAATTTACCAATATTGCGTAAATCCCTTAATTCGGGATTATTAGAAATAATTAATTTTCTCAGGTTTTTTAAATTTCCTAACCCCTCAAGAGAATATAGTTTGCATTGAATAAGAGACAGCGACTGTAGCGTAGAAAGTTTACCTACCGTTGCAGTATCAACACTCTTGCCACCATGCAACAAGAGTGACTGTATATTAGTAAGCCCCTCAATCCCATCTACATTAGGCACATGCCGGAGTGCACAATATGTAAGTTTTGAAAAATTTTTAAGGTCGATCATACTTGGTGCATAGGTCTCAAGGTACAAATACTCCAATTGAGTTAACGCATTCAATGCATGAATATCCGAAATGGAAAAATCAACTAAGGTAAAGGCTTTTAAATATTTAATTTCAAACAAAAAGTCTAGATTCTCACCACTCCAATTACGATGATTAATACAAACTTCAGGAATCTGTTTTTCTCGTACAAACTGCGTCATTGAATCATCCCAAGGGGAGGCTGGTATAAACTTTGTACCGAAAACACCATTCTCAAGAATATAATTTGTCATATTATTTATTATCAATATAAATACGTAGAAGAACATTTGCACTGGCTCCGCTTTGCAAACCATTTACAGCTTTTGTAACACCATTTACTGATGAGGCACCGTTACTAAATATAGGTGCAATAATATTTTTTGCCTGCTGCATAAGCTCTGGACGACCACCAACTGGATTAACCTTATTAAGTAGATTAATTCCATTTGCTCGAGATTCTAGTATCGCGCTTTGTTCAGAAATTTCACGCATGGTCTTGCCTCCAAGAACCTCAGAACGTTCGATACTTGCAATTTCTTCAAGTGTAAACTTACCGTTATTTAAGTGTTGAGCAAGACGCTGATCAATATTACCAGATTGTCCTATATACTCTTCGCCACTCTTGAGAGTGACTTTATATAGACCTTCATTAACTTGAGTTGCTTTTGTGAATTCACCACTGGTAGTCATCAATTTTAATCCTTTCTGAGCCGCACCACCTCCTACAACAATATCAAAAATGTCATACCCTAAAGTGAGTCCAGCGTTTGTAAGACTTCCATTTTCGGTCAC
>JAHFJU010000051.1 GCA_023245725.1 Candidatus Peregrinibacteria bacterium
CTGCAGAAACAAATCAGAAGAAATTCATCATACAGCACGGTTCAGTGTGGCGAAGACTCACAACCCATATTACCTAGCTCCACTCTGCAAGTCACACCACCAACTTGCGCACAACGCCGATGTGAGGACCGTAGAAGTGCGAAAAATCGCGATGAGGTCTGGCTAATCCATTTCAGATCTATAATTATCGGACAATTTCTACAGCTATCGCTTGCTCTGCTATACTTCTGCCAATGGAAAAACAGCACGCCAAAACTAAGATTGAAAAGCTAAAGGAACAGATTAGATCTTTGAATTATCATTACTTTGTACTCAACGAAACAGTTGTAGAAGAGTCGGTTCGGGATAGTCTCAAGCGCGAACTTAAAGAATTAGAAGCGCTATACCCGGAATTCATTACTCCAGACTCTCCAACGCAACGAGTCGGCAGCGTGCTTTCTGGCAAGTTTGCCTCGATCACACACATGACCGCAAAAAAAAGCCTCGAAGATGTTTTTTCAGAAGATGAAATTCGCGATTGGGAAAAAAGAATTTCAAAGTTGGTGGTAGGTGAAAAAATCGAATATGTAGCAGAGGCGAAAATTGATGGGCTTAATGTTACTTTGCATTATGAAGGCGGTGAGTTTGTGCGAGCAATAACCCGCGGAAACGGCATTGAAGGTGAAGATGTAACTCACACAATAAAAACTATTGAGGTAATTCCGCTAACTCTTAATGAGCCGATCGATATCGAAGTTTCTGGCGAAGTTTTTTTCTCGAAGCAAAGTTTTGAGGCGGTAAATCGCCAGCAGCAAGAAATCGGGGAAGCACTTTTTGCAAATCCTAGAAATGCGGCTGCGGGCACCGTTCGTCAACTTGATCCATCTATTGCGGCATCGCGTAAATTGTCGTTTTTTCTTTATGAGATGGGCAAAAACACTCTCTCGAAAATTCCTGAACAACAGAATGAAGTTCTCGAAACGCTTGAACGACTTGGTTTGCCTGTGAGTCCGTATGTAAAAAAGTGCGACACTATCGACGAAGTTTTGGATCAGTGTAAAAAGATGCACGATGAACGAGAGAAAATTCCTTTTGAAATTGATGGAGTTGTAATAAAAGTTCAGTCACGTGAACAGCAACAGCGAATGGGATTTACCGCTAAGACTCCACGTTGGGCGGTTGCGTATAAATTTCCGGCTGCGCAGGTCACAACCGAGATTTTAGATATAATTATTCAAGTTGGGCGAACAGGTGCGCTAACTCCTGTCGCGGTGCTCAAGCCGGTTTTTGTTGCTGGTTCTACCGTTTCACGTGCGACGCTCCACAATGAAGATGAAATTTTTAAAAAAGATGTTCGAGTTGGCGACACTGTGATTATTCATAAAGCTGGCGATGTAATTCCCGAGGTTGTGCGAGTGTTGATTGAGCTTAGAACTGGTAGTGAAAATCCTTTTGTGTTCCCTAAAAAATGTCCAGTCTGTGATGGCAGTGTAGAGAGGATTGATGGCGAGGCGGCTTGGCGATGCTGTAATTCGGCATGTTTTGCGCAAGAGCGTGAGCATGTAATTCACTTTGTAGGAAAAACGGCATTTGATATCGATGGGCTTGGCGAAAAAGTTGTTGTGCAGCTCATTGAACAGGGATTAATTGGTGATGAGGCTGATATTTTCTCCCTTACCGAAGCCGATTTTTTGACTCTTCCATTATTTAAAGAAAAACGTGCGACAAAGGTTATTGCAGCAACAATTAAAGCGAAGCGTGTCGCATTAAGCCGTTTTATAACAGCGCTTGGAATTCGTCATGTAGGTGAAGGAACCGCGCAAGATTTAGCACGATTATTAAGAATGATTATTTGTTCGAGTGGCCAAAAAACTGCTATTGAGTCCGCATTAGTCTCAGGCATAAATAGAGGTTCGTCGCTGTCGACTGATCATGATTTACTTTCTCCTAAAACTTTCTACGAAATAATGAATGGATTTTCTATCGATCAACTTCTTGAGGTTGAAGGTCTTGGCGAAATTGTCGCGCGCTCTGTTTTTGATTTTTTCCATGCTCAAAAAACCGCTCATCTATGCGATAAATTGAGTGACGCAAATGTTGTGATTTTATTGCAGCCCGCGACTAAATCAACTCAATTATCAGGAAAAAGAATTGTTGTCACTGGCAGTTTAAAAACTTTAGGGCGAGAACAAGTAAAAGATTTTATAAAACGAGCAGGAGGAGTTGTTCAAAGTAGTGTTTCTGCAAATACTGATTTTTTAGTTTGCGGAGATGAGTCTGGCAGCAAACTCGATAAAGCAAAAGAGCTTGGCGTTGCGGTGATCGATGAAGAAAAATTGTATGAACTTGCTGGAATTGTTTCTGTAGATTCAAAAATAGATACGAGCAAAAATGGCTATAATGAAGATGTGCAGCAATCACTCCTATAATCGTTATTTCACGAAAAACTTGGCGACCGTTTATTAGATTAGTTTATCTACCAATCATTAAACATTTCCATCGCTTTGTCGGCAACGTTTGTTCCGGATGTTGGCGGTGGAGTAGGTTCTGGCTCTGCCTCTTGCGGTTTTCGGTCTCTTAATAATTCAGCTTTTCGTTCGTCTGCGGTCATTTGTGCGATTACAAGTTCGCACCTAATTTTTACAAGTCTTCCAAATAAATCTTTTATTGCTCGTTCTACGGCAGACTTAACACTTACAGTATCAACCTTTTCCATGTGAAATTTCGCACGGAAAACCAACTTCAACTCCGATTCTGTCTCAACTAAATTGCACTGGCACAATGAACGTCGCAACGATGGCGGTGAAATATGTTCAATTATTCGTTGCCAGTGTTCTGAAATGTTGCCTTCAAGTTTTACGAGCTCTTGCGAAATTGCCGCTACAGTAACGGCTTCTTCTTGAGTAGCCTCTTGTGTAGTATGTGGTTTGAAAGAGGGGAATGGCGATGGTGTGAGTGGTCGATCTATATTTTTTAAATTATTCGCTATAGGTTGTTGTGTTTTTACGAATGTTGGTTGAGGCGCTCGTGATGATTCTATATTATTTGAGCTTTGTACAATTGCCTGAGCTTGCGGCGCTCTCATCGATTCCTGTGCATTGCTGCAGATTCTTATCGCCGCAATTTCTAGCGGAAGCTGAGGAATAATAGTAGTTTTTAGCATGTCTCGAGCTTTTTCAAAGTGTTCAATCATTCCAATCCACAAGCCGATTTTTCCATCACCACTATGTACACTCGAAATCATCTGTTCTCTCAAATACTCAAGCACCTCGCGCGTGAAAGTTGTTAAATCAAATCCTTCTGTGTGAATATCGCTAATAGTGTTTAGTGCGCCTTTCGCATCTTTCGCAATTAGTAGATCAATCAACTTCTTAATTGTTACATGTCCGGTAACTCCAAGGTGTTCGCGTACATGTTCAAGCGTCAACTTTTTGTCTAAAATTAGCTGTTCAAATAAGCCAATCGCATCGCGCATTCCTCCTTCTACATGTCGCGCAATTAGTTCAATCGCTGTTTCTTCAGCCTCAATTCCTTCGCCTTGAGCAATAAACGCGAGCCTTGCCATTATGGTTTTGTAGTCAATCCTCTTTAAATCGAAACGCTGACAACGTGAAATAATTGTCTCTGGGATTTTATGAGACTCGGTCGTACACAAAATAAAAAATACATTAGCCGGTGGTTCCTCGAGAGTCTTTAAAAGCGCATTAAATGCCTCTTTTGTTAGCATATGCACTTCATCGATTATATACACTTTATTCAGTGCCAGTGATGGCGCATAATCAATTTTAGATTTCAAATCGCGGATTTCATCTATTCCACGGTTGCTGGCAGCGTCAATTTCTAGCACGTCAATGAGCGATCCGTCACGAATAGAAATACAAATTCCACACGCGTCGCACGCTTCTCCAGCTTCATTTTTATTTGTACAGTTTAGGGATTTTGCAATTAAGCGCGCGGTAGAAGTTTTTCCGGTTCCGCGCGGTCCACAAAAAAGATACGCGTGAGTAAGTGAGTTGTTTTTTATCTCGTTTAAAAGAGTTTCGCGTACTAAATCTTGTCCGACTAAATGTGAAAAACTCTGTGGCCGATACTTGGTATACAGTGACATAGCACCGCCGATTGTAACACAAACTAGTTAGTCCCGCTCCCAGATTCTCTCTTCTCAGGTAGCTCTCGCGATACTAAACCTGCTCCAGTTGAACCGGTAGCCTCATTCGCCGCATTTTGAGCAAGCTCGTCCGATTGTGCAAGATCAAACATAAATCCTACATCTTCTGGCTTTATTGCTCCGGATTTTAATCCATCTGCAAGTTTTGCAACAATTCCTGCAACTCGTTTATCGACATTTGCACCTGTAAATGTTTCGTCTGGAACTTGCGCCCCAATTTGAGTTAACGCATTCCTTTGGCCATTTTGTGCTGCTTCGTTTCTATATTCCATAGAATTTCCAAAGCTAGAGATTGCTCTATCGAATTCACCGGCTTTTTCAGGATGAGCATTTAGTGTGTCGATCACTTTTGCCAAAGCATTAATCGCTTTGTCGCGTATTTCGCCTGCCGATTCAACCCCGCTTAGCATTTTTTCAGCTACTTCATGCGGATTATTTTTCGCAATTTCACCTTCTGGCCTATTTGGTTTTTCTCCTGACATATTTATTTTGTTTTACAGAATTATTAGGATTTTTTTAGGCTACAATCGCATTAAGTGATGTTGCTAGTCCATTCCATGCGGTTTTTTCCATGTTATCGATGCGTTTCCACTCCTCTTGTTCAGAAATAAATACATCACGAAGTTTCATGAGCTGATCTTCGTTCATTGTTGGTAATTTATAGAGCAACTTTTTTTTATCTTCAAAGTTGAGAAATCTTGAACCGAGTGTTAGCCCTTCAACGTCTGAAATGAGTGATAGTTTTGTTTGCATGTTTTTATTTGTTTAGTTCATAACAGTATACCATTTTTTGCCGTGTAGTTCAATGGCGCTTGTGCCAATGTGATAGCGATTATACGAGAATACGGCAGTCGGTGTTTTAGGATTGTAGCGGCTTCGATCAAAGTTGAACCTGTTGTTACAACGTCGTCGACAAGAACAATGGTTTTGGCTCCTTTAAGACCTTTAAAGGCATCGAAGTTCAGGGTAAAAGCGTTTTTAAGATTCTCATGGCGGTCGTGTTGGGTTTTTCCTACCTGCGTTTTTGTTTTGAGTGAGCGGTTTAGTAGGCGAATTAAGCGGTTGTTATTGGCTAATTTGCTCTCATCTACTTTCAGCTTGGCATGATATTGCGAAACGTCGTGTGTGTTGTTAGTATTTATTTTTCCATCAGATTCCTCGAGTAATGCCTGCGCTATTGTGCGACTTTGGTTGTATCCTCGCCATTTTAGGCGCGATGTATGAAGTGGAATCGGCACGAAAATCACATTTTCAGTAAATGCTTTTTTCTCTTCGTTCGGCAGCTCTGTATACAATTTTTGTACAATCCTTTTTATTGTTCCCGAGGCCTGAATTACGCAATCATATTTATAAAGATGTATTATTTCGCGAATAAGTTTTGTGTGAATTGTCTGCAGGCTCAAAACCGGAAGTTCGATCATATTTACCAATAGCGTTTGAATTCGCGATTTTGCATGCAGATTTTCAAGGCAATATTCGCAAACGTAATCACCAATTGTTCCGCATGAAACACATGCAATCGGTAAAATTGTGTTAACTACGTTGGTAAAAAGTGTGCGTGTTTTTTCGAGAAGCGTTGGCATAAAATTTCGCTGTGTGAAATTGTGAAGTTTCGAGTTTTAGATTAGCTATTAGAATTTTGATTGAAAGCGGGGGAGCGCAGCTCCTATCTGTATCATCCGTACCGATAACCAATTGGTCCCGCTTGTGACGGGGAGCAACGTATCAAACGATTATGAACCGAGATTAAACAATTTCTGAAATTCCAGATTAAAATAAAAACTTTTGCACTCTCTTTTAAAGTGGCTATAATTGCGCCGCGAAGGGGAGTTAGGCAGTTAGCTTGTCGCCGCTTGGCGGGACTGAGGAACTGCAGCCATTCACTTCACACTTCATGTTCGTTCATGGGCAGTTAGCTCAGTTGGCTAGAGCGTCTCGTTGACGTCGAGAAGGTCACTGGTTCGAATCCAGTACTGCCCACCAAATAAATTAGCGCCTTTTTGGCGTTGTGCAGGTTACATGGTATTTATGAAAAAAGAGGTCGTTATTTACCAGTCAAAACAAGGTGAAATTGAATTTCTTGGTATTTAAGAGCGAGTAAATAACTCAAATTTTAAACTGGTCGAATTCGACAAGTTATGGAATTCGTGAGGCGTAGCTAATGTTAACTATTTAATACAAAAACATCTTTCCGCTACTAATTGGTTGTAAATGTAAAATATATTGACATTCCGCCTGTGTGCGAACTATAATTTAAATTCATACAAAACTAATTAATTTCATATGAAAGATTTTATTATTAAACTTCGCAAGTCGGCTGGCCTTTCTCAGGAGCAACTTGCTCAAAAACTTGGTTTTTCTCGGCCTACTCTTATTGCAATAGAAAAGGGTGAAAGGGACATTACTCTTACCGAGCTTAAAAAAATCTCAGAAATTTTCGATCTTCCTGTCGAGATTATTCTTGATGACGAACTCGAAATGTCACAAAAAATAAATTCGCAAAACTTTAGTGAAAAAACATTTGGTAAATTCCAAAATCTTATTTTGCAGTGCATTAAATATGGAGCAGACGGCGATGGTAAAATTACCAAAACTAAGTTGGCTAAGCTGGTGTATCTATGCGATTTTGCCAATTATTATAATTTCTTAAAGCCAATCTCTGGCTTTGAATACCGTAGATTTGCCAGAGGGCCAGTCGCAATTGAATTTTTCGATATCATAGATAACGATGAATCGGTTAGTGTAGAAAAACAAGAAAATGGCGACGCTATAATGGTTTCATTGGTTGAACAGCCAGATGATTCAATTCTCGGTAAAGATGAATTGGCGCTTGTTAAGGTCATTTGTAAGAAATGGAAAAATGCGAATACCAATCAAATCGTAGATTTTACACATAAACAACTTCCTTGGGCGATGTGTAAAGATAGAGAGGTAATCCCGTACGAACTTATTAATATGGAATCTCCCGAGAATGTTTATTAAAGACTTATATTATCAAGTTGAGTTCTCTAATTATTGCGAAAGACATTTTTGCAAGGATTTTCTGAAGAAATATAAACCTAAACAATGGCTCGAAACAAAGAAAACTATTGCGGCTACTTTGCAACGCGCTCACGCCTTTCAAAATACAAATTTGATTGATAATCTAAAATATTCACAAGAAGAAGGCATCGGAATTTTTAAACTTGATTTCAGAGTTGCAGGAACAAAATTTTCTCCTAAAACATCGGGGAATCGTGCTGTTATTTCTCTCTGTAACAATACAGGTAAAATTAACGTTTTGCTTGTTTACTCGAAAGATCACTGCGATAAAAAGCATTCAGAAACCCAATGGATTTTTGAGCATATTAAAACCAATTTTCACGAATATCGTAAATATTGTTAATAATTTTGCTCAACAGCCTCAAACGTTGTTCCTGTCGGTCTTTTTGCTATTAATATTCTTTGTAGTACGCCGCCTTGTAATCCGCTTACTATTTGTGTTGTTAATCCTGTTCGTGCCGCCTCTTGTGCTATCTCGCATTTTTGACTTAATCGGCCTGCTCCGTTATTGCTTTGGTCTAATTCATGCGCTTTCGGTTTCCACGAAATATCGTTAGCCCCAATTGTTTTAATTGCGCTTTCTGAACTATTTTTGTCTCTTAAAATCCCGTTAACATTTGTCATAATAATAAGCCGTGATGCGCCAATAAGTTGAGCAACTGCAACCGCTAGTCTGTTGTTTCCTCCATTTTGTTTTAGTTCATCTGTATCGAGCGCGTCGTTTGCGTTCACGATAGGCAAAATAAACTTTTCGTTGTCTAAGGCTCCTTTAAGTACAACTTTCAATGCGTCAGAATGTGCTGGTGCTTTTATCCCGTCTCTCGTGACAAGCATTTGCGCCGCGATTCCGCCGTGAGAAGAAAGTGCTTCACCATAAAGTTTCATTAATTGGGCTTGTCCAACGCTTGAAAAAAGCTGTTTTTCGCCGAGACTTTCAGAGTCACTTCTAATTTTTTCAAGGATTTTTCTGCCTAGCGGAATGGCTCCAGATGAAACAAGAATACACTTTTTTCCAATCTCTCTTCTAACGGTTGCAATCTGAGTAACGATGTCTGAAAGGCGCTCATTATAGAATGTACCGTTTCCATTTACAAATACTTCATTGCCGACTTTCAGAACATACGTTTCTTGCTGTGCCATATATGAGTGTGGTAAATCCTACAAAATTTAGTTAGCATTAAATCACAAAAACCAATACTCGTCTATGCCACGTCTTACGCGTTTCTGCTATACTGCGGCCACTTTAATATCAATATATGAACGATCAAGCATATTCAGATGACTCATTAATTCCACCTCCTCCGCCACCTCCCGTACAAGATGACGGTTCAGGTTTTTCTCCTTACACAGGCCAAGGAAGCGCTCAAGGCCAAGGTGCAGCGGATCCATATTCACAACAAGCTCAGCAATATTCAGGAGGTCAGCAGTATGACCCAAATTTTGCACACACGCCGTATGACCCGAATCAGGCTCAGGCACAGCAATATGCTGATCCATATGCGCAACAAGGTGCAACTCAACAGGATTTTTCTCAACCAGTAGTTCAGCAGCAAGCTGGTCAGCAAGCAGCGACCGGATATTATGACGATCCTTTTGCCGCTCAACCTCAGGGGCAAGGCGCACAAGCCGCATTTGATCCTATGATGGGGCCTCCAATGGGAGATTTTGGTGATGGGACTTCGCCACCGGGAGCTCCACCCGCTCCTCCAAAACCTAGCAAGCCTGCAAATTTCAAACTTGGAACAAAGTTAAATCGTGACCTTAAAATTAAACTTCCTGCTCACAATCTTCAATTTGATGAACAATACTTTTTGACACTTCTTGCAGGTTCAATTTCTCTCTCGAAAGACGAAAAACTGCGCATTATTGAATCGATGCCAAAACTTCGGCAGAGCCAAGTAGATGAACTAATTAGAATTTTTGAAGAGGAGAAAGAAAAGTTTGCAGAACTTGGAGAGGAGCATGTTGCTCAGCTCGATAAACTTGTTGCGCAACACTATGAAGACTGGGTTGATCTCGAAATGAAACAAGAGCAGTCATCGAAGGCAAGTGACGATGAGGCTCAAGCAGAAGAAATTCGTAAGCAACTTGGTATTTAAATCCTGTAAATTAATATTATTTTTATGAAAAAAATTGTACTCATTTCACTCACGCTCTCTCTTTTACTTGCTGGTTGTTTCTCTAATAACGCTCCGGCTTCACCAACAGCGGTTGTGCCGCAAGCAGATGCTCCAAAAGAGGTTTCGGTGAATATTACAAATAAGCAACAGGCAACAGTAACACCGACAGCAAATTCTAATCAAAAGTTGAATGTTGATGCTCCAATTGTCACTCAGGAACAACAAGTAAGCGATTCAGAAATTTATGCGAAAGCGTTTTCTGCAAAAAATCCGAGTTTATGTGCAGAAATTAAAGACTCGTCGCTAAAAAATGTTTGCGTGACTGAGTCAGCGAAGAAATAACGTAGTATTTTGTGTAAACTAGTTTAATCACCCGTCTGGACTGAAACACATTGTTCTTGCTCGTGGACCAACGAAATTTGCATCAGCTGCATTTTTTTTGCGAGCTAAGACTTGGCATGAGTTGCCTGAACGAGCAGCAAACCACTCTGCGGTAATTGGTGCGGCAGTTGGAATTGCTCCCCAGTCTGCTTCACAAGATACTATTTGGTCACTGGTATTGCAGCCAAATGGTACAGCGGCTGAGTATTGTACAATTGAGCTTGCAGCATATGCAACATTTGTAATGATATTTACTGGTAGTGTTCCAAGCACTTCATAGAAACGGCCAATCTGTTTGCCGTTTATATTTCCGTTTACCGTTAGTGTTTTTTCTGTAACTGGTTGGCCTACTACATTTGGGGTTCCAATTTTTACGTCAGAATTTTGAGATGTTATTGTTCCATTAACAACTAAATTTGAGTTCATTCCCTGAATTACGACTCTATTGCTAGCTATTATAACGTCGCCGTTTCCACCGTTTTTTGATTGTCCGCTAACAGTTAGTCCTCCTTGAATTATAGCGTTTTGTGTAAGGGTTGTGTTCCCTCCCCATACTGTGAGCATTGAAGAGCCAACAGCTGGCGCTACTAGTGGGTCACCAATGTTTGTAACTCCTTTTAATGCCGATGTTCCTGCGACGGAAATGTTTGCGTTGGCGGCTAAGTTTC
>JAHFJU010000120.1 GCA_023245725.1 Candidatus Peregrinibacteria bacterium
AAACTGCTCCAGCTACTAAATTCGGTAGACCTTTTAGTCGAAGTGGAAACTTCACCTGTTTTGGAACATTTGCTCCAAAATCGAGATCAAAACCTGGATGATTGACAGACATATTTATTTGTTTTTGTTCTTAATATTATAGCATAAAAAGGCATTTTAAAGTAGTGCCACAGTCAAAAAACCGCCGATTAAAGGGATTAGCAAATAAAAAACAACATCACCTACAATTAATATAGCCTCAATCCCCTGTTGAAGCCATTAACCTAGCCTGATCTTCCATAATCAACTTTTCGAGCATGTCATTAATATCTCCCTCCATAATTGCTGGAATATTGCTGAAATTTTCATGAATTCTGTGATCTGTAACGCGATCTTGAGGAAAGTTATATGTTCGAATTTTCTCAGACCTGTCACCGCTACCAATTTGCGATAAACGATCACTTCGACGTTCCTTATCTAGCAGTGTCTTCTGATGAATATACAAACGAGCACGCAACAACTCCATTGCCTTCATACGATTTTGCCCCTGTGAGCGTTCATCCTGACAACCTACAACTATTCCAGTCGGCAAGTGAGTAATGCGAACAGCTGACTCAGTTTTATTAACATGCTGACCACCAGCGCCTCCAGCACGGAATGTATCGGTTCTTAAATCTTCAGGGCGAATTGTAATATCAACTTCTTCAACCTCTGGCAAAACAGCAACTGTGGCAGTTGAAGTATGTACACGCCCTTTCGATTCAGTAAAAGGGATTCGTTGAACACGGTGAACACCACTCTCATATTTCAATCGGCCGTATGCGCCGTCGCCATGAACCGCAAAAACAACCTCTTTTAAGCCGCCTGCATCGGCATCGCTTTGGCTCATCAACTCGGTTTTCCACCGTTGATCTGCTGCATAACGCATATACATACGGCATAACTCACCAGCAAACAACGCCGCTTCTTCGCCGCCTGTACCTGCACGAATTTCAACAATGCAGTCTTTGAAATCATCTGGGTCTTTTGGTAAAAGCTCAACTTTTAACTTCTCTTCAATAATTGGAATCTGAGCCTTTGCAATCTCATAATCTGCCTGAGCAAGTTCACGCATTTCCGGGTCAATCATCAACTCCTCTGCTTCTTTCAGCTGCTTGGAATACTTTGAAAGCTCACGATACAACATTACTGCATTTTCAATTTCACGCTTTCTTATGCCACATTTTTTATACTCATTTTGATTACCGATCACCAGAGGGTCACTCATTTTAGTGATCAATACTTCATATTCAGCATCTAGTTTTTCTAATTTTTCGTTCATATCGGGTTAAAAAAGACGCGGTAAGGATATAAGAAAAACCCTAGGAATACCAGCAAGATCAGGCAGAAAAGCTGAAGTAATTGGAGATAATGAATCAGATGGGATTAACTTAATAACGGTTTCATTTATTAACGTCTGAAGAGATTCAGTCTGTCCGAAGCCAAATTCACCTAAAATATATCGAGGCAAATTAGGAAGTAATGGCAACTGTGCAAACATTTTTTCATAATGTTCAAGACCAGTTTCTCCACTGTATAAAGCCAAATGAGGTTCATTATTATGTACAGAAGGCTCAACATTTTCAACATCATTAAGTGGTATGTACGGCAAGTTAGCAACAATAATATCAGGTGCAATTTTGGCAGCAATAAGAGGAGTTAATAGGTCTCCAATGTGTAGCGTAACGCGTGAAGTAAGTTCGTGATCAGCGCGGTTTTTTTCTGCAACATCAAGAGCCGAGGCAGAAACATCGAGCGCATGAACATGAGAGTGCGGGAGCACTCGGGCGAGGGTGAGCGCGAGCGAACCCGAGCCCGTACCAACATCAGCAATCGTTACATGCTCACTCATATTGTCACTTTTAAATAAATCGAGTACCGAATCAACTATCAACTCAGTTTCAGGACGCGGAATCAATACCCGCTCATCTACGAAAAAACTCTTACCGTAAAACTCCTTTGAATTTCTTAAATATGCAATTGGCTCACCACTAATACGGCGATTCACCAATTTTTCAAAAGCATTTTTCTGATATTCAGAAACCTCTATGTTATCTGTACTAAAAATATTCTCCTTACTAATTTTCAGAACATGAGCTAGCAAAATAATAGTTTCGCTCAAAGGCAAACCCTGATCAACAACTGCCCAGCTGCGCAAATCAGAAATTTTCATAAAAAAAGTGCACCCATAGGATGCACTCTAATGAACAATCTAGCAAACTACTACATATACTTTTTCTTCGCCTTCTCAGCTCTGAAGTTGTCACGAACGATTGCACTAGCGCGGACAAGTCGCTTTTTAACAGGTTTCTTAAAATAAGTTCTCTCTTTTTTCATTGTAACTATACGGCTACCAGTGAGTTTTTTCTGAAAGCGAGACATTAATTTCTCGTTTGATTCCTTAGGAAGTTTTGCAAGCTTGATCATAGAAATATATCGTTATTAGAGCTGAAGGCTCATATCTTTTACCATCGTAGAGATTAAATATCAAGGTTTTTTACCCGTTTTGCATGAGTTTGAATAAACTTTTTGCGTGGAGCGACCTCTGATCCCATCAAAGTATCGAAAATTGCATCAGCAGCTTCTGCATCTGTAATTGTAACTTTTAGCATCTTTCTTGTAGCAGGATCCATTGTTGTCTCCCACAATTGTTCAGGATTCATTTCTCCAAGACCTTTATATCGTTGAATATTCACCTTGTCGCCAGCAAACTCATCTTTCATAATTCGTTCTTTATCTTCATCTGTATATGCGTAGAAT
>JAHFJU010000052.1 GCA_023245725.1 Candidatus Peregrinibacteria bacterium
GAATGCAATTAAAGCTATGTACCTCAATGGACGTGGCGGCATTATTGTTCGTGCAAAAACCGACATCGTAGAACGAAAAACCGGGCGTTTTGACATCATGGTCACAGAAATTCCATATCAAGTTAACAAATCCGTACTTATTACAAAAATTGCAGAACTTGTTCAAGAGAAGAAAATTATTGGTATAAGCGATATTCGAGATCAATCATCACGTCATGGAATTGAAGTTGTAATTGAACTTAAGAAAGACGCGTTCCCGAAGAAAATCCTCAATCAGTTGTTTAAAATGACCGATCTTCAGACGAGCTTTAACATGAACATGATTGCGCTTGTAGACGGCATTCTTCCACGATTACTGAACCTGAAACAAGTACTTGAATATTTTATTGAGCACCGCAAGACTACAATCACTCGCAGAACACAGTACGAATTAAAAATTGCAAAAGCACGCGCTCATATTTTAGAAGGATTAAAAATAGCACTAGATAACATAGATGCAGTAATTGAGACAATTAGAAAGTCTGAAACAAAAGAGATCGCGCACGATGCCTTAATGAAGAAATTCAAACTTTCCGACCTACAATCTTCGGCAATTCTCGAAATGAGATTGCAAACATTGGCAGGCCTTGAGCAAAAGAAAATAGAAGAGGAATTGAAAGAGAAACTTGCACTCATCGACGAATTAGAAGGAATTTTGAATGACTCAAAGAAAGTTTTGAAGATTATGAAAGAAGAGCTAGCTGCATTAAAAAAGAGCTATGGCGACGAAAGAAGAACCCAGATTGTAAAGCACGCAGTTGGCGAAATTTCGGCTAAAGATACAATTCCTAACGAAGCAATGGTCGTCGTTATTACACGTGAAAACTACGTCAAACGCATGCCTCCTTCAACTTTTAGAACTCAACACAGAGGAGGAAAAGGAGTTATTGGAATGACAACTAAAGAAGAAGATGAAATTAAGATTGTTTGTTACGCAAAGAATCACGATGAGCTTTTATTCTTCACTAACAAAGGACGAGTATTCAAGTTGCCGGTATTCGAGGTTCCACAAACTACAAGAACTGCAAAAGGCGCCGCAATGGTGAACTTGCTTCAACTTCAAGATGGAGAAGTTGTAACTGCGCTATTAAATATTTCAGAAAAATTCACAGGGAAATTTTTGTTTATGGCAACACGCAAAGGAACAATCAAGAAAACTCCTGTAGAAGATTTTTCAAATGTTCGACGAAGCGGACTTATTGCAATAAAACTTAGAGAAGACGATTCCCTTGAGTGGGTTCGTGAAGTAAACGACAAAGACGCAATCTTTATGTGTACTTCAAGTGGAAAATCCATTCATTTCAACCAAGAAGATGTTCGCCCGATGGGTCGACCTTCAATGGGTGTCCGTGGAATTAGAGTAAAAGATGGAGACATTTGTGTAGATATGGATGTAATTAGAAACCCAGAAGATGAAGTACTTATTGTAATGGAAAACGGACTCGGAAAATCTACAAAAGTTAGCAATTACAGACTTCAGGGCCGAGGAGGTTCAGGGGTAAAAACCGCTAAAGTAACAGCAAAAACAGGAAAAGTGGTCGGGGCAAAGGTACTTCACGACAAACTCGATGGAGACCTAATGATGATCTCAAAAATGGGACAAGTAATTCGCCTAAATTTGAAAGATATTCCTTCACAAGGTAGAGATACTCAAGGCGTATACCTAATGAGAATCCCAGCTGATGACCGAATTGCTTCTGTTTCAATTATTCAGACCGAATTGTTAACAGATGAACAAATTGCAGAGAATGAAGCAAAAGAGAAACAGGCTGCACTTGTTTAAAGCTCGGCACAAATCCCCTAGCGCAAGAGCGTAAGTAAAATACTGTTCATTACTTCCCAATTATTTAGAAAAATATGAAAATCGCGACAAAACGCGTCAGATTTATTACTTCCGTTACACTAGGGTTATTTTTATTAGGATTTCAAACAGTTTTGGCAGTAAATGATTTAGTTCTTCCTCCTAATAATATTCACCTTTCATCAGAAAATCTTTTAGAAGGCCGAACAGTGCGAATTTATGCGACAGTTCAGAATGTAGGAACAAAAGACCTTTTAGGATACGTAAAATATTTCGATGGAGATAAACAAATAAGTGCAGATCAACCGATTTCGATTGTTGCCCAAAGAGACGATACTGTCTTTATTGATTGGTCACCATTAGCTGGCAACCATACACTTGCAGTTAGAATTTATCCTTTTGATAAATCTGAAGATAACCCAAGCAATAATGTAACTACAAAAGACATTTCAGTACTTGCAGATACCGACAGAGATGGAATAGCAAATAATATAGACCCAGACGACGATAATGACGGACACATAGATGCTGAAGACACTTTCCCGTTAGATAAAACTGAATGGGTTGATTCAGATGGCGACGGCATTGGTGACAACAAAGATACAGACGACGACAACGACGGAGTAATAGATTCACAAGATGCATTACCGCTCGATGCAAGTGAATCAGTTGATACAGATCACGATGGAGTTGGAAATAATGCAGATACAGACGACGATAATGATGGACTGGGAGATGTAGACGAGTTGGCTATTGGAACAAATCCTCTTATTATTGATACAGATGGCGATGGCGTTAATGACAAAGAAGACGCTTTCCCATTGGATAATACGCAAACAAAAGACACTGACCACGATGGAATTTCAGATGAAAAAGATAATGACGCAGACAATGACGGAATTCCAAAAGGTGTCGATGTAAATGATGCAAATCAAGGGCCAGTTATTGAGATTACTTCAGAAGGAGACAAATCTGCAAGATTGATAGTTTTCCCAGATGAGATAGTTATTTTTGACAGCGGAAAATCAGTAGATCCCGACGGAACTGTCGCATCTACTTCTTGGCAAGTCGAAAGCCAAAAATATGAAGGAACAAAAGCAAAAACGACATTTAGAACACTAGGAGAAAAAACCGTAAAAGTTACAGTTACAGACGATAAAGGAGAATCTCGTGAAAAAACATTTTCGGTCTATGTTGTGCCAGAATCTACTCCTTATTGGATAAGCTTCATATTATTAGTGATTCTATCGCTTGCAATTTGGGGTTTTTGGTCCTATAGTAGGCGCCGCAAACATAGTAAGAAACGTAACTAATTATCTTTTATGAAGTCAGATACACATCCTAAATATTTCGCTCAGGCAACCATAACTTGTTCATGTGGAAACGTGATTACAGTTGGGTCAACAAAAGAAGCTCTTAAGACTGAACTTTGTTCAGCATGCCACCCATTTTATACCGGCAAGCACAAGCTAATCGATACAGCAGGACGTGTAGATAAATTTAAGGCAAAGCAGACTCTTGCTACTGAGAAAAAAACAGCTGAAGAAGCTCGAAAGACAGCAAAAAAGAGCAAAAATGCGTATGTAGAAAAGCATGTGCCACAAGAAGTGATTGAAAAGGCCATGAAAACTCAGGCATAGTTTTGAACTAAAAAACTAAAAGCGCGATATATGTCGCGCTTTTTTTGTGCTTGCATGATCAGGTAAATACAAATTAACATAGCGGCATATGGGAAACACTTTTGGGAAACTCTTCACAATTACGACATTTGGAGAGTCGCATGGAGTTGCTCTAGGATGCATTATTGATGGTTGCCCTTCAGGGCTTAAAATATCTATTGAAGAGATCCAGAGACAACTAAATCGAAGACGACCCGGCCAATCAGAAATGACCACAGCAAGACAAGAAAATGACGAGGTAGAGGTTCTTTCAGGGATTTTTGAGGGTAAAACACTTGGAACTCCAATTGCTATGATAGTGAGAAATACAGATCAACGTTCTAAAGATTACTCAGACATAAAAAACGTTTATCGCCCTGGACACGCAGACTATACGTGGCA
Organism: Candidatus Peregrinibacteria bacterium; assembly: GCA_023245725.1. Lineage (GTDB taxonomy): Bacteria > Patescibacteriota > Gracilibacteria > UBA1369 > UM-FILTER-53-11 > JAHFJU01. Next base: position 3,901 of record JAHFJU010000052.1, read on the forward strand.
AATGAAGTATGGCTTGCGAGACTATCGCGGTGGCGGGCGTTCGTCTGGTCGCGAAACAGTCGGCCGCGTACTCGGAGGAGCGGTAGCACAGCAGTTTTTAGCATCGCATGGAATTACTATTTTGGCATATGCAAAGCAAATAGGGCCAATTGTTGGTGAGACTATAGATAAAAATTTCATTGAGAAAAATCCTCTTCGCGCTGCTGACCCTTCAAGAGCAAAAGAGATGGAGAATTACGTTCTAAAAATGAAAGAAGATGGTGATTCCGTTGGAGGAATTGTTGAAATTAGAATTAATAACTGCCCTATTGGCCTTGGTGAACCGGTGTTCGATAAATTGAACGCTGATTTAGCAAAAGCGCTAGTTTCAATACCAACGGTAAAAGGAATCGAGTTTGGCGCAGGATTTAAAGTTGCAGGAAAATTGGGATCTGAAAATAACGATCCATTTGTAGTGAAGAATGGTGGAATTTCAATGCAGAAAAATGATGCAGGAGGAATTTCGGGCGGAATTTCAAATGGGGATGAAATCGTGATTAGAGTAGCAGTAAAACCTCCATCTAGTATTTTAAAAAATCAAAAAACCGTAGATGCTGATGGGAATTATATAGATTTGTCTGTTAAAGGACGCCATGACCCATGCATTGTTCCACGCTTTATACCAGTAGCCGAAAGTATGGTAGCCCTTGTTTTAGCAGATCATTTACTTTTGGCAAGGGCTATGCGAAACGACGAAAAAATGGTACAATAGTAACGTTAATTACAAATATAATACAAAAAAGATATGAGTGGAGGACACGCAGAAAGCGGAGGCAAAAAACCCGGTGCACTTCGTGCATGGTGGGAGAAAGGTAAAAAAGGCAGAAAAGAACGAGGAGAATACGCATTAGGGCGGTTTGTAAAACATCCTTTAAAAGCGATAGCCGGTGGAACAGTTGGTAATATTTCTCGTGCAAAAAAAGATTTTTACAATGAACATGGGCTAAAAGAAGACCCATCGAGAGGAATACTTGAAACAACTAGTTATGTTGTAAAAATAATAAATGAAAGAATTATCAAAACAATATCTACACCTGTTGAAGCAGTACTGAAAACTATTAAATGGGCAGCCCAAACTCCCGGAAGAGCTGTAGATAATACAGTTAGAGCAGCATGCAGACTTGCTGGCACAGTACCAGGGGTAACAGCATTACTTCTTTCATGTGGAATAATTGGGGAACAATCAAAATATGGTTATGTAGAGCCAACTGACGAAACTGTATGCGCTGACGCTAAGGGCCATGATAAAAAACACGGGGCTGAACACGAAAAACATGGAAAAGCTGAACATGATGAGCATACTGAACATGATGAGCATGCGGAGCATGAAGCAGGTCATTAAGCTGAGCACGGGTAGCATATTGTTTGATAAACACATCAAAGATATTTTGTTAAAATATAAGGCTTACTTGAGATGTAGTGAATAAGCCTGATTTCTGCTAAACTCCAAATATGTTACAGGAGCTTATTTTGCGATTTGGTAAACAACGAACCGAGGTAAACAAATGGCTTTTCGATAAAAAACAAATCGCTGGAATGCACCCATTTTATGCATCGTGCGACATACGTAATTCAGGCTATAAAATCGGGGTAGTAGACACTAATTTATTTCCAGCTGGGTTTAATAATATTTGTGAAGGATTTTTACGAGCTGCTCATCCTATAATCAATAATTATTTCTCGACATACTTCAAAGGCGCGAAAAAAATCGGTATTCTTACAGAAGAGCACACTAGAAATATTTTTTATATTCAAAATGTTGAAGCACTTTCTAAAACAATTTCAGAATCAGGGTATTCAGTACAAATTTTTAACAACTTGGATTCATTGGTTGAAAAACAAAATGAAGTCGATTGCGTGATTGTAAATAACGATTTTTCAGGAGGTTTACCCGATAAAATGAACACTTTATCTGTTCCGCTAATTCCACCGCCTCAAGCTGGCTGGCACACGAGACAAAAAAACGAACATTTTTTTGAACTCAAAAAAATCACAAACGAGCTTGCTCAACTTCTTGGCGTTGATCCATGGTTATTGTTTCCAGAAACCGAAGTAATAGATAATATCGATATAAACGATGCAAAATCACGAGAACTTCTGGCTCAAAAAGCCAGTGAAATAATCAATAAAATTTCCATTAATTACAAAAAAAATGGTATTGAGTCAAAGCCATACCTCTACATTAAAGACGATTCTGGAACCTATGGGATAGGCATTGAAACTGTTGAAGATGCATCAGAAATCTTATCTTTCAATAAAAAACGCCGAGCAACATTCAAATCCGGTAAAAACAAAAAACCAATATCATCACTGTTAATTCAAGAAGGAATTCCGTCGAGTGAAAGAGTTCAAACATTCGTGAGTGAACCTGTTGTTTATATGATAAATAACACAGCAATCGGAGGATTTTTTAGAATGCATGAAGAAGCGACTGAACGATCAAGCCTAAACAGACCCGGAATGCAGTTCAGTAAACTATGTTTCCACGAAACAACTCAATATAAGAATTCGGTTTTGAAAAATTGTAATGTAGCCGACCTTGAAGCACTGTACTTTACATTGGGTGCATGCGCATCGATCGCCGCCGCGGAGGAGATAAAAATCCTATTACAAAAAAACTCACAATAATTTGTATGAATATTCTTTTCATTCTCGACCCATTTGAAAAACTTATACCAAGCGAAGACACCACATTGATTGTAATGTCAGAGGCTAGCAAAAGAGGACATATAGTATGGGCTTGCCATAGCGACGAATTACTAATTGAAGACGGGGTGGCGGTTGCATATGCAAGAAAAACCACTGTAAAAGCCAATGATAAAGTTACATGGAGCGAGGGCGAAACAGAGAAGGTCGCGCTCGATAAAATGCAGGTGATTTTCATGCGCACAAATCCCCCATTTAATAGTTCATACTTAACAGCAACATATATTCTCTCACGAGTAGATGAAACAAAAACACTAATAGTTAACAGACCAGAGGCGCTACGAAATTATAATGAAAAACTTTTGGTTTTTGAGTTTCCGCAATTTTGCGCGCCAACGCTAATCACAGTAAGAAAAAGCGATATTCGCGAATTTGTAGAGAAACACGATACTGCTGTAATAAAGCCACTGTATGATTTTGGTGGACATGGAATTTGCGTGCTAAATAAAAACGACAAAAACATTACTTCGATTGCCGAGATGGTGACAAAAAATTTTACAGAGAGTGTTGTTTTACAAAAATATATTCCTGAGGCCGAAAAAGGTGATATTAGAGCGGTAGCACTAAACGGCAAAATTATCGGGTATGAAAGCCGCATTAGAAGTTCGAGTGAATACAGAAATAACATTTCGAGCGGAGGACACCTTGAAAGAGCTAATTTAACGAAGTCTCAGAAAATTATGGCAGAACAAGTTGCTGCGCGACTCCCCTCTCTTGGAATTTTCTTTGCAGGCATCGACATTATTGGCGACTACATAACAGAAATTAACATTACAAGCCCCACAGGAATTGCTACAATTAATAAACTTGAGAATATACATTTGGAACCACTTGTAGTCGATTTCTTCGAATCATATGAAAAATTCCTTACTCGCTAACAGCAAGAAATATTTGAGAATATTTCGACTCGGCTGGCTCGATGCCGTCGAATATCGAACAGATTTTTTCATGAGCGTATTCGGTTGGGGAATTCGCATGGCGATTGCAACTTTTTTATGGAAAGCTGTAAGTAATGGTCAAAACGGCTCAATTGGGAGTTATAGCTATCAATCAATTATGTCGTATTTTTTGCTTGTACAAATCCTTTCGAGTTTTGTTTTTTCACAAATCGGATTCACTATTGTTGAAGATGTAAACAAAGGCGAATTCAACCAGTACTTACTAAAACCTATTGCGTATCTACCGTTTCGATTTCTATTTGATTTATCTCGCAATACTTTTCGTACACTTATAGGCACAGTAATTTTTGGCACAATTATAGCGGTTTTTTATGGAGGGATTCCGATATTCGCTTCAAAAATCCCTTTCGTGTTTGCGTCTGTAATTGGCGGTTACATGATTAATTTCTGCATTCTATCCATGCTCGGAATGAGTTCATTTTGGCTTGAAAATACACGGCGAATAATTTTTATTTACTTTGGAATGCTTACAATATTTTCAGGAATGATTGTGCCTTTAAACCTTTTTCCTCCTCTATTTTTAAATATAATAAGCAGGCTACCTTTCGGTTATATTTTTTTCTATCCTATTCAGGTTCTACAAGCGACAAGCATTACTCCAGAAATAATTAGCGGCTTAATGATTCAATGGGCATACGCTATAGGCTTATATTCACTAGCGTATTTAATGTTCCGTCGAGGAGTCCGCCGCTTTGAAGGCGTTGGCATTTGAAGTAATGATATATGATTAAAATTTTCCTCAAACTCTGCGAATTAAATTTCAAAAAAATGCTCATATATCGAGCTAATTTTCTCATTTCACTTGTTTTGATGAGCATGTGGGTTGGCGCATACGCAATTCTGGTTGAAGTCATTTTTACTTATACAAAAACTCTCGCTGGCTGGAGCAAAGGCGAGGTAATAGTAATTCTTGCGTTTTATTATTTGATTCAAAATATAAGTGATATTTTTTTCAAAGATAATATTGAAAGCTTCGGACAAGCCGTTCGCCGCGGAGAGCTCGATTTTCGCATAACAAAGCCAGTATCACTAAGAATGCTTTCATTCTTTTGGGAAATTCGTTTCGATCAGTTAGCTGGAGTTATAGTGACTGGAATCCTATTTTGGTACGGAATTTCACACCTATCATATACTCCTAAAATGATTCACATAGCTGCCGGACTTGCTGTAACTGTAGCCTCACTGATTTTCTACTACAGTCTTTTAGTTATAATCGCCTCACTCACTTTTTGGGTAGAGAAAACAGATACGTTTAATGTATTGATTTTTAATATGTCGCAATTATCACGTTATCCTCGCGCAATGTACACCGACATCTTCGGAAAATTTCTTACGTTTGTAATTCCAATGGGACTCATGGCATCGGTACCGGCAGAAATCGCACTAAAAACTGTCGATTATTCATGGCTCGCCATTTTAGTCGGACTATCGGCACTCTTTTATATTATTTCACGCGTCGTCTGGTACTATGGAATCCAGAGATACACGTCTGCAAATTAATTATGAATATAGCAATCAAAGCCCAGAACCTCTCTCGTGATTTCGTTGTTTACAAGCGAGAATCGGGGATTATAGGCTCAATCAAGGCACTCTTTAATAGAGAATCTTCAATAAGAAAAGCTGTATCGGCAGTTTCGTTTGAAATACAAAAAGGCGAATTTGTAGGATTTGTTGGCCCAAATGGCGCAGGAAAAACAACCACACTAAAAATGCTTTCAGGGATTTTGTACCCAACCAACGGGAGTGCAACAGTATTAGGATTCACTCCATGGAAGCGCGACAGAGAATTCCAACGACGTTTTGCATTAGTAATGGGGCAAAAAA
>JAHFJU010000053.1 GCA_023245725.1 Candidatus Peregrinibacteria bacterium
TAACGTTGCATGCAGACTTTTTTGTAATGTTGTTTTTGTTATGGTCAAGCCATTATCTTGCAGTCTGTTCTTGTTGCAAATCTACAAGGTCGCGCAATACAGGCGGAAGATTGTAATATAACCACGCACCGTAATTTATAACGATTGTCCCCTGATTAGTGTGAGCGTTACCTGCGTATTTTCGGCTTTTGAAAAGCGGCTCAATATCACCAACAACAGCACCATTAAATTCAAGAGGATTGTTTTTGTCGTCACCGCCAGTGGTTGTAATTGTACCTCCCGGACCAGTCAACTTTTTAGGATCTTTAATCGCTACATACACACCGTCGAGGTGTTTTACGCTTGGATCAATTTTTATATCGCCTCCTATTACTATGAATGCAATTGAAGGAGTTTCTTTGAACGATGCATTTCCTACGGCTTGTTCATCGAATTTTATGTCGTTTTTTATAATCAAATCGCCATTTTGAACAATGAATGTTCGTGAGCCTTTTGCCACAGGAGTGGTAATATTTATAGTAAGATTTCCTGAGCGTTTATAAACTTTATTATTTGGATTGCCGAGAGTTACTCCAATAACTTCATTAATATCTTCACCGCTAATTACAGCTTTTCCTGCTATATTTAGGTTCGCGTTTTCTCGAGTAAAGCGAACGATATTATCGCTTATAGTCTGACGAATTGCGTTCGATGTAAGACTTTCACTAATCGATTGTTTGAGCTCACATAACCCGCTTGAAAGATTATTGAAAGGATTTTTATATGGACCTGGATTGTCGCTTGCTGAGTCGTTACTTTTTTTACAAATTTCATTTGAAGGAATTAATTTGTCTTCATCGCCTGCACCTGTTTTATCTATTTCTTGGTCATCGATTGGTTCAATTGGTTGAATGATTTCTCCCTCTATATTTGGCAAAGCAAAACATGAAGTAATATCGCTGCCGTAGTTAAATCCTTGTTCAAGAATTACGTCACCAATACCGCGCGTTAAGAAATATGGGCATGGGGTAAATAGGTCTGCTGAATCGGTGTATGATCGTTGTTCGTTGTCGACTGCAGTTGCTACATTGTGAAACTGTTCTCCACAGAATCGAACGAACCCTTTGTCTTGAATTTGTTTATTGCAGAAGTCATGGCCGATATTTGAATCAATTAGCTGAGCAGTCAATTCAACTGAAACACTTGAGCCTTGAAGGATGTTTGTTACCTCAACCCCTGCGACTGGTTCGCCAGTAAAACAGCTCGACGAGCCATCAAGGAACAATGCAGGGCCTTCATTACATCGTGGAACCTCATATGGTTGCGAATTATCAGAAATTCGTTTTACCACTCTAAATAGTTTGCCGTCGTAATTAGGTTGAAGTCTTAATACTCCGCCTTTATCTCCTATAAATTGTGTATCATAACCAAACGATTCATCGCGTATTTTTACAGAACTTACTGCTCGATTTGTAGAAGTGAAAGTTAAATTATATTCCGCTGTTTCTCCAACATTTATTACTGAACCGGAGAAATTACGAAGTGTTCTAACGGATTTATTAAATCGCCCTGCTGGAATTCCGCCTGATGGTGGTGAAAATGGCATACACCCGCCGCCAATGTCCAAGAAAAATCCGGGAGGGCAAACTGGTGAAATTGGTGGTACTGGAACACATTCAATGCCGTTGAAAAATTGACCTTCGCCACAGTCGTGGGTTGGTACATCTGGAACGTCTGGTACACATTGGCCAGCAGCGTTTAGGCTTTCTCCTTCGCCGCATTCTACAGGTGGCGGAGTTATGTCGCAATCTTCATCTGCAGGAATTTCGCGCCCATCTGGACATGTTTTTGTATTGCCAGATGATGGTCCATTTGTGAGTGTACATGTAACGTTCGAGTCGGCATTAATGTGGATTTTGTGATCTGCGCCTAACTGTTGTGGGCCTCGTGCTAAGACAGAAGTACACGAAATACTATTGAGTGTGTATCCATCTTTTTGCTCTTCTCCGATTGTGTAAGTTGCATCGCCGTCTACTACTTTTATATCTCCGGTTCTAAAATTTTTGCGTTCACCGAGTGCGAAGTGCATTTCTGCGGTATCAATCGAAATTCCATCTAATAAATTTGAAAGTCCAAATAAATCGCCGCCCAAAATAGAAGTTCGTGGTCGAGCAAGAGGACTCGCATTTGGTCGTGTACCAACGTTTTGATTTTGTGCCGCTGGAGTTCGAGGCCGTGCAGGTGATTGCGCCTGCGCATCAGACTGCTGCGGCGTTCTTTGTGCTTGTGCGCGTGGTGAAGCACGTAGAGCCGTTGTGTTTTGCTCGTCAGCTTGAGCGGCAGCGTCATCGGTTTTTTCTGCGTAGAGAGTGAAGATATGTGCCGCACTTTGGTTTGGCAATTGTGCACCATCTGCATCAACAATTTTTTTAATAAGAGTCAGGTTCGCAGTTGGTGTTTCGGGTGGAGTTTCAGGCGTTGAACGGCGCCAGATAGAGGCTACTGATCCAATGTTAACCCAATGTTGCCTATTTTCAGCGCTCCAACCATTCGCACTACTGTCATCTAATAATGCTGTGTTAGGGCCATAAGTATTTTTTTTAATTTTGTAGTCTTGAATTTTTGCTCGTGAAGTAGTTGTTGCACTCCATATATTTTGTGGAAGCCCATCCATCGAAAATAAATTTACAATAAATCCTTCGCCATTTTTCCCCAATGTGCGTTGATTCGGGTCGCTATCTAAATTCAAAGGAGGTAATGCAACAGCTTGATTATTAGCGTCTAAATCATAAACAATAAATCCATTACCGTTTGCTCCCCAAATTGCAGGAGGAGGATTATTGTCATCATTGTTTGCACCAAATGTCCAAACTATTTTCATCTTATTGTTGCCTAAATCACGTTTTGAAATAGTTGTTCCGCCATATATCGATAGTTTTTGGTTTGGTAAAGTCTGGCAATCTATAAGTGCAGTATTAATTTCTGGCGTCAAAATTGTTCCAGCAGGCAGAGGCATATCGCAAACCATATGATTTTTGTCTACATTTAAAATTCCGTCTCCGTCATCATCTAGCGAAACTGTGATTTCAAACTCTTTTAAAAACGCTTTATGATAAAAATTATCTGCTACTGTATCGTTATAAAATGCATGTTGATGTTTTGCACCTGACACCATTATATTTGCTGCATTATCATTTAGAGGATTATCTTGTTCGCTTATTGGATTTTGTGGCGTGTAAGGATTTTGATCGCCATTGTTGTAATTATTTGGTTTTGAAAACGGCAAATGATTTGAACAATCAGCGTCAGGAATAGTATTCAAATACTGTTCACTACTAGGTCCGGAAATGTCTTGTGCATTAATGTTATAAGGGAATACCTTAATTCGGCATGTTAAATCATATATAGTTGCCGCATTAACAACTTCTATATTCATGAACATCAAAACAAGTGATGTTATGATGACTGTTATTATTGATTGTTTTATTTTTCTATTCATTGTTGATTATCTGAAGTTGTATGCCAGCCTGCGCGTGCCCCTGCAGTGACTGATTGTATATTCGCAGTTGGGCCAAGTGGTTTTATTACATTGCTATTTTTAGTACTAAAAAATTTGTAGCTGATAACCGCACCTATAATTACAGCTATGGAAATAAATATGATAATGAGATTTTTTTTTGACATTTATTATTTTAGATCAAATTTAATTTGTCCATTTGTTGGATGTAATCCTAAATTGATTGCTTGTGCGCCATTTGTATTTGTATCTTCATGATACCCAGCACCAGCTCCTGCTGTTGTTGTTGAATCATTTGCAGCTGCACCTTGAGGAGCTGCATCTGCGCCAGTAACGTTAACACCAGCATTCGGTGCCGGTTTTCCGTTTTCAGGGGTTTTGAAGTCGAATTTTGGTAATGTGATTTTAACTTTTGGTAAATTTGGCACTTTTTCTCCGCCACCGCCAACTTGTCCGCCTTTCCCACCTCCTCCATTATTATCACAGTCGTCACCTACACAACTTTCTTCGCCTCCTTTCTTTGGTGCACTATGTGTTGTTCCCTTCGGAATCGGTATGGCAAGACCAACAGTGACACTGAAACCTCTCCATTGTTCTTCTGTATAAGTAAGAATAGAGGCTTCGCTCATTGCACCAGTCCATTGAGAAACGTGTACTTGTCGTGAGTCTTTTCCGTGGAGAGCAAACACTTCATCTTCAAGTGCTTTTACATAATTAGTACAAACTGTATATATGCCAACGTATGCAACTGGAATTGTTTCCATTACCCATTTGCCCTCAGTATCGAGTGCAACATTTTTTGCTCCGGAAACCTCAGCTTCGCGAATTCTATCTATATATCCTATAACTTTTTTAATCGTGTCGAAGCGCGTAACATCTGTATCGTGTTGCATATCGTGGTCTTTTGCATTTAGCTCAAAGTTCTCAGGATCGTGCAAAAACTTTGTTACTTGATTCATTTCAACATCAGTCAGCATTACAGGCAAAACAGTTAATATTCGCTGTGAAACTATAGAGCGAAGTTCATGTTCCATTTGTAGTTTTCTATCTTTTGGAATATCGGTTTTTTCGTCTACCGCAAGCCCTTCTGCTGTTCGTGTTTTATATGGTGAATTTTTGAGGATTAAGTACTGTGCCAACTTGTGTTTAATAGGATTGCTGTCGCTAGGGCTAAGATTTAATCTATTTAATACACCTTCAGTTCTCGCGCCAGTCGCATTTTGAAATAGGTAAATAACTTCACCTTTAACCTTTAGCTTTATATTACCGACATCTTGCATTAAAAATGTGCCGTTTTTAATAATATCAGCTTTTGATGGATCAAAATCAACAGAGCTCATGTTTTCCATTAGCAAACTCTTAACCCCATCGATTTCTTCTGCAGAAAACTCAAGCTCTGGGTTTCCTTTTTCGCCTTCGAGTGCCATTATAAACATTGGCATGTCGTAGTTTAAAAACTTTTTCTTGTAGAATTCGTTTCTATCGTTCTTTTTAACTGTTTGTTCAAACTGTAAAAATGTCGCGTCGGTAATTTCTCGTATAATAAAGGCAAATTCCTGTGGGCTTGGAACACCACCACTGTATCCAAATCTTTGCAGCCCAATATTTATAGCTTTCTCTACGGCATCCATGTCTACTCTTGATTCGATAGGCGTAAACCATTTACCAAGGTCAAACTTATTGGTGATATTTGATTTTATGCTAATAAGGGCGGCGATGTCAGGATCATTAAGCGCAGGGTCTCCCGGTTTGTATCCCTTTGAAGGCATTTTAGAATATTTCTCTTTCAGAATATCTGTAAACCTTGTTACTTTTTCATTAATAGTGAAGTTTACCGTTTCACTTTGACCGCTTGTAACCTCTTTGAGAAGCCCTTTGCCTGCCTCTGTTCTGCGATTTTGATATTCGCTGTCATTGACTGGCCCACTCTTAAGTCGGTTTTTCAAATTAGGCTCAATATTTTGTGTAAATGTCGTGTAATCAACAATGGCATTTCTATTTGCTGTGTTGTTGCCAAGTGCGTCGTTAACTTTGTTTATGGTAAATGCGCGCCCTGGAAATTTTGTAAGTTTATTTATTGCAAGTTGCTGAACCGCTTGAAAATCGAAGTCGCTTCTGTCTGAAACCACTATTACTGTTTTTTCAACAACGCCGTTATCTTGAAGCGGCAATGTAACGTCGAAACGTGTGATTTTAAGGTTAGCATCGTTTGGCGCAGATAATATAAAATCACCTTTATTAGAGGTTAAATATACATCTTTAGATAAGCGTGGGTCACCGAATATCTCAATTTCGCCATGAGCTTTATATGGAGTTAGTGTTAGTTGTCCTGGTTTTACTTCTTTAACACTCATGCCGGCATTTTTCGCCAACTCTTCTTTAATTTTTCCAATATTATCAGGATTATTTGTTGTGAACTGCGAGAAATCGATCGCTTGAACATTAGCCAATACATAGCGGCCTTCATGTTCTGTACTGCCCGGTAAGTACACAAGCGTTCCTGAAGATTTAATATTAATTACAGGGCCATCAATTTGAACAATGTCTTGGCCTTGTTCTTTCAAATGTTGTACCAGTTTCATCTGCAAATCGTCAGCACTCATGCCCTTAACTTCTTTCATTGGAGTGCTAGAAATGTACGTTAACTTTCTGTGCCACAAAACAAATTCAACTCCTATGTTTGGTGTAGGAATTTCAACGAAAAATGGAGGGAAGGGTGAAGGTAAAACAGTTGTAGATACGCCGGCTTTTAATCCTGCAAAATGAACGTCATCGACGGCATCTTTTAGTGAATTTTTAGTTTTTGTCTCTTTAAATCCTGTATATGTGTCATTAAATACCCGTACTTGAACATCGTGAGCAATTGATGGAGTTGAATTTTTTAGGCGTAATGCCATGTCGCCAAGTCCTGGGTATTTATTTGGATTATTTGAAACTTCTGCGTAACGGTCTTCAGGTAATAATTTGTCTAATTTAATTATTCCGGAATCGCTATATGCCTTTTCAATATTTGCATTGTAATTTTCATCTATAGCTTGGCGTGTGCGGTCGAATCCTACTGCGGCATTGAATCCGGGGAATAATTTTCCGTTATCAACATCGAATCCGGCGCTTGCACCAGCCTCTGCGTACACGTCGCAACTATCAAGTTCTCTTGTGAACACTACTTGCTCAGATGGGCCGACAGTTGTTTTTCCTGCTCCAAAATTTACACCTACACTACTTGTCAAAGTAACATAAGATTTTTCATCAATGACATATTTTTTACCGACTCCTGCATTGAGCGCGTAGCCGTGTCCGGCCATAACTGCGCCACCAATGTTCATAGTAATATTGTGCCCAAGAGGGATAGGAAATCCGCCACTCAATCCAACTCCATTTATAGCGTTGTACCAATGTTCAGCATCAACATTACCAACAAGCGCGATACCAACAATCATGCGGTTTTCTACATTTTTAAGCTCGGCTTCACTAAACTTACCAGTCGCTTTTAGGTTTTCCATAAGCCCTTTTATCTCTTCAGGCTTAAGTTTTAAGTTCAACACCATGTCTTTGGCAATTCTTTCTCTATTAGCCTTCTCTTGTTCTTTCTGATTAACAACAGAACCAATACGCATTAACAAGTGACGCGCGTTAAATTTTGCGATGGCACCTTTTTCAATGCGGTTTTCTGTTAGCTCTGAAATATTATGTACCTCAAGCGCTGCGTACAAATTGCGCTGATCCATTGCTACATCATTTTTAAACTTTATTACTTCGTTGTCAGGTGGAATCGTAACTCCTGCATCGCGTAATTTATTGATAACTTTTCCAATACTTTCGTTTGCTTTTATAACCGGCAGCGTTGCGGTACCCAAATTCAAAAGTCGGTTCACATATATTCGTGCTGACTCTTCGTCTAGTCCTTCGGGAATTTCACCGTTTTTTCCTAGAGGAGGTTCTGCGGCTTCGTAAGCCAATTTATAAGCTGTTTCAGCAGACTGCCTTTCGTTGAACCAATTGCCGTCTACGAATGATACGTTTCCGTCTAGGTCTCTGAATTTTGCTTTCGGTGGATTTTTTCCAACTCCAAGAACCTCATGTAATTCGTCGTCGTATCGTTTTAGATCGTGCTTGTCATTATTATTTAGAAAGAGCTCTTTAAGTGCAATCGCAATGGGTGAATGATCTTTATCCATTGTCTTTTCTCCATCTAATTCCTCACCTGAATTTACCTTTGCATTCTGTAAATAATTTATGAGCGTAGAAATAGGAGCAACATAGTCTCCCAAATATTGAGCAACCAATTTTATTTCATCTTTATGAGGCCATAATTTTCTTAAACCTTCGTCTTTAATTTCGCCAGATGTTCCAACATTTGATAGTTTATTAGAAATTTGTGTGATTTTTTGGAATGATTTCACAAGATTATCATCGTCGAGCGGGTCATCTATTTCTTCAACATCTTTTCCAACATCTTCTTCAATTAAATCTAAACATGTTTTGGTAACACCTGCTTTTTTTAATTCTCCTGTAAATTGATCGTATCGGTCTGTAAATACACGCTCAGAAATTGCTTCGAAAGTAAGAGTGTTGTTTTTATCTGATTTGTCTTTTATGAGGTCTTGCAGTGAATCGAGATTAAAACCTGCTACTTTAAAAGGATTTACTTTGTAGCCAGTGTCTATATGATTGTCGACTGTAAACAAATTTTCAATTTCTGAGAAATTATCAAAGTTGCGCCACTCTCTATCGAATGTGTCGGTGCCATCTACGGCATTTCTTACAAGAGCCGGGTCGAGTTCTGCGCGCATTCGCAAAATATCATCAGGGCTTTCTTGTAGAGTTGAAGACAACACGTTTTCTCGTTTTGTTTTTACAATTTCATAAAATTCTTTAAACTCTTCGCTTGTTGGCCTTTCATAACGTGCGACCTCTGGTTTTTTCTCGCCAGCTTGTGTTGTTGGCACATTGCTTCCATCTGCTTTTTTAGAATCTGAAGAACCTCCCCCCGAAGTTTTTTCTACAGGCTTTTCGGAGTCTTTATCGGCATCTTTTTCAGCCGCCGTCCCATTGTCCGGTTGATTTGAGCCAGCTTTTATGTGGAGTGGACGACTTAACGAACCTGCTTCTGGTGAAAGATCAGCTAGTCCGTATTTCGTAATCTTTCTATTATAATAAATTTTCTCTTCAACTATTGTTTCTAAAAATGGTTTTAAAACTGGCTCTAAATTAAAGTCAGCGATAAGATCTCCGTCATCTTCATAATAAGCTACGTGAAGTGTACTAGGATTAAATGTCATTCTTCTAACGTCGTCATATTCATCCATTAAATCGTCCCATGAATCTTTGTCAGCCTGCATCTGTACCAATAATGCTGTCCCCATTTTTTGTTGCTCAAAACGCTTTGCGGTAAATATTCCATATTGATCTAAAATTGCTTTACTAAAAAGTGATTCTGCTTCATCTGAGAATTTATTTACACCACCAATCGGATAGTCTATTTTTTTCGATTCACTAGCTCGAATTTTATCAAGAATTCTTGCTCCTTCTGGGTGTAACGAATTATCTATTTGCGTTCCCATATTTTTTTATTTTTATGTTTCTTGTAAGTATACCATAAATTAAAAGGAGTGTGAAGCCATCGCTCCGCCACTCGCTTTCAAACCGAATTGCACTCTTTTTCTATTTTTTTGTAATCTTTAATGCTCGAACTCAATTTCGCCAGCGTTAGCTGCCGGTGCTGTTCATATTTATAATCCGGGAACCACAGTAAACGTCGTCATTAATTTTGAGCCATTAATGCCAGAGTCATTATCGATAGCACATGGTCCTGCGCTTAATCCTAGCCCTAAATAAT
>JAHFJU010000054.1 GCA_023245725.1 Candidatus Peregrinibacteria bacterium
GGCGATTCTTTTGAACATTCATTTGTCTTAGTTGTAAGTACTTTTAATTTCTCTTCGGTTTTAGCTAGAAGTAGCCAGTACGCAGTTTTCGAATTTTCGAATTCGGCTGATACATCGGCGCCTATATACCACTTGTTAAAATTAACTAATGCGAGCCTATAATCATCTACTATCCCTATACTTTCTGCATTGTTGCCTTCATTTTTTGATCCAAATTTATCTCTTAGTTTAGTCAGTTCGTTAATGGCATTTTCTGCGTCTTTTTTGTTGTTTTGTACTGCCGCGGCTTCTGCAACATCGAAGTGTGCAGCTACATATGTTTCGACAACAGTTTTAATATGAGGATTCGATGCAATCATTTTTTTTACACGATCAATTTGAACTGTATCATCTTTTGCCAGCATTCCTTCGATGGCCTTAATTACTGGTAATTCAAGGATTTGGAGTGCGGTTACACGCATGACTTCGAGCGCATTTCTTCCTCTCATTTCTTCGCTGTATGTCGCATAACTATTTGCAAAAAACGTATTTACAAAGGCCAATAGTTTTTTGTTTTTTTCGTCAGTTGGTTTATTGAGCGCGTTGATGAATGTTGAAACATCTACATCGTCAATTATGTTCATCTGCAATTTAAATCTTGTATCGGCATCGAGAGTAGCGCCAAAAGTGTCGTTGAGTTTCTGTTGCAATGCCAATCGGGATTCAATATCGATTTGTTCGCGTACTAGTGTACCGATACGATTATGCATCGGCGCATAAAAAGGTTCGCCGGTAACTGAGTCTGCCTCTTCTTTAATATGCAGTCCCAAAATTAAACTTGAAACAAGTTCTTTTTCTCTGCCTTTCGCTGAAGGACAAATAGCCTCGATTAATCTATTAGTAGCTGCTACCGGTATGCGTCCTAGAATCGCGATTGATTGAACAAAATCACGTGCGCCGACTCCCATCGGGTGTCTGTCGAGTGCGGCAACGCGGTTTGCAGCAAATGCTGCGTGATCGTCTGAATTTGTAAGTTTGCCCTCAATGTCTAAGAGAAATGCTTCATCTATTTTGAACGTGTCTCCTTCTTTTAAATACGCTCTTTGGTCTATTAACGAAGCCACGATGCTCTTAAAAAACAGAGGATTTCCAAAACTAACTTTACCAATTCTTAGTGCTTGGTCGGGCGCAACTACATATTTTTCGTTCGTAAGTTCGCCAGCGCCATTCATAATAAGTTCACCAGCAGGATTCTTTTTGTTAAGCTCATCACCGAGACAGTTCTCTAAATGTTTCGTCGCATTTTGTCGGTTTTCGTAATTAACTCCAGGGGCTTTAACTCGTTTAACAGAGCCCGGTTTTGCCGCTTCAAGTTTTTTCGCGTACTCAGAATCAGGATACCTAGAAACGGTAATTCTTTTTCTGCCTTTACTTACACGTTCAAGAGTCGCAAAAAACTTTTCTGTTGCTTTGGTGTCGGTTCCCAAAAAGTGCCAGTCATCGATTGCCACGTCGATTCCCATTGCCTTACATGCTAACGCCGCAATCGTGAATGCGCGATCTTGGCTGTTTGCATCGGTCAGTTCTGTACGTAATGCAGCGGTGCTTTTTCCAGGTCTGTGAGTTGTTTCTCCTTTTATTGAGGGAGGTAATTTGCCGTCTACCAAATCAAATAATACTTTATATGTAGGTGAATCTGCTCCATGCTGTTTTGCTGCTCTGTCTGCGATTCCTTTAATAATCCGCATTATATTTTCTCCAGCTACAAACTGGTCTGCTTCAATACCTAACATCGTTGCGGCGACTCTTCCGACTCTACGTAGTGCATTTTGAAATAATGTGGTTTTTCCTAAACCGGCATCACCGTAAATGTAGATGTGTTCAACCTTTGGGTCGAGTAATGCTTCAGCAATTTCTGTTATCGCAGCTTCAGCTTCTTCACCAATTATTTCGCTTGTATCTTCGAAGTACTCAACGTTCACGTCTGTAACAATATTTAACCCATTTGGTGCTTTTGCGGTTTTTACGGTTCCGTATTTTTTTCGTTCGCGTTCTGACTGTTGAGCGCGTCCGCCGGTAGCACCAGTGAGTTGGTGATTAAGCGCTCCGCCAAGCGCGACAAACGCTCCTTGAGTAGTTCTCATTCCGTCAAAAATACCGAGTTCACGCAAATTCAAATTACCGACTTTTCTCAAAACTCCGCCTCTGCTAAGGCTTTCTAATTTGCCTTTACTAACAAATATTTTTGCATTTGTAGTGTCGCCACTTGAAACATGATTATATTCATTTTTTGATCGCGAAATATCGAGAACAGCATTTTGTTCAGAACAATCTCCGACAACTAAATATTCTCCAATTTGGCCACAATAAATTTGATTACCGACGAGGCGATTATTTAGATCTTCTAAAATCGCTCCTATGTTTGGGTGATTTAGTGGGATTAATTTGAACTCACTTCCTCGATCATTTGGCACAATATATTCTTTTTTGCTTGATGCATATTTTGCAGCTTCTGGAGTAACTGGCAATGTGGTACTGGCGGCAAAGTTTGCAGCGGCATCTAATGTTTCTGCCGTGGTTTCGTTTGCTGTTACCGGCGCAGTTGGAACTCCCAAAGCATTCAATACGGCAATTTCACCAGTTCCTTTTTCTCGGCGATAATTCGCGACGCTTTGATTTGATGTTTTTCCTAAGCAAACAAATCCGTTTCCGGGAATAAAATATCCACTTCGCGCTGCATTCATTCTAGTTGGAATAACCATTGCGCTAAACCCATTCGCCACAAAATGCATAGCCGAAATGTTTGCGCATAATATATCTAGGCGGTAGTTCCCGCCCTCTTCGAGAGCCACAAGTCTTGTCGATGGCATTACATGTTTTGATTCCGCCAAAAAACTTTCGAGCGAGGCTAATTTGTCGCGCGAAACTATTACTGTCGCGTGAATCCAGTCTTTCGGTAGCGATACCGTAGTAATTTTCTTTTCCGTTACTCCCAAAAATGCGCCAAGCCTATCTAATGGGTCGGGTAAGCCAAGAACGGTCCCTTCTGGGTCAATGCTTGCGGCTGTATCTACGCCATCTCTTATTTCGAGAATTTCAGGGGTTAGCGGTTTAGCTCGCCCAATTTTCTCGGGTTTTTCATCTAATAATGTTCGAGTGTCTAATGCCATGTTTAATCTGTAACGAGCCGTGATTATAACACAAAACGCAATTTATTCAATGCTAATTTCAGATTGGCTTCAGGTAAAGCTGAAATGGGTCTTGTTTTTATTTATACTGACGCACGTTGACGCCTTAAAATCCTAACTTTTTAATATGATTATAGCTACATTAAAAGAAGTGAAAAATAATGAGAATCGAGTTGCTCTTACACCTGATGGAGTTAAAAAACTTGTTACGGCTGGCTGTGATGTAATTGTTCAATCGACCGCTGGTCTTGGTTCTGGTTTTACTGACGCTGAATATGTGAAAGCTGGTGCGAAAATTGAAAAAGATGCAGAGACGATAGTTCGAAAGTCAGACATGATTGTGAAAATTAAAGAGCCGATAAAAGAGGAGTATCACTTGCTCAAACACATGACTGGTAAAACTTTGTTTACCTATTTGCATTTGTCAGGAGTT
Source organism: Candidatus Peregrinibacteria bacterium (assembly GCA_023245725.1). Classification (GTDB taxonomy): domain Bacteria; phylum Patescibacteriota; class Gracilibacteria; order UBA1369; family UM-FILTER-53-11; genus JAHFJU01. The sequence goes on from JAHFJU010000054.1 coordinate 3,601, forward strand.
GATGCCCAGTTAACTGAAAAATTATTGGAGTACAAGGTGACTGCGATTGCTTATGAAACCGTTGAAACTCCGAGTACAGCCGCAAACACAGCAAAAATTCTTAAACAGGGAAAGCTGCCTCTATTGGCTCCCATGAGCCAAGTTGCTGGCGTACTTGCGTGCCAGTACGGCGCGAATTTTATGCAGAAAAAATATGGAGGCCGTGGAGTTTCACTCGGTCATATCGACGGTGCTCGCTCTTCATTAACGGTAGTTGTCGGCGGGGGATTCGTTGGTAGAACTGCAATGCTAACCGCAGGAGGAATGGGCGGAAAAGTTGTGTTGCTCGATATAAATCCAAAAGTAATTGCTCGTGCAAAAAAAGAGGCAAAATCTTACTTGGGAGCAAAGTTGGCGAAAAATGTTTCATGTATTGTTTCAAATGCAAAAACGCTCGCTGAATATGTTAAAAAAGCAGATTTGCTAATTGGCGCGGTATTGGTTCCGGGTGCGCGCGCTCCTCAAGTTGTAACCGAGGCGATGGTAAAATCTATGCTTACTGGCGCTGTGGTTGTAGATGTCTCAATCGATCAAGGTGGTTGTATTTGGGGCTCGCATGTCACATCTCACGACAATCCTGTCTTTGATCTCGATGGCAAAATTTTCTGCTGTATTCCTAATATTCCGGGGCAAGTTGCACATCAATCAACTCAGGCGCTTACTTCGGCCACCATTCCATATATGGTTAAAATGGTTAAAGGCGGAGTTGTTCAGTCGCTCAAAAAAGATTCCGGTTTGCTCGCCGGTCTTAATACATACAACGGCAAAATCACTTACAAGAACGTCGCAAAAGACCTTGGACTGATGGAGCAGTACACGGAAGCGATGACGGCGCTTAGCCAGAAATAAGACTTGAGCTAATTAGCGTAACGATGTTTGTAATATTCAGAGCTTATTAGTATTATGCTCCCTTGTCTTTTTAAGACGTTTGAAGTTGTAATATTATGTATGTAAAAAGAAATTTAGATGACGCAATGGCTCAGTTGGGTTTAACAGAACTACGTCCTGGGCAGTTAGAGGTAATTGATGCGCTCAATGCAGGGCGTGATGTATTCGCACGTATGCCAACAGGATATGGAAAATCAGCTTGCTTCCAAATTCCTGCGCTAATGCAGGAAAGCGGTACCACATTGGTTGTGTCGCCGCTTTTGGCGCTTATGCGTGATCAGGTTAGGAGATTAGTTAACCGTGGCGTTAAGTCAGTTGATGTGCACAGCGGGTACGAAGATCCAGATAGAGCAAAAATAATTACTGATATTCGTTCAGGTATATATATAATTGTATATGCATCTCCTGAGCAATTGCAAAAAAGTGATGTTATATCGCTTGGAAAGGGTGGCGTTTTTAAATCAGTCGTGGTCGATGAGGCTCACTGTGCAGTTCAATGGGGTCATGATTTTAGGCCAGCATATCAATTTATTCCCGAGTATATTAAAAAGGCTGGCATAACTCAGCGGAGTGGATTTACGGCGACTGCTTCAACTAGTCTAGTTGAGCAAATAAAATCAGATTTAGAATTAGACAATCCATTTGAATATTTAGGCTCAATCCGGAGAAAAAACCTCGATTATGATGTGCAAAAATGTGAGGATAAAAATAAAAAAGCTGCAGCATTACTCAAATTATTACGTGAAGCGGAATCTTCGCCTGGAGGAAAACTTATTTATTGTTCAACAATTGAAGACGTACTAAAAGTACACGACTTTTTAAAAAAGAAAGGCCTGGCCGTGGCCTATTATCATGGTCAAATGAATGCGGAAGATCGTATAAAAAATGAACGCAATTTCTACGACGGCACGGTGCCAATAATGGTTTGTACTAATGCGTTCGGATTGGGTGTCGATAAGCCTGATATTAGACTCGTTGTACATTTTTCAATTCCTGGTTCTATTGAGTCATATATTCAAGAAACCGGACGCGCAGGTAGAGACGGTAAACCAAGTACGTGCGTTCTATTGTACTGTGAAAAAGATAATGTTATACAGAAGTATTTCATAGATCGCAATAGTCCATCGATAGCCACAATTAGAGCTGTTTATAACGCAATTCTCAATCAAAAAAAAACGGCTAAAGCTAATGGGAATGGTCAATTTGAATTTAGTCCGGGTGCTCTAACATTCGACAAAAATACAAGAAGATTTATATCGACTGATACTCCTGTTGCGCCTTCTCTTGCCGTGCTTCAAGAACATGGATCACTTATAGTAGATGGGGAAAATGCAAAAATTGGTGCATTTCCATCTGAGGAAAAATTGGCCTGTATAATTGGAAGAAAAAGAGAAGCGGCACTTAGTCGCTTTAGTCTGTTGAGTTGTTATGTGAATGCAGAAAATCCTACACAGGATCTACTTCTTGAATTGCTTGATTAGATCGGGGTCTTTAAGCGTCAGATGTTTTTTTATCTTTGCTAAAGCTTCCTTTTCGATTTGCCTTATACTTTCACGCGAAAGTGTACAATCTCCACCACCATCATCATTTTTTGGATATTTTTCAGCGATAGCAATAGCAGTTTCTTCAAGCGTGAAATTATGCACAAAGCGACAAATTAGTATGTCTCGTTGACGGTCAGTTAGCTGAGTAACACCTTTCAATAGTTTTACAAACTCATTAGGTGAATTGCTTGCTTCATCTTCAGGCGTATCGGTTTGTGCGCCGCTTGATCTATCGAGTAATGTTCTATCATCGTCACCATTAGTTTCATCAATCGAATATAATCTGTTTAGTCTCATTGCATTGAGTACGGTCTGTATTTTTAAGACTGGAATTTTTAATTGATTGTGTAACTCCTCCGGAGTTGTATCGGCAAGTATTTTTCCATTTGTCGTTAAATATTTTTTTATACGTTTAATAATATCGGTTGTTCCTGCTGGAATATGTATTGTTTGTTTTTCAATAACCTCATACCTACTAATAGTGCCACTAATTCGACCCCAGATATACTTCCAAAAAGGTGTTCCGCCTCGTTCATCATATACATCAATTGATCGTAGCAATCCGAGCGTCGCATATGCAAGTGCTGCATCAAGTGGTACTCCTACTTTTACATGTCTTCTTGCGAGGAAGCCAACGTTTCTAAGATATGGAGTTTGCAGCCATGCATGATATTTTTTAAGTTTATTCAGATTATCGTTGCTCGAGATTCCACTTTCTTTGTGAATTGCCCCAACCATCGATGGATTAGGGTGGGCGATTTTTAGTAGTAAATCTATGAACTCTTCTGTCATTGCTTCGCGGTCTTCTGTTTTTTCATTAAGTATTTTTTTTCCAAGTATGAGTAGGTTTTTTATTTCATCTTTTTTAGTCGGATCAAAGTCTGATCCATCATCTTCATATGACGATTCATCTGATTTATCCTCATGTCCTCTTGCGGTTTTATTAAGTAGTTTATCAAAAAGTTCAGTGTCACTCAGGAGTATAGAATTATCAATATAATTAGGCTCTATAGAACTAGAAGTGTATTTTTGAAATCCGTATTCCATGCCTGATCCTGATCGTTGTTCTTTTGAATATGCAAATATTGGAATAAATAGTGAAATCGCTGCACGAATTCCTTGTTCGGTAGATAAGGCATCTTTGAGCGTTGCACGTTTTAACGTTTTATAGAGTTTGAATGCTGCAATTTCTTTTCCTCGAGGTAAAAATGGGTATTTTTTTGCTCGATCGTAAAAATCCTGAGCTTCATTAGTTGCATGTATTAACGCTGGATCATATTCAGGTACATCTTTGAATGTTGGAGTTGATGCAATTGCTGATCCATAGATGGTTTTTTGCGTGGGCTCATTATTCGATACTTGTGTCGCTGGGTTTTCTCCGTCATTCGACGGGATTTTTATATCTTCTATTGGTTGAGCGCTAGTAGTACCATCAAGGATAATAGGAGTTTCGTCGATTATTTCTTTGGTGTTTTCCGGCACTTTTGGTTGCAGCCCATTTTGTTCTTCAGTAGTTTCTGTGGTTTGAATTCTACCCATAGTCACAAGAATATTTTTTTGGTGAGAATTTTTTTCTACTTCAACTACAACTCCTGTTTGTTCTGTCAAAAAAGCTGCAAGTAACTCGTAAAAAACATTTTCGTCTTCGTACTCATCAATGTAGTCTTGTCGAATGCCAGCGATAAGTGACCGTACATTTTTACCGTTAGTTGGATTAAAAGCCGCATGATTTGAAATAATTGATCCCTTGTAGTTTGGATTATTTCTAATAAATTCAACAAATGAGCTAAACGCATGGTGATTGCCCATGCGTAACCGAATTGCAATACGTAGTCTAAGTCTTCTTCTAATTTCTCTTATTTGCGGAGATCTTAGTGCTTCTGCAAGTTCGCCTTTTTCAATAGTCTTATCAAACTCATTGTGAGTGTGTCTGAATACGATTACGTCACTAACTTGTTCACAAACTGAAGCTACGATGTTCCATGCTCTTTCTACCTTAACATTTAGGTTGAGTTTTTGTAGGATTTTTACGGCGCGCTTGAGAGAATCTTCCCAGTTATCACGATTACTTTGCGTTGGTTTGTTAAAACTATTATGCCCAAGGTGGGCTATCAACTCGGCACTTGTTAGTGGGCGTAACGGGTTAGGCGATTCAATTTCCATGCCTCATCTATAATGCAATTATAGGCTTTTGTCAATGTGCGAATTTGCACCTATGAGTTTTACTAAAATCGCTCGCGCTAAGTTGCGAATGATTTCATTGACCAAAGTGGTGCGCCCGCCAGGAATCGAACCTGGATCTAAAGCTCCGCAAGCTTTCATTCTATCCGTTGAACTACGGGCGCAGAGGCTTTCGGCTAAAAAGCCAAAAGCGGCCATAAATATACTTAGTATGGCCGCAATTTGCAAATTGATGATTATGAGTCACGGAAAGGGGAATAATGAGTGAGCCTACTCGCCTCAGATATACGAGTAAATACGCTATTAGTGAACCATTGCAGCCTCTATTAAGCCGTTTGTTCTGTAGCCGTATCAGTTGAACATCTTGGAAGTGTTGTGTCTAATACATGATTTGCGCTAAGTCTTTCAATAACCGGTTCCCAATTTGGTGAAGCTACATAGCGTTCTCCAGGCATTCCTGTTTCCCGAGAAGTTTTTGAAGTTAATCTGTATTCACCAGCACCAACAACCTGTGAAGGTCGTGGAAGAGTGACTGAAGTTGGTAGTTGTTCTCCACTCCACTCTGCTCTATCCCTTTCCTCGTTGCTTATAGTTATTGTTGGAATTCTTAGTGTTCCATCGTCAATAGCCACCTGTTCGAGCCGTTCAATTATTGCATTAGTTTGTGCGGCTGTAAGACCTTGGAGTACTACCACATGTGCGGCAGATTCTTCTGCGGTTTCATTCTGATCACGCTCTGGCTGTGCACCGTTTCTTAGTACTCTAATCGTTCCTCCGCGGTGATCAATTGCTACTGCAAAATCAGGAGTATCTGGTTCGTTATCAAATCGATGAATCATAAAAATATAAGTTAAGTTATTTAGTAGTTGTAATGACTACGCGCCAACCATACGAAAATCCTTTAAAATAAACCATTTTTTCGCAAAGATTATATGAATTAAACAAAATATGTTATATTTATAACGAAATGATAAAAATATCCACGGAAACA
>JAHFJU010000121.1 GCA_023245725.1 Candidatus Peregrinibacteria bacterium
TGTTGTTAAGGTTATCGAAGGCATTTCAGTTTGGTGCGTGATAGCGGGAGTTTTGGGTGCGCGAATATATTATGTGCTTTTTAATTTGCAGTACTATGTTCAAAATCCTATAGAAATTTTTTCTGTGTGGAGGGGAGGGCTTGCAATTCATGGTGCAATTTTAGGAGGAGCGGCGGCGTTTTTTTATCTTATGAAAAAGCATAAACTCAATTCTCTTAGTTATGCCGATGTTATAATGCCGGGAATATTGCTCGGGCAGGCGATTGGTCGTTGGGGAAATTTTTTTAATAGCGAGGCGTTTGGAGCTCCAACTGATTTGCCATGGGGTGTTTTTATTCCTACCGATTTGAGACCTGTTGAATTACAGGAGTATGCATTTTTCCACCCTACTTTTTTGTACGAATCAATTTGGAATTTGATAGGATTTGTTCTTCTGCTATGGCTATCGAGAAAACACCGTTTTATGGCTTCTAAAGGTGCTATTTTGGCATGCTATCTGATCTATTATTCTTTGGGTAGATTCTGCATAGAGCAACTTCGTACCGATAGTTTATGGCTTGGGCCGCTTCGTGCTGCGCAAGTTGTGAGCGTGTGTGCATTTATTGGGGGAATTGTGCTATTGAAGTGGGTTCTTGGCAGGGGTAGAGTGATAAGCAACAAGGTGACACGTGAGACCTAAGTGACAGATTAGGATTTACGCTTCACTATTTTATCCTCTAATTCTTTAAACATATGCAGACAGCATACTTTTTCAAGAATATGCAGCAAGCTGAGCAGGAGCAAGTTTTATCGTACATGGAGAAAAAGCTTCCAAGGCTTACCAAGCTTTTGAAGAATTTCCCTGAAGATGGTTTACGTCTGCACATTACAGGAGAGCGTTTTGATAAGCATAATGCATATAATTTATTGTTGAATTTACGCATAAATGCCGACGATTATATGGCTGGAGAAACGAGCCATGCTATTACCAAGGCGATTGATTTTTCTGTCGATAGGCTTGAGGCGCAACTTTCGAAAGCAGCCGAAACAATGCGCCGTTCTCAGAGAACTATAAAGACTCGAAGGTCTTTGAAAGATGCTGTTACTGAAAAAGTAATGGTAGCAGCGTAAAGAGCGCGAAACTTGCCAGAATAACCAAAGTTCTATTCAAAAGGTCACGCCTAGAAAGCGTGGCTTTTTGTTTGTAAACAATGTTGTAAAAGGCATTTATGAAGGCGGCGGCTGTGAGTGTATAAAGAATTGTAGTCCCTGTTTGGCTCGACCAATACGTGCTGGATGGTGAATCGCCAAAACTCATAAAAAAAATCATCAAAACATACAGTGTAATCAAGTGCAGCACTTGATCTGCGAAAAATCCTTTTTTAAAGCTCACGCCTTTTCTTTGCAGCGTAATTTTTGTACGGTCGATAATGCCGTGAACGAGGGCGACTGCTAGATATCCATAAAACAAAATGAAATGTGTTGGCCACCACAAAAGGCACAGCAGCACAAAATGTATGGCGGAGTGGAGGGCAATTCCTTTATTTGATTGTTCTTTGAATTTTACGAGCGCATATGGCTGAAAAATAAAGTCACCGAGTAAGTGGGCGAGAAAAAGAGGATTCATCAGTGGAAAGAAAGAAGAGAGTTATACAGTTAAGTTGGGTGAGGTATGGAGCTCGTTTTTAGCCATTCTGTTTAAGCCGATTCATAAACTCTTCAGAGATTTTTTGTGCGGATTCTGGGCTGTTCTCCATAAGTTTTGTAAAAGTCGCTTTTTTTAGTTCGAAAACTTCGCATTCACCAAGTGTAATTGCGCGAGCGTTTCGTGGTTCATTTAAAACAAAAGCCATCTCTCCGAAAAATTTGCCCTGTTCTAATACGGTGACTTTTTTATAGTGATCGAAGGTTTCTTTTTTATCGATCTGCACCAATCCTGTTTTAATAATGTACATGCACGAATTTTCATTTACAGCATCGCCTTCATCAAAAAAAACGTGATCTTTGGGATAATAGTTCATAACAATTCCATCGATAATCTCTTTGTTCTGCGCCTCACTTAGCGTTGAAAATAGCGGAATCGCCTGAATAATCGGAAGCATTGAAGGTATGTCGACCATATGTGGCCAGTATAACACTCATGTTATAATTCGCACACTATGACATACAACGCACGTGAGACTGAACTCAAATGGCAGACTCGTTGGAGTGAACAAAAACTGTACGAGACCGACATGAATTCTGCAAAACCGAAGTTTTATAATCTTGTTATGTTTCCGTATCCGTCGGGCGATAAGTTGCACGTTGGTCACTGGTATAACTTTGCACCAGCCGACAGTTTTGGCCGTTACAAGCGCATGCATGGTTATAATGTTTTTCAGCCGATGGGTTATGACAGTTTTGGTTTGCCGGCAGAAAATTATGCCATTAAGACAGGTGTTCCTCCTCAAAAATCTATTGCCGATAATACTTCAAACATGACACGTCAGTTGAGTGAAATGGGTGCGATGTGGGATTGGGGGCATACAGTAACAACAAGTACTCCCGAGTACTATCGTTGGACTCAGTCGGTGTTTTTAGATTTGTATAAAAAGGGCTTGGCA
>JAHFJU010000122.1 GCA_023245725.1 Candidatus Peregrinibacteria bacterium
GTGTTTTTAATTCATCATGGCCAGAATTCGACGCATCAAAACTTGTCGCAGGAACATTCGAACTTGTATTTTCTGTGAATGGAAAAGTGCGCGGAAAAGTCGTTGCGCCTATGAATATTACACAAGCCGAGGCGCTTGAACTGGCCAAGAAAGAGGCGTCACTAGCACCGTATTTGACTGGAGTGATGATTGTGAAAGAAATTTTCGTGCCAAACAAGTTGCTAAATTTGGTTGTGAAATAGTCCTACTGAAGAACTCCCGCCTGTTTAAGAATTAAGAATTCTCGTAAACTTGAGGCGATTTGTGTGCTCTGAAAATTTATCTTTAACAAATTTACACCTGCGTTTTGGTCGTCGCATTTCAAGTCAGCCGTTTCGTCGCTTGTTGAAAATAAAATTGTCGCAGAGTTAAGGCACTGCGCGTTTGCATCTTTCATAACTGAAACAGTGAAATCTTTTTTATCGACTTGAAGAGTGTCTATGACACTGTCTGGTGGCGAATTAAAGTCTGAATTTTTAGGATTTTTATCTTCAAAAAGTGTAATAGTTGCGTTGTCGCCAACAATAATTTTTACACCAATCGTTGATGACCCGTTCGTCATTGTCTGGCTGCGATTTCGCGCTGTAAGAACCATGCTTCGAAAATGCTCCTGTGCATCGTTAAAGCGTTGTCGGTGCAAGAGCCCGCGTGCGCCAGTGAGAACAACTCCTGCCAAAATAGCGATCACAAACATAACTACAGTGAGTTCAATTAGCGTGTAGCCGTGGTGGTTCGCCTTCATGAACAAATAATAACACGTCAAGCGCCTTCTATCACCAGCGTAAATTCTCCACGAGGTGCTTTAGCAGAAAAATGTTCATATGCGCCCTTCGCAGTTGAGCGCAAAATCTCCTCAAACTGTTTCGTCATTTCACGGCATACACTAACTCGGCGTGCCTCTCCAAAAAATGTCTGAATGTCTCCCAATGTTTTTAACATTCGGTGCGGCGATTCGTACAAAACAATTGTAAATGGTAATACAGCCAACTCTTTTAACAAAGTCTGTCGGCCTTTTTTTAGTGGCAAAAATCCTACATATAAATAATGATGCGATGCAAACCCCGATGCAACTACAGCGGTAGGAGCGGCAACAGGCCCAGGTAAAACGGTAAACGAAAAATTTTCAGTAATCACTCGTTGAATTAAAGCGTATCCGGGATCAGAAATTCCAGGCATTCCGGCATCAGAAATAAGTGCGGCATTTTTACCATCTCGAAGAAGCTGCAAAATTGTTTGAATATCGTGTTCGCCGGAGTGCGCGTGAAACGATCGCATTGGTTTTGAAATGTCGTAATGCTTTAGCAAAATTCCAGAATGGCGCGTGTCTTCGGCAATAATCACATCCACCTCTTTTAAAATTCTAACCGCACGATACGTAATATCTTCTAAATTCCCAATAGGAGTCGGAACAATGTACAGCATAATTATTTTGTGAGGTCGTGAAATGTCTTTTTAATCCAGTGCATAAACATTTTTCCGTGATATGGGCTGATTATCGGAAGTGCAATTATTATTAAGATTGCAAACTGCAAAATTGGAATAATAAGGCCGATAATGCCAATCATTAGCAGAATCAGGCCTATTGAAAGGCGAATGACTGGGAGTAAATTATGATGTTGCATACAGCGGTTTTTTGGCTTGAGTAATGGTAGGAGGGCGCAAATAACGCGGAGTAACTATATTCGCCTCTGAATGATAAATCAATGCAGGAGGAATCATAATAAGCGCTTTAGCAAAAGGTAAAACCACTTTTGAGTCTGATTCGTCGAAAATATTCCATGTTTTTGGGCACTTATTTTGAAGTTCATCTTTTTCTATATGAGTGAGGTCGCAAAGCAGTGTAATCGGATTTTTAATAGTGACATTCTTGTCGTCATCCTCATTCCGCACCTCGGTTTTCAAGATATGTTCAATTAATTCTGAGACTGAAAAAATTTGCTGTTGGCTAATTGTAGCGCGAGCGTCGAGTGAGTCTGGAATGGCAAAATCAATGAGTGCAATGTGCCCTTTGCCAGCACTCATAACTACGAAAACGTTGTTATTAGTTGCTTTATCTCCTGTCGTTCTATGTGTCATTGATTGCTTTAGTATGGCATTTACTCGTGCCAGCCAAACTGCTTCAGTAGTTACTGCGTAAATTGGTTTTTTTATGCTAAATGCAATCGCGTTTGCCGTTGCTGTGCCTATTCGTACTGCTGAAAATGGCCCTGGTCCGCTTACACTAATAACTCCATCAAGATCGCTAAATTCTAGTTGTGATTTTTGCAGGCATTTATCAATGGATTTTAATAAAATCGACGATTCATTTTTATTGCCCGTCCAGTTTCTCTCCGCAAGAATTTTATTGTTTTGTACGATCGCTACACTTTCGCGGTGCGTTGCCGTATTAATTCCTAAAACAGTTTTAAAAAAAAGGCTTTCCACAGCCCAGAGTATAACACAGTAGTAATATTTTGCGCGGTGTTGCCTGTGTTTTTTATGATTATACGGTTCGTGATTTTCGCATCTTTTTTTTCTGTACCAATGGTTTCGCATTATTCTT
>JAHFJU010000055.1 GCA_023245725.1 Candidatus Peregrinibacteria bacterium
GCGTCACGACTCTCACTGCAAGTGGGACAGTCACAGGCAACAAAGGAGTTTTCTCAAACGGAATAAATGTCACCGGCGCAATGACGGGAACAAGTGCAAGCGTTTCGACAGTCACTGCAAGCGGCACGGTTTCAGGTTCTACCGGAGTTTTTTCCAACGGTATTAACGTTACTGGAGTAATGACAGGAACAAGCGCGAGTGTCTCAACTGTTTCGGCTTCTGGAACAATAAACGGAGGCTCTATTGCCGCGAGCGGCACTGTTTCTGGAAATTCAGGACAATTCTCAAACGGCCTTCAAGTAAATTCTGGAGTTACAAACGTACAGAATTTTCAGACGAACGGCATTACTGATTTGGGGCAAATCAGTACAATCAATATTCCGCAAGCGGATCTCGATACAAATTGCAACCCAAACAATTTTAAAGTTGACACAGGCGGTTCATTCAAAGAACTTTGTTTTTGTACAGCTTCAAATTCTTACATGTGCATTAAAGCCGACTCGACAAACGGCCCTTCAGATTGAGGATTGGTTTGATGGAAAATATCGCTGGTAAAATATTGGACAACTACGGATTGCCGGGCCTAATGGTTCTGGCAATCCTGTTTGTTATTTGGTGGTTCACAAAAAATATCGACAAAAAAGATGCCCAGATCGTTGATATATGCACACGCTTTGCGAAGAGTCTAGACGCAAATACAGTGGCAGTGCAGGAACTTTGCGCACGTGAGCGAGACATAAAGAGTTCACATGAAAGCACTCGCGCAGAGATTCACGAATTTAGAAAAGACAATCAACGCGAGCACAATCTTTTGCTCGATGTTGTCTTGAATAAAAAAACGGCGACTCAATGAATCATGACTTCGATAAATCTCTCATGATCACGATGCAACTTGAGGGCAAAGACACTCTCAATCTAAATCCGAAGGACCCGGGAAACTGGACCGGCGGGAAATGCGGCAAGGGAATATTGAAAGGCACTAAGTTTGGCATCGCCGCGTCGTCGCACCCTCACCTTGATATCAAAAATCTGCAACTCGATTACGTCAAAGAAATTTACAAACGAGAATATTGGGATGCTGCCAAATGTTTTAACTACGCATGGCCTCTGTGCGCCGCCGTGTTCGACTTTTCTGTGCAGTCTGGGCCAAGGCTTGCATTAAAATTTTTAAATCAAAATCCTGAATATGAATCTTTTCTAAATGCCCGCGATAACTTTTTAAAAAAATGGTCAAAGAGTCATCCCGGCAATAGAGGCGTTGAAATGCGCGTTGCACGTCTCAAAAAATTAATAAATTCATACTAGGCAAATCAACTTTCGATCATGTACAATTAAGAGATAAACCTTCAAAAGGAATTTTATGAACATTGATAGCACACAGATTGCAGTTATTTTGGGCGCGTTGTTTGCGGTGAGCGAGGCTCTAAGCCTCATCCCGTCTGTTAAATCGAGCGGCGTTTTCCAATTTATTTTTAACACACTGAAAAAACTTACAGGCAAATAATGGCCGCACCTCTTACTATCAGTGCAATTTCAGTGGCTATTATGGGAATGCTAATTGCATTCTACCGCTGGCGCATTAACTCATTGATAAAAAAAAATGAGCGAATGAACATTGATGCGGCATTGCAAAAAGACGCATTCAAAAAAATAGGAATTGCATCTAAAATTGCAAATCAAAATGAAAAAAAACGCCCACAAAATATTGGTACGAGCTTTAATCCTGATGACCCTTGGCACGGGTTGCGCAAGTAGCGTCAAGCCAATCTGTGTAAAGCAGACTTTGAGAGCGCAGCCAACAGCGCGGCCGCTCAATGTAGACGGCATTTTAAAATGTTCTGAGTGCATCAAAATCAACAATCAAGAAATGCTCAAAATGTCCGAGCGCGATTTTATAAATATCAAAATAAAACTTTCAGAACTCGACGACTACAATATTTATCTATTGCAATTGATTGATTGACTATATATTACAGAAGAGTTGATTGATTGTCAGTCAACAACCTGTTGGGACTTTGAGGCCCTCTATATATAAGAGGGCCTTTTTTATTGCTCAAAGTGTATCACTTGTAATGTCTATTTAACGATATTCTCAATTATCATTATGATAAACACAATCAAATGCACTAATATTATTTAATCAATTCAATCACTTATAAAATATAGTTAATTTTAATTGACGTTAACCGAAATTAACTGTTATAATAATTGAGTGAGCAATAACGCTCAGCAAAAAGGAGACTAAAATGGAAACACTAAAATTATCAGGTCAGAAAAAAACGGTGCAGATCAAGAAAAAATTATCGATCACGATTGACGACGTGATGGACGCAATCGAGTCTGATGATTGTCAAGGTTTTTGCATCGATTGCGGAGAAATGGCTTACAACGTTGAGCCGGACGCGAGAAATTATGAATGCGAATCATGCGGCAAACGCATGGTTTTTGGCAGCGAAGAAATTTTAATCGGGGGTTTAATATGAGAATGACACGAAAAGAACTCGCTCAACTAAAATTCAATCGGGCTATTAAAACAATGACGCACTATTTTGTGGCAACAAAAGACGCAGCGATACACAGACACGCACAAAAAACGGTGGTTGAATTGTTCAACGAATTGTCTGATTTAAATTTTAATCAGGCGCTGGACAAAATAAAATTGTCATTTCTGAAAAATAATGGGGGTCTTTTATGATCATGCAGACGATTATGTTTGTGACGGGCTGGTTTATTTTATCGGCCGCGTTTGGATTATTGTTTTGCCAGATGATACCGCAGGAAAAAAAACGACGACGACTTCATTGAAACGATTGACGTTGATTTGAATTAACTCTATAGATTGACGATATGAAAAAAAAGAAAAACGACTTCCGCTTCAGCGCGGAAAAATTCAGGGCGGAGAGAATTGCACAGCAAATCACGTTTGGTAAATTCACAGAAGCGTTGAAAAAATATAATGCAAAGGCGAGCAAGGCGCTGGTGTTCCGATGGGAACACGGTGCCCAGCCTTCTTTTATCTATATCAGCGCGATTTGTGAGATACTAAAAAAAGATTTGTCATTCTTTTCTGCTTGAAAATAAAAACCCCGCACAATGACAGGCACTGTACGGGGTAAACTCCGAGGAGACTAATCGACGGAAGTCCCGTCATTTTATCCCCTCGCTTAAAAAAAAGAAAGAGATTTTATGACCGAGGCAATTGCAATAAAAAAAGAGGAACCGAAAACAATCAAGGACTGGTTGCAGAGCGACCAATTCAAAGGCGCTTTAAAATCCGCTTTGCCGTCACACATGACGCCGGATCGATTCGCCCGCGTTGCGTTAACTACGCTGATGAAAAATCCAAAACTTGCGCAATGCACGCAAGCAAGTATGTTTCAGGTCATGCTCGATTGTTCGAGTCTTGGGCTTGAGCCTGACGGAAGACGTGCTCACATTATTCCCTACGGCAATGCCGCCACTCTGATTATCGACTACAAGGGATTGATCGAGCTAGCAAAAAGATCCGGTGAAGTCGTGATGTGGCGGGCTGAATTGGTTTGCGAAAACGACGAGTTTGGCTGGGACAACGGCGTTGTTACTCATAAAATAAACTGGCTGAAACCACGAGGCAAAACTTTGGCCGTTTATTCTCACGTTAAAAATAAAGCCGGAGTTGATGAATATGAGGTGCTTACACTTGATGACGTTGAGCATGCGCGCAGCAAGAGCAAATCAAAAAACAACGGGCCGTGGGTTACGGATTATAACGAAATGGCAAAAAAGACAGCGATTAGAAAACACTCGAAAAAACTTACGTTGTCACCTGAATTTCATGACGCACTCACGAAGGATTTTGATTCATCGAATGACGACGCAATCGAGGTTGATATCAATTACGAGGATCTTGACCCGAAGAGTCTGAGTGAAAAGTCCGAGACTGAAAATCCCATTGAAGTCGTCGCCGAGCCGGTGGCCAAAAAAGAAAAAACAAAAGAGGCGAGCAATTGTCCGCTTCCTGATTTCGATGCGCAGGCAGGGCCGACAAGACTCACTAACGAGGATTGTGCAGAACTTCGCAAAGCCTTGATAGCAAAGCAAGTCCCGGCCGAAACATTCAATAAATACATAAAAGAAAATTTCGGTTGTGACATCATGGACAACTTGCTCAATGTTGAGTTTGACGCCGTCATGAAATGGGTTGAATCAAAATGAATGAACTCACTTTCGACAAAGAAAAACACGTTTACACATACGACGGAAAAACCGTTGCGAGTGTGACTCACGTGTTAAAAGCCAGCGGTCTAATTGATGATCGCTGGTTTGATGATCTGTCAAGAGAACGTGGCAAGGCCGTGCACAAGGCCGTGTCTTTATCTCTGATCAATGATTTGGATTATGCCGGATTGCACGCGATGATAAAACCATACGTTGATGCGTTTCTGAAATTCAAAAGTCTGGTGAAGTTTGAACCGATTATAAAACTATGCGAGCGCAGGCAGATCAATCTGCAATACAACTATGCGGGCACGCCTGACATCGTTTGCACGCTGAATAATAGACCGGCTTTGATTGATATCAAAACAGGAGCGTCGGCAACAGCACGTTATCAGACCGCCGCCTATTCAGAATTTCAATTGATAAAATGCTATCGACCGGACCGCTTTGACCTACGCTTGTTTCCCGATGGAACGTATAAACTGAATAGGCATGATGATCCGAACGATTTCAATGTGTTTTTGTCCGCGTTAAATATTGTAAAACTGATTAAAAAATGATTGCGTTAATTATAATTGACTGTTAAAAAATAAATCAAGGAGACTGAATTTATGGGAGTGGATCTTTTCTTGTTACCGATAAAAACTGACGTTGAACGTATTAAATTATGTTTTTCGCATACAATTCTTGAATGTGATAGAGATCTGAAATTGTTTGAAAAGATAAAAAAACTTCCTGCCTTTGATGTCCCATTTTATTTTTGCAGCTATTTATCAAAAGAAGACGGACTGGGCTTGCGTGTAGATAACCATTATGGATACACAACAAAAGATTCATATGGGATAAAATTAAAATGTGTTTATGCAAAAGATTTGTACAGATTGATTCAAGAAGAAATTTTAGACAGATTTTTAAAAGAAGGAAATAAGGCAATTATGATGTATTTATCAATATTGTCACCCGATTCAAAAATAGTTTTGTATTGGGATTAACGAAAACGAGGAGACTAAAAAAATGGAAAATCAAATTCAAATACCAGACACACAAAGCGAACAATCTCAATTGCCAACGGTCGTTGAGCGAGTCAATGCAATCCAGATTGCGAGCAATGACGATTATTCAATGAGTGTCGATTTCGGTAAGTCGATCAAAAAAATAATCGACCAGATCGAGGCTAAATACAAAGAGCCTAAGGAACTGGCAAACAAGGCCCACAAATCAATTTGCGCGATGGAAAAGGAATTGCTCGACCCGTTTAATCAGGCAATCTCAATGTTGCGCTCGAAGTGCGGAACTTGGAAAATGGAACAAGAACGCATTGAGCGCGAGCGCGTGCGCATTGAACGCGAGAAGGCAGATGCCGAGGCAAAGGCTCTGCAAGAAAAAGAACAGAAGAGAATGGAAGAGGACCGACTTGCGCAGGCCGTTGAACTCGAAAAACTAGGGTACAAAGAAGAGGCCGATGCAGTGATGGAAGCGCCGGTTAACGTTGCGCCGGTTGCTGCAAAAGTTATCCCGATTCAAAACGAGATCCCAAAAATAAAAGGCGCTGTCGCACGAAAAAAATACTCATACGAGATCGTGGACGCAAATTTGATTCCGAGGCAATATCTGATTCCAAATGAAAAACTTTTGGCAAATCAAGCGCGCACGCTTGGCCCTGATTTCATTTGCCCGGGCATTCGCATTGTCGAAAGCTGCAACGTTTCATTTTCCGGGAAATAATATGACACGAACAATCTGCAACGCTACATTGATTCAAGTACTACAAAAAAGAAAAAGTGCTTCAGTGAAATACAAGTTGAAATGGTGGAAGCGCATTTTTTGGTGGATTAAATAATAAGCCTCACGGGGTGGGAAGGGAATATGGATTTTAAAAAAACAACGGCAAAAATAGAAATGCCGCTTGAAGACTGGAACATGATTTTGATTTACGCTTCGATGCGAGAAGACAGTGAAAAAAATTATTCGCTGTATTTAAGAAAATATGATTTGCTCATTGATTTTCTAAAGACTCTTGATGACGAACATGGTTTGATTGCTAATAAAATTTCAGAGGTTCAAAAAGTTTTTTAACCAAGCCCCACGGGGCGGGAAGGGAATATATGAAAAAATTAAAAGTATGGCGGCAAGGTGATGTTCTTTTTACACAGAGGATACAAGAGATCCCAAAAGATTTTGAGAAAAATAAAGACGGTATCGTGGCATTTGGAGAAGTGTCAACACATGCACATCGTGTCGATAAAACGATTGCGAATTTGTATGTAAAAAAATCAATTGACCTCGCAATATCTCATGCAACCGCTGAATTGATGATCGTAGAATGTCTGAAAGAAGGACAGCAAGTGACGCATGAAGAACATGAGTCTCTAAGTTTTCCAGTCGGATTATATGACAACCACAAGCAAGTTGAATGGGATTGGTTTTCAAAAATGGAAAGAAAGGTTAAGGATTAATATGATAAACGAATTAACACCCGAACAAATTTTGAGATTTCCAGAATTTATAAAAAAATGGACCGATATTGGATTGTCATGCGAGCCTGCAAATCGTTCTGAAGTCGAAGCGGGCGTTGAAGAGACTTATAAAATTGCAGGATTAGAAAAACCTAAAATTGTTTGGTGCGAGTCCCCTCTGTCGGCAGGACTGACACGAGCAATTATTTTAAATCTTGAAAAAAATAATGAGTGGAAAGAAAAAATAGAGGCCAGCGTCAGGGACAGCGTCATGGCCAGCGTCAGGGACAGCGTCATGGCCAGCGTCAGGGCCAGCGTCTGGGACAGCGTCTGGGACAGCGTCTGGGACAGCGTCATGGCCAGCGTCAGGGCCAGCGTCATGGCCAGCGTCTGGGACAGCGGATACGGGCAGCATGATGCAAATTGGGTGGGTTTTTATTCGTATTTCAAAGAAGTTTGTTTGCTAGACAAGCAGACTCAAAAATTGTCTGGAATCGAGAAAATAACAAAAAATGGCGGTTGGTGGTTACCGCATAAAAATATTTGTTGGTGTTCTGAGCGACACAATACTTTGTTAAGAGACGATCAGGGACGGCTGCATTCATCAAATAAACCCGCACTGTCCTATCCTGATGGTTTTTCAATTTATGCTATTCACGGTGTGAGAGTGCCTGAAAAATATATATTAACACAGGCTGAAAATATTAATGTTGAAGACGTTCTTAAAGAATCAAACGCGGAAGTGCGAATGGCTGTGATTTCAAAAGTTGGGTTTCAAAAATTCAAAGAAAAAATTCCGCATATCGTTGTATCAGCAAAACATAACAACGAACTTCTTGAGTTTGAATTAGGCGATGAAAAAGTAAGGGGTCTTCTTGTGCGGTGGACAGATAAATTTGCAGACAAGCAAACAATTCTACCTGTACCAAAAACAAGAGAAGAATTTTTGCAATGGCGCGGCGATGAGGATGATTTGCCCGATGATATTAACGACTGCGAACAGGTTCGGATCAGCACGTTCCCAGGTCTGATTAAAAAAGCAAGAGCAGAAGCTGGAGCAAATTGGATGCAGGCAATTGAATTTGTGCAGGAGACGTAGACAAATTTGCAGCAATGCAAAATCGCGGCAGCACGGTAGGAACGTGCTCTATACATTATTGCAATTTAATAGAGAATGCTACTTGCACAAGCCGTTCATAGCCGGTGACATTAAAACAAATCCGGCCCGCGATTAATTTTGAAAGGTGATTATGATAGATGGGGATCACACAATTATTTATTTAGTATCTCAAAGAAAAAATTGGGGTCATGATTTGCCTGAAGGATGGGTTGAGGTCTGCTTTTATAGAGGTGAATATATTGAATGTGGGACATTTAAAAAGCTCACAAAGGATTTGAATGCGACAGATAAAGAATGGGTTGACGATAATGGCGAAATACCCAGCGAATGGATATTTTGAAAGGTGATTATGATGCGAATTAAATTTAGACAGCCCATTTTTGTTGATGATGTAATCATTCCAGTTTCTTCAATTTGCGATGTGACCAAATGGGCGCACGCACTTTTAGAAAGTCAGAAATGAATAAATATCTAAAATCATTTTTTGATTTATGGTTGGGGTCGCGGTCGCGGTCGCGGTCGGGGTCGGGGTCGCGGTCGTAAATTCTTTAACGCGACGACTGGACGGGCAGCGGGTATTCGCGACAGAAGAGTCCAACCAGTGACACCTCGGAGAGACGGGGATTTACCATGTGCGGCGTGGTGGGTAACACGCTAGAAACGTAAGTCTGTTCAAATCAGGCCACATGGGCAGGAAGCAAGCGGCGTGGAAGAACACGCAAATAGAGCCCTAATTTGGTTGTGTACGGATTGACGAGCGAGGGAACAAAACTTGCCGAGGCTTTTAGCACTACACAATTAGCAGGTATCAAGCCCTGCCTTGCTTCCTAATTTTGAAAGGTGATTATGACTGAAGATGATTGGAAAAAATTAAGCAATCTTACTTATGACAAAGATCCTGTTGAATACGAACGGCTATTAGATCTTACTTTAGAAGAATACGAACATCCAGAATGGTATGATGGCAATTGCTGTTGTTCGACGTGTTGTAGCTATGCCGATTATTTTTGAAAGGTAAAGTATGACCGAAGATGAAAAACAAAAAATAATTGAAGCTGCAAAAACTCTTATGATTTTAATTAAAGATGTTGCCCCTCGTTGTGCTTTAATGCTGACAAAACATTCATGTGATATTTTATCAGGTGATTTTACAATAAGAAGTATGGGACTAGACAGAAGATTTTTTACGGAAAACTTAATCATAATTCATTCTGAACTCGATAAATAAT
>JAHFJU010000056.1 GCA_023245725.1 Candidatus Peregrinibacteria bacterium
GCAATCACCCCATTTACCGTTTCTACACGTAGTAACTCCAGCATGACACATTGTTTCATCTGCTATTCCAGCAGGTCTATTACAAAGTGCTTGTAAACCTTCACGAACACAACCAGCATCATCATTTTCATCAATTTTTCCATTACCATTATCATCAGTAAGATTCATTGAAATCTCTGATTGAGAATGACACTCATCAGAGGGGCACTCTGCCGCTAAACAAGTATTGGCTGCACCAAAAAGTTCACAAACAGCAACGCTTAATCTATTACATGCGCCAGCATCAACGTTAGGTAAAGCTTGACCATGTTCATCGATTGCAATTCCTGTACAAGCTTGCCCAACAGTAAGTACTTCGCCATTTACTGGAACTCCATTTATTACTCGCTGAATCGGCAAATTATCAACAACTTTATCGTTATTTATATCGATGCAAGGCAGATTCCCAGCTACTCCTAATCGAACTTGAGCTCTTGTATCACAAGCAACAGATCCATCAGGCGCACAAACCTTAACCCCATCTGAACATCCTTCAATATGATTACATGGGTCACCTTTTCCGAGTCCATCATCTACACCTCCAATACAGTCATTATCTTTGTTATCGCAAATTTCTTGCGTAGGATTTACATTTGGATTTCCATTAGCATCGAGACACTCTTGTGAAATAACTCCATGTTCATCAACAGCCTGATGCCCCAAAGTACATTCACCAACATTTGATGTACCACAAACAGCACCGATTCCGGGAACTCCACCTGCACAACCTTCATCAACACGGCCATTACAATTACCATCAGAACCATCTCCACATACCTCTGCTCCAACAACTATTCCATTAACTTTTACAGTGTTAAGAGTTGCACAAACAAATCGCATACCCGGCAGAATTTGGTCTGCACATGCACCGATTCCAACTGGAACAGTTACTCCGGGAATAGCTGTAACATTAGCAATGCCGACAGTTTCGTTTGGAAAACCGTTTCCATCTGGGCCTTCATCGACAAGTCCATCACCATTTCCATCTGGGCCTTCATCTACAAATCCATCACCATCATCATCAAGGCCATTACAAACCTCACCAGTTTGGGGAACATTGCCTATACATTTTGATGCATAAGTTCCATTATTTAATTCAACGACCGTTCTACCAGCTGCAAAACGTCCATCTAAACCGGTGTCACAAGGTTGATTAACAAAATCTTCATCAACTCCATTTCTACAATTATTATCTTGACCATCAGGCGCGTCACCCTCACCATTTGGATCAGGTAATACTGCGCCAATACAATCGCTCGTCGTATTATCGGCCTGACAAACAGTAAACCCAGAAGTACAAATTCCAACTCCATCTAACTCAGGAGGAACTCCACAACGTTCAACTTCACCGACAATAGCACATTCACAACCACGACCTGTTAAACCATTATTTATTACACCGTTACAGTCTTTATCAACTTGAGTTGCACATTCATTTGTTGCCTGTGGTAATACTGCCTGTTGAGTCTCAACCCATTCAGTAGTAGTCGGCGAGGTCAAAGTACAAGTAACGATTTGTTGTTTGCATTCACCAATATTGCTACCAGAAACACGAGTTTGACCTTCTATACAAACATCACCTTCGCTCCCGATAACAACCCTATTCTCGGCACTATTTGGAGCAGCATCGCATGCGTCACCAACTAAATCACCGTCACTATCACGATTAGATGCGTCTGGAACACCTGGGCACAAATCAACTGCATCTCCAACCCCATCGCCATCGCTATCAGAAACCGGGTTTCCACCACGACAATTTATGTCAGGATCAGCCAAACACTGTGCATCTTCACAAAAATCACCTATTCCATCACCATCAGAATCCTCTTGCCCCGGATTTATTGCATAAGGACAATTATCTTCGGTATTAAGAACCCCATCATCATCTGAATCTTTACCAGTGGGAACAAGTGCGCCACCTAGTTCAGCATCGGTTCCTGCGTCGCCTGCATCACCGCCATCTGTGCCACCATCAGTAGTTGCATCACCAGTAACTAGATTAGGGCGTGCAGTAAATGTAGGCAAATTTTGGGAACATCCACTTGCCGCAAGCAATGCAGTAGCAAATGCCATATTGGTTAGAAAACCTTTCGCGGAGTTTCGCGTTGATGTTAGTCCACGACGGCGAAAGCCTTCTTTTTGTGATGATGGAGAATTTCTCATAATATAAAAAATTAGTTACGAATTGAGTTATTTAGCGACACCTACACCTATGTAAAAAATTGTAGGGGTATCTTCTTTTGGATTAACTTGAACGTGAGCATTTAGCTCTCCTTGCAACTCCCCTGGTGTACCAAAGAATAATGAGATATCACCCATTGCTGCAGCGCTTGTATCAGAGTTAACTGCTCTATAAGTATCAAATCCTTGACCAAAAGAGTGAACAACACAAGGACCTACAGATACTCGAGCAAAATCACCTAAATCTATACCAAGCTCAGCACCAGCCGTGATTAATGGCAAATGAGTTGTATAAGTTCTTCCATTAGGCGTTCCATCACTATTTACATCATGACCTTCAACGGGCTGCCACAATGCATTTAAGCGCAAACCTACATCGACTGAATCGCTAACTTGAACAGCGCCATGAACAACTCCACCGAAACCAGTATCATATTTAGTCTTTTGTCCAACTCCGGGGGTAATTTGTTCAAGTGAAAGGGCCGCGCCAGCACCTAAATGCCACTTACTACCTAAGGAATCAAAAGGAGAACTTGAATGATGAATTGGCGATACATCACCAGTTGCCTTTGCACTAGGATCAGTTTCAAATACCAATTGCATTTCTTTGGGGTCGCCATCTTTATTATCACATGCAATAGTCATGTAATTGCTACCAGTTATAGCCATGTCAACATGAACATGAGTAACATTTTTAGTTTGTCTCTCATCGTTTGTCGGTTTATCTTCGCGGTGATGTAATCGAGTGTCAGTAATTTTTAATTCATAGTCATTTCCAGCTGGGCAAGCTGCATCTAATATAACTTCGCTACCGGCAGGTCCGCCAGTTACTGTTACCATTCTTCCGCTATCATCGGTCGCCATATTTGCTTCATAACCCGTACCATGTACAGCAAGAATTTTAACAGCATTCTCATCGTCAATTCGTGAACCTGCGTAACCTTGAGCACCAGCATGTAAAGGAGTCAATGCAGCAATTGCACCAGCAAGTACAGTAGTAGAAAGCGCATTTAATTTATTTGGCTTGCGGATATTCGCACGAGTTTCGCTGCCAGTTTGAGTCGCCTCGCGACCGAGATTTGGAGTATTCACCATAGAATCTAAAGTGTTAAGTACTTAAGTTTATACAAAAGGGATTGTTTATATCACAATAAAAAACTATTTGTCAATACTATAAACATAAAAATAAGCTTGAAGCGGTCTCTAAGCCAAAAAAACATATAGGATTTATGCAGAAAAAAGCTAAAACTTAAAGAATCAGGCGAGCAAATCATTACTTTTAAAGGATTCCGCGAAGCTCTGATATTCATTTGAGTACCTTTCAACTAACTTGCGATATTCACTATCAACACAACAAGACAACATACTCTCTAATGAAAATGTAGATTTTGAAAATTCATCGAGTGATACTGTCACAATTCCATCAAATCTTCGCCAAAAATTTGACGACTTTTGCATATAGTTAATAGATATGAAGGGAATATTCTCAATTAGCGATATTAACCCTCCATGATATCGCATCGAAACAACAAATTCGGCATTTCTCAATACACTAGACAGACCGTTTAAATTACGCAGAATCTGATGAATACTAATTATGTTCTTATTTGAATTTTGAACTATTATTTTACTCAACAAGCCGTCAGTTCTTTTTGAATCATTCTGAAAGTCCAATAACATAGTTCTAAAGCCATATTTCGAGTATATATAGCCAATCATTCGTACAAAATTTGTGATCGTATTATTACAGATATTTTTATAATCTCGCAAAATAAAAACAGCTACTTTTTCACTACTATTCTTCTTTGCGTCAATATGCGCATTTGATGTAAAAAAATACACTGCCATGTCGGGGCACAGCACCGCATTTTTAGCTCCAAGCTTCTTTGCAATAGCAACCGAATGATCATCACGACAATAAACATTTTTAGCTCTTTTAAATAAAATCCGTGTAAAAAGACGACTTATTATACCCATAGAGCCACAGCTAACCCCTAGAACCGTTACCTGTTTTTTAATGAGGATTGATGCCACTACTCCCTGCATTGCCCAAAAGAAGCCCGTTAGCGGCCTCTCTTCATCGGTGAAGAGTCCACCACCGCCTAAAATAAAATGGTCGCAAGCTCTAATAAGAGATATTGGATGTATCCACCGACTTGGATTAAAAATGCTCTTAATAAAAGTGCGAATTCCAAATGGAAGCAGATTTCCTTTTCCCATAAGCACCACACTTGCTTCTGAATCTTTGAACTTAAGTAAATTCTCAATTCCTTTTGCAATACATTCGTCGCCAACATTCTCAACTCCGTAATTGCCACAGACAAGATATTTCACTTACAAATACTACCTATTAAAGCAAATAAAAAAAAGCCCCCATTCAGGAGCTTTTCAAATTTTAGTAAAAATACAAAACTATGCATTAACTGTTTCTTCAGGCATAACCTCAGCATCAATCGCAGTATTATAAAGTTTAAATGACTTATTCTTACGTAGGTAATAAAGCTTTGCGCGTCGTACTTTAGATGCACGAACAACCTCAATCTTCGATACATTTGGCGACTGTACAGGGAAAATTTTCTCGACTCCTACGCCATCAACAACCTTTCGTACTGTAAATGTCTTTGATACACCGCTACCTGAACTTATTTTAATAACCAATCCTTCAAAAATCTGAACGCGTTGTTTGTCACCTTCTTTAATTTTCTGGTGAACACGTACAGTTAAACCACTTTTTAAAGTTGGTAGAGATGGTGCGCAGACCACCGTTGAATCGAGTTTTTTGACAAATTTATTCATAGCGCAGGGACTATACCACCTCCTCTAAATGTTTTTCAAGGCGATTTATAGCAACAACATTTTCGTTGTCATTTACAATGTCTTTAACGAATTTATCGTTGATTTTCATGCGATACAAAAAGTCTTCACGCGATAAAACGCTTGTTTTGATAGGATATTTCAAATCAAGTTCTTTCTCGAAGAAATCATTTAATACAGACTTATTAATAGTTCCAACTATAAAAAGGTCGGTTGGTGAACTCTTTTCAATAAAGACACCTGAAATAATAAGAAGATCAATATCGCCAAGTTTCTGAATTTTTTTAGCTAACTGCTCAAGGCTCTCAGAAGATTTCATTATAATCGCGCGAAGTTCATTGAACAAAACGAAATTCTTATTAACAATATAGAACTTTTTTCGATCTTTCATGCGTGATCTAAGTAAACCAAGGTTCTTCAAATTACCAAGTTCGCGACGTACAGAGTTAATTTGTTCATCTAGACGACGAGTTAGCTCACGAATAAAAAACTCACCATTTGGGTTCATGAGAAATGTTTCTAGCAACTTAATTCGCGCCTTCGATGTAAATAATCTTTTGAGCATATATTTTATTCAGTTCTCTCGGAGTGTATAAAAAAGTGGAACGAAAATCAAGTAGTTGAACTAAAAAATTATCAACCGCTCATATGCACGCGTAACATTTGGCTAACAGCAAAGGAAAAACAGCCAAGAATTATACATTGCATTAATACGAAAATAATATTTTAAAACTACAATTCCCTGTTCAATGTACAATTTTTTTATACAATTGCTAGAATTGCAAAATAATTGTATAATAAAAGAAACAAAAGTTATGAAAAACTTTTATAAATTTGGAGCTCTATTTTTCACAGTAATTATTCTAATTGTTGGTTTTCAGAACTTTGCCAACACATTTGACGGGTTCACAGTGTTTTTTACATCGATTGAATTAAACGGCACTCTTACAGTTTTTGGACTAACAATGCTTGGAATGTTTGCTGGAGCGTTTTATTACGGCCTAATTATAGAATTGTTGAAGAACAAACAAGAAGACGAAGAATCTCCGGGAGGAATGAACTAGAAAAACCGTGCTTTATTACGACACGGTTTTTAAATATTGAGCAATCAATTCGAATTGAACTTAAAATTACTCTCCAATAAAATGATTGATCAGCTTTTCGAGCATCAAGTTATTTTTTAGGCGAAGATAAATCCCCTTCTTTTGATCAAGTTGGTCTTTTACCTTTTCGCGTTCAGCCACTGGAGCTTGATTCAGCAATGTTTCGCCAGCCTTAATCATGTCGTCGTCAGACACCTCTATTTTTAGTTCAACAAACAAATGATTCAAAATTAAACGAATTTTTACACGATTTGTTGCCTCGGCAACATACTCCTTTCGCTGGTCCTTACCTTTTTTAGCAAGTGACTCCATTAATTTTTCGAATGAACCACCTTGCTTCTCGAAACGCTCTTTTAACTCTTCCATCATGTAATCGACTTCTTCATCTATCAAAATAGGTGGAACATCAACATCTGCATTTTCGATCATTTTATCCATAAGGCTTCCCTCTCGCTGTTTTCGCATTTCTTGTTTTTTGCGAAGTGCTAAATCTTCTTTAATAATTTTTATTAAATTCTCCTTTGTATCTTTCTTACCTAGTAATTTTTCAACAAGAACTTCGTCAAATTCGGGAAAAACCGGTTTATCACCCTTTAAAACCTCTACTTCGAAAGAAACATTTTTGTTCTGGAATGGCTTGTGCCCGTAATCTTTAGGGAAAGTAATAGGAAATTTCTTCTTCTCACCGACCTTCATTCCAATTAGATTGTCTTCGAATCCGGGAATTAGCTGGCCTTCTCCGACAAACAACGGGTGATTTTTGCTAACAGTATTTTCGAGTTCAACTCCCCCTTCATCGAATCCTTTAAATGCTATTTCTAATTTATCGCCTTTTTCAACCGCGCCTTCAAGTGGTTTGAAAGTTGCGTGCATTTTGAGCATTTCTTTAATTACATCGTCAACTTCTTTATCTGTAACAGAAGTATCGACAGGCTCATGCTTAAGCTTTTCTAAATCTTTCATTTTAACTATTGGCATAGTCGCAATAATTGCTTCAAAAACAAGCGGCTCTTTCGATTTAATAGAAATACGTGGAGCAGCAATGGGATCGATTTTGTGCTCCATTATTGCTTTGTAATAAAGGTGTGGAAGCGCTTGGTCGATTACCTCTTGGCGGAATGCTTCGGCACCAACATGTGAAATAACAGCGAAAGTTGGAGCAGATCCTGGGCGAAATCCCGGAATATTTACATGGTGAGAAAGTGCTTTGGCGGCTTTATCTTTATATTCTGCCAAATCTGCCTCTTCTACGTTAAGAGTAATTAAGTGCTGATTGTGTTCTTGCTGAGTAAGGGTTGTTTTCATACCCGCAGACCATAACATAGGAGACCGATTGGCCCAAACCGCATAGGTCGAGGTTATATTGACAAAATGACTGAGGTATTGGATAATAGTAACGGATACTAATTAACTTAACATAGAATTAAATATGTCTACTGAAAAACACGGGCATGGACACGCGAGCACACCACATGAGGACGAAGAACACGAAGCAGGTGCGGCTGAAAGTAAACCAGCAAAAGCGGAATCTAAAAAAACAGCACCAGCGAAAAAACCAGCGCCAACTGAAGGAACTCCGGGAGCTCCAGAAGAAGATGAAGATGATGAAGAAGCTGCGCCAGTAAGAGCTGCACCTACATCAAAACCTGGTAAAAACATGTGGACGAAAGTAACTGATCACCCAAAAGTATCAGGAATAATCGGAACCGTTGGCCTCGCAGCGTTACTTGCAACAAGTATAGTGGTAAGCCATAGTGGGAAAAAAGTAAAGCATGGAGACGGACACGAAGGTCCAAGAATTTCTGCTCCTCAAAAAACATCTAGCGATGACGACAATAATGACGATGAGGCTGTGCCATCACCACGGTATGGAGAGGAGGAACCAAAAGTTAAGAGTAAAAAACATAAATCAAACGCCGAAGAAAAAAACCAAAAAAGTGATAAAGGAGAAGATGGAGAGAATACAACCGCTGGCGAAACAGCAATAGATCATCCATTAAAAAATGTTACGTTTATAGGAAAAATTTCAAAAGAAAATGGCGATAACGATGAGTGGACAATACAAGTTAATAATACAGATGTAGAGGGAAATGGGAAGAAACGACATGTCGAAGGGAAAATAGAAAATAATGAACAAGAAGGTAGAATATCGATTTTAAAAATCAGATTTTCAATTGGTGACACTGTATATAAAGAGAATGATGTTAGAGTTATTATTGATCCAAAAACTCGTAGTGGAACTTTTGAATGCGTTGGTAAACTACTTGAATAATTATGAGTACTCACTCCTCATCACATGGCGGACATGGACACGCGCCATCTCGGCCACGTATGGAAATGGATAGCCTCCCAGAGGTTGTTGATAGATTAAACGATAATCATGAATTTTGCGTTTCGATAGATTGGGACAATCTAAAAACATGGGCGACAGTAAATTTTGGCAGTACGAACAGTTGGAGCAGCGAATTTATAAGAATAACCGGTAACGACGCGACCGATGCAAATATTACGGCGATGCCAGCTCTTCGAACATACTTGCTATATATAAAAGATTTGGCAGCACGAGATATTGCACACGGCACCAACAGTAAATTATTTACAGACCTATACTGGAACCCTGCACAAGAGGTACCAGATGGCGCAGAAGGATTTATGGGATTGTGGAGTTCAATTGACGCTGAATTTAAAGCTAAACATATCGATGACCAAGCGCAACGGCTAGCAGTATTTTTCAAGTTTTGTTTAAGAGCATCTTCACATGAGCAACTTTGGGAAACAAAAAAACCAGACATGTTGTCATCAAGAGTCGGTGCAACT
>JAHFJU010000057.1 GCA_023245725.1 Candidatus Peregrinibacteria bacterium
ATTTGTTGGCAATTGGTAATTGGGGCGCGGCAATCGTGTTTGTTTCATCGCTAATTGTTGGCCTTCTTCTTGCATTTGAATTTTCAATTGTTGAATTTTTGAAGGAGGCGAAACCTGAGATACGCCTTGAAAAGCGCAACCGTATGCGCGAAACCGACGATGGAATTATTGAGGTTCCCGATGAAACCGACGAAGCTGAAGATGCTCATATTAATATTATTAAACCTGTGAAGCCTGCAATGTTGGCTCGCGGTGACGATGAAGAAGATGAAGACGACGACGAAAATGAAGATGTTGATGAAGAGGATTTGAAGCCAAAACGTGCCGATCCCGCTATCGCTCGTGCTGCAATGGCTGGTAATCAGGCTCAAGATCAAAAGCCCGTTTTTGGTGTAAAGGGGGAGTATAAGTGGGAGTTTCCGCCGCTAGATCTTTTAGAAAATCCTGTAATTGCCGATGTTGTTGACGATGACACTCTCAAGGCTAATGCAGAAGTAATTCGAAATAAACTAGATCAATTTGGTATTGATGTAATTATGAACGACGTGCATGTTGGGCCGACTGTTATTCAATACACGCTGCGCCCTCATGAAGGAGTTAAGCTGTCGAAAATAACAGGATTGAAGAACGATTTAGCCCTTGCTCTAGCGGCAAAAGCGATTCGTGTAGAGGCGCCGATTCCTGGGAAATCTCTTGTTGGAATTGAAATTCCAAACGATAAACGTGTCACTGTTCGTTTGAAAGAAATTTTAAAAACACAACAGTGGAAAGAAATAAAATCACAACTTCGCATGCCTCTTGGGCAAAGTGTTAGCGGACAGGCGATGGCAGTCGATTTGGGTTCAATGCCACATATTTTAATTGCAGGTGCAACTGGAGCAGGTAAGTCGGTTGGTATGAATAGTTTTTTGTTGTCGCTCCTTTATCAAAATTCGCCGAACGATTTAAAGTTTATTATGGTTGACCCAAAGAGAGTTGAGTTGAATACATACAACGGAATTCCTCACTTGCTAACTCCTGTTATTACCGATGTTGAAAAAGCAGCTACTTCTTTAAGGTGGGCCGTTGCTGAAATGAATCGACGTTACGGAGTGCTTGCCGAGGCAGGTCACCGAAATATCGCTGACTATAATGACGATGACACGATTGATGTAAAGTTACCGAAAATTATTATAGTTATTGATGAGCTTGCAGATTTGATGATGGCTGCCGGTAAAGAAGTTGAAGCGTCGATTTGTCGAATTGCGCAAATGGCTCGTGCGGTTGGAATGCACTTGATGCTTGCTACGCAGCGCCCATCGGTAGATGTTATTACTGGTCTTATTAAAGCCAATATTCCAGCTCGTATCGCATATGCTGTTACTTCTGGTATCGACTCTCGAACAATTTTGGATTGTATAGGTGCTGAAGATTTGCTCGGTCAAGGTGACATGCTATTTACTTCGGGAACTATGAGCAAGCCGGTGCGTATTCAGGGCGTTTATGTTTCTTCAAAAGAAATTGAGCGCGTTACAAATAGAATTAAATTAACTCGAGAGCCAGAGTATGACGAGTCGATTATTTCGAGCGAAGTTGCTCGTGCGAATGTGGCAGGTCTTCCTCCAAATAAAGGTGGATCAGGAAATGATCCTCTTTATGAAAATGCACTTGCCGTTATCGTCGACTCTCGAAAAGCATCGGCGTCGTTGTTGCAACGTCGACTTGAAATTGGTTACGCTCGTGCCGCTCGAATTCTCGATGAGATGGAGGCTAACGGTGTAATTGGTCCAGTTCGCGGAGCAAAAGCTCGAGAAATTTACATTCAATCAACAGGAGAAAGTCAGGCAACTCAAAATCCGGGATTTGCGGCAGAGGCAAGCCGTCAACGTCAGTCTGAAGAAGTGGCTTTGGCAGGTTCATTCGGCGGTGGAATGAGTGATTCAGAAGACGACATGGAATAACTATTGGCTGTTGCATAATTTATCTTGCAGCATGCTTGGCGGTATTTTTACCCATACGAGTTGATTTATATTGGGAACTTTTTCAAACCCAAGTTGAGCGGCCAAAAGTTGAATCATGAATACATTTTTTTGTTCAAATTCAGCTGCAGTTTTTTCGCCTGATTTTTCGGCAGCTTTCGCTTGTTCGAGTTGGTCATTAATAAATATTGTAAAAACTTCCATGATATCGTCGCAGCTAAGTTGCGATTTTTGCACAAGTTCATTTACATATTTTTCATCGAGTAATTTTTTGCCAAGTTCCAGCATAATTTGAACTTGGTCTTTGTTGAGTGGCGTGTTTCGGTTTTCGTCTTTCACATAATGAAAAAGAGGAGTAACGAGCGAAAATGGAATAGCCATTTGTTCAGATTCTGCAATTTGATCTGGAGGATTTGTTTCTGAGTGAGCTCGATCTGCATGGTGTGTTTTATGAATTGTAGATACCGTCAAATCTCCACGGTGATCCCAATTTAAATAGCGTGGGTCGTCGTCTTCGGTTTCGATGTTACTAGTTGAATGCGCACTTTTCATATCCTCTAAAAGTTTTTTATTTGCCCATGGATTAAACCATTCAGCATTACCTTTATTAGGAGTTGGTAGTTGCAGCTCATTACTTTTAGGATAAAATCCGTACTGCTTTGTGAGTACATCGAGACATTGATCATTTGGAACAAGGCAATATGGCACCATTCTATAAAATGCAATATTGCAAAGTGGTAACTGGGGAGGGCACGAAGTGTTCTTGGAATCGACTGGAATATCGAGCCCATTTTCATCCATGACTGTTACTGGCCCATCTGCAATATCTGTTTTTGTTGATTCGGTCTCTTCGTTAAAAGTAATTGAAAAAGCCGGCAACATGCCGAACATGCCTGCTTGTTTTATATTTTTATACACGTCGTTTTTGTCGTTGCGTTCAGGCGTTTCAATCGCCTCGCGCGTTCTTGTTTTTACATCGATGTGAACCTTTTCTACGCCAGTTAATGTCGCTGTGGCAATGGCTATAGCTGCTCCAATTTTTGTATATCTTTTAACTTTTTCAGTCCGCGATGATGGATTTTGTGTGAGAGCCATATAGGGATTTAGTTAAAAAATAAATGTAAAACCGAAAAAAGGTCCGACCCCTGAGGGATTCGGGCTTTCATGTGACCGCCCAGTAGGGGCAGATGTATGGCTCAATACTAAGATTATTGGCATTTTAAAGCAACGCAAAAAATGATATAATGATATGAATGAAATTAAAACAAATATTTAGAGGAGTTTTCGCCCTTTTACTGATAGCAACGAGCTTATCGGCGAATATTGTATTTGCTGCAGACCAGACTATTGAAAGCGTTCCGAAAGATTGTCAGTTAATTACGAGTGCGGGAACTACTAATGCAGACGGAACTACCACGATTAATCCTAATACTTTGCCGGATTCATTTGCGGTAGGGAGATGTTTATCAACTTCGGGTCAAAAAAATTCTAATTTTTTGCCTATCGGAAAAACAAAAAGCGATGGTTCTGCTGCCGTACAGGCCACTTCTGCGCCAGACGGTACAGAAAAAAGCGCACGAATTGTGCTAGTCGCCGCAATTGATACTTTGGTGAAAATTGTTGCGACTGTTTCGTTGATTGTATTTATTATTGGAGCACTAATTACCATTGTTTCAGGAGGAAAAGATGAGCTTATAGATCGCGGAAAAACTGCGATGATTTACTCTGTTATTGGCCTTTCGGTTTCACTCCTATCATTTATTATTGTTACTTTTGTTCAATCTTTGTTCTTCGTTTCATAATATAAAAATGTTAAAAAAAATTACCGCCATAGTACTATCGCTCATATTCGGACTTTCAGTCGGAGTATCGTTGCCGGTTGGTATTGTGTTTGCGCAAGCTGCTGCTGACCCTGGTACGGCCGCTGAGACTGGTGGTTCAAAAAATGCGCGTGACCCAAATACACTTCGTGTTTATTATTCGGAGTCTATCGGTGCTGGTCAACAAGTATATCATTTGTCGGTTTGTGAAAAAGCGCCTGCCTTTGCGCCACTTACTTGTTCGCAGGCTTTGGTAGATGCTGATAACAGATATAAAGATTCATGTGTAGACAAGGAGGGGAAGGTAACAGATAAAGAAGGCGAAAAAATAAATGGGTGTATAAAACATAGTGACGGTGAAAATTCCGCAGAAGCTGGGAAAATGAAATATACAATTGGTGGTCAAGATTTTGAACTTCCATATTACAGTATATGGCCACCAACAGATAAAAAATGTTTAACAGAGGTAGATAATCAGGCGTTGATTTATGGCCGAAAATGGGCAGTAGTTGAATTTGATACTAATAAAACTGACACTCCTGCAGGTAATGATA
This sequence comes from Candidatus Peregrinibacteria bacterium, assembly GCA_023245725.1. GTDB lineage: Bacteria > Patescibacteriota > Gracilibacteria > UBA1369 > UM-FILTER-53-11 > JAHFJU01. The sequence goes on from JAHFJU010000057.1 coordinate 4,333, forward strand.
GTAATATAAATAACATTGTCGGTAGCGTCACTTGGCCAAATGAGGGTGATGAGCAAAAATTGATTGGATATGGATCTACAATTTTTTCAACGACTGATAGCATGGATATTGCCTTGCACCCAGCCTTCGAAATAAAACTATGTGCATCAACTGACATGTTAATAAATCCAGATGGGTCAACAGGTAAACAAGAAGATCCTCCTGATTCAGCAACGGCGGCAGTACAAATGATTACGGCCAATATGGGCGAATTTAAAAAACTTATTGACGCAGGTTGCAACAACGACAATAGCAAAGAGTCAACGTCTTTGAATGATGTACCGGCTTTGAGCTGTACAATTTCAGAGCGTATCGATGGAAAATCTGGTACCGACCTGCTTGCTCGTTATGTTGGTGCAATTTATCGTTGGGCGGCGGGTGTAATTGGAATCATTTCGGTTTTAGTAATAGTGATTTCGGGCATTCAAATAACAGTCGACACATCGGGTCTCGAAAAAGCGAAAGAACGAATTATGCAGTCTTTAATGGGGTTAGTACTGTTGTTTTTATCGGCACTTATTCTCTACACAATAAATCCTACCTTCTTTACAGGATGAGAAAACTTTCTATTATTTTTGCAGTTGCATTTGCTCTGGTAACAGGGTCTGTAGCTGCGTATGCGCAAGATGCTCCCCCTGCGGTCGCGCCTGCTTCAGGTGCTCCTATAGATTCTGCACCGTCTGCACAGCCTCGCCCGATTCCATGTGTTCCTAGTTTGCCGTGTGTTAGTCTTCAAAATCAAATGAGTGGACAAGCAACACGAACTTATGTTTTAGAAGAATTCGGTACCAAGTTAATGGTGACTTTTTTGGGAATCATAGCTCTAACATCGGTTATATTTATTATTTACGGAGGTTTACAAATGCACATTGCGCTTGGTAACGATGAAGCAATTACAAAAGCACGAAAAACTGTTTTATGGGCGATTGGTGGGCTTGTTGTAGCCATGCTCGCAGGTGCTATTGTAACGATCATAACAAAAATTTCATTTTGAAAATCATGTTTAAAAAATATATAACTCGATTTATTTTTACTCTCGCGCTAGTCGCGATGGTTGTTCCGAACGTGGTTTTTGGGGAGGGGAGAGTTGCGCCGAATATATTAGAAATTTTGCCGGAATCATCGATTCATGAAGATAAATCACTAGCGGCCATGGTATCTACTGGAGATTTAGAAGAGCAAGTTTTACCTGCAGCCATCAAAATGTTTTTGGGAATGGTGGCGACAATTTCTTTCGTAATGTTTATTTACGCTGGTGTTAACTTGATAATTTCTCAAGGCAACGAAGAAGAAATGACCAAGTTTAAAAATATGCTTTTGTGGTCGGTAATTGGTTTAGCTGTAATTACAATGTCATATGCAATTGTAAAAGGAGTCATGGCAATTAACTTTGAAGTTTAATATGAAAAAGTTTTTAATTATTTTAGGAATAGGCGCAACACTATTTATGTGCACAGTACCAATGGCACTTGCTGTTGAAAATCTTGATCCTTCTTTTTTGCCAAAAGGAATGCCTACCCTAAGCGGAACAAAAGGTGTTGAGAATTATGGAATTGATACTGCTCGAATAACAATTGTCCGAAGAATATTAGGAGTTGTTACAGGCGGTGCCGCAATTATTGCAACATTCTTTATTATTTACAGCGGATTTAATCTTGTTATTTCTCACGGTGAAGACGACAAAATGGGGCCGGCAAAAAAAGGCTTAACATGGGCGTTAGTTGGCATGGTGTGTATAATTCTCTCGTACTCAATAATGAGCTTTGTAATTAAAACGGCGCTCACGGCCGATGATCCAAATGCAACTGGCGAAGATACCAGCGATCAGCTCGATGCAAATTCTAGTAGGCAAGCGACAAATGCAGCGAACGAAGCAAGTGCTCAGGCTGCGGCTGCAGCAGCAGATATGGCTGCTGTGCAGGCTGCTGCAGCTGCTGCACAAGTGGATAACGCTGCTGATAAGGCAAAATTCACCCCCCCCCCGCAGCAAAATAGTTCTTCGACTGCAACCGATTTTTCTAGAAACTCTCATGCCTCAGCTTTGAAGTAGGCTTATCTCACCCCTCAATCTTCGGGAACAAAATCTCAGGCTTTGTAATAGTCGTTCCTTCTTTCAACACGCCCCACTCAATTGCATTTGGGTATAACTTTTCGCATGAATAGTTTAGTGCGGTCTGAATTTTTTTAGCTGTATCGGGCAAGAAAGGCGAAAGCATTAAACTTGAATGTCGAATAATTTCGAGGAGGTTATACAGACACGCATGGACCTTCATTGGCTCTGTCTTAGCGGTTATCCACGGTTTTTGTTCGTCTATATATTGGTTGGCAAATGTTAGCAATTGAAAAACACACTCAAGCGCGCGCTTTAAATCGAACTCAGAAATCGCTGCTTGATAATCCTTCCAAGTTTCTAATACTTTCATTACGATTGGTTCTTCACGAACTTGAGCCGGAATTTTTCCGCTGCAATATTTTTCGGTCATTGTTAAAACTCGGCTCACCAAATTGCCAAGATTATTTGCCAATTCGCCGCCGTAGAGTGCGCTAAAACGGCTCTTATTAAAATCACCATCTTCAGTAGTTGGAATTTCGCGTAACAAATAATAGCGAAGCGCATCGATACCAAATTGCGCGCCAACCTCGAAAGGATCAACCACATTCCCAATAGACTTGCTCATCTTTTGCCCCTCTGAAGTAATATAGCCATGTACGTAAATTGCCTTAGGTAAGGGGAGTTCAGCAGCCATCAACATCGCAATCCAAATGCCGGCATGAAAACGCAAAATGTCTTTTCCTATCAAGTGAACATTTGCAGGCCAAAATTTCGTAAATAATTCGGCAGATGGAGCGGTGTCGTGCTCTCCTTGAGTTTCATTTTGAGTGGCGTTTGAATCTTGTTGAAGTTGGTTGTTTTCTGAATTCTCTGCGCTAAATCCTATACCACTTAAATAATTTGTAAGTGCATCGCCCCAAACATACATTGCTTGTGAATCGTCATCGGGAACAGGAATTCCCCACGAAAGCGCTTCGATAGGTCGTGAAAAACTTACATCGCGTTTGTCTGTCATGCCCGATTCAATTAACCCCAACATCTCGTTTTTTCGTGACTGTGGAACGACTTTAAGTGTGTCGCTCTCAATCAATTCTTTGATTTTTGAAAGGTATGCGCTGTATCGGAAAAAATAATTTTCTTCTTTAAACTGAACTGGCGCTTTTAAATGATTCGGACATTTTCCGTCTATCAAATCTTTTTCGGTAACGTATGCTTCGCATCCTACACAGTACAATCCTTCATAAGTTTTTTTATAAATTGCATCGGCTGCTTGAAGTTTTTTCCACAATGTTTGACATGCGCGAACGTGAAATCCATCGGTTGTGCGAATAAAACGGTCACACGAAATATTTAGAAATTTTGAGAGGCGGCGAAATTCTGCGGAGTTTTGATCTGCTAACGCTTCAACACTCATTCCATTATCGCGTGCAGTTTGAGCCATTTTAAGGCCGTGTTCATCTGTACCTGTTAAGAAGTACACGTCGTCACCAACAAGTCGGTGGTATCGTGCAAGACAGTCGGCTTGCGCAAGTTCCATGGCGTAACCTGCATGTGGTTTTGAGTTTGTGTAAGCAATCGAAGTGGTAACGTAAAAAGTAGACATATACCGACTATATCATTTTTTACAGGGTAGAAAAAGAAAACCTACGGCTTTGTTCTATATAGTGCGTAATTGAAAACCGGCAATGACCGTTCTCTACTGATTTCAATGTCTATACTTTGTTTGGTGTTTTTTTCAAATCCATCGGCAGTGACTTTTATTGTAGGTAGCGTTAATCGTTTATCGCTTTCTGCGCCGCCAAGTTGAATCAACTTGTATTTTATTGATGAGAGCTGTTTTTTCTCTTTCACTCCAAGGTTTGCGCCCGTAATCATATCTACATTTATCATGTTAGTAATAGCCAAGAAGTTTTGTGAGTGTGTATTCAAAAAATCATCAATCGGTTTTTGAGGAGTATCAATAACTTCGCCTTCTTGTTGCTCTAAATATTTGCCTGTTGAGTAACATGTGCTTTCTTGAGCGGTACCAAGACAGCTTACCTGTATGCCAAAATCTTCATTTTTCGGATCTTCAGGAATTAGCCCGTTAATAACTTCACTAATACCGGTTATTTTATTCTTTCCAAAGATTTTCCAGCGCAAAATATCGAGATCTGCCGCTCGTATTCCTCCTTTTAATTTTAATTCGCCGTTTAAATAATAGTAGAGTTT
>JAHFJU010000058.1 GCA_023245725.1 Candidatus Peregrinibacteria bacterium
GATGGTGTTGGTTTAGCAACGCTCAAAACTAAAGGAGGAGATGGAATATGTGATCAACTAAATGATTCAAATACAGAAATATATCCTCATGAATTACTGAACTAGAAAGCAAATCACTTAACCGTAACGCTTTTAGCCAGATTTCGTGGCATATCCGGGTCGTTTTTGCGTAGTAAGGCAAGGTGATAAGCCAAAATTTGAACAGGAATTATATTTACAATAGGAGAAGCATTACCAACGTCTGGTACTTTTATCCAATAATCAAAAACTTCTTCGTTGGTAGGGGAGACGCCGATAATAAATCCTCCGCGAGCTTTTACCTCAATTGCATTAGATAAAATTTCATTTTTCATTTCGTCATTTGCAACGAGTGCAATACATGGAGTTCCTTTTGTAATAAGTGCAATCGGGCCATGTTTCAATTCTCCACCTGCGAATCCTTCTGCGTGAATGTATGAAACTTCTTGTAATTTAATAGCACCTTCAAGTGCCATTGGATAATTCATTCCACGACCGATCACATACATGCTTTCTACGTCTTTAATTTTTTCAGCGAGCGTACGAATATGGTCTTCATAACGAGGATTTAGCATGTCATTAATAAGCGATGCTGTCTCAAGGAGAAGTTTTTTGCCTTCAACAATATTGCCAGCACAGGCATAGGCGATAAGCGTTAAAATAGCCATTTGAGCAGTTGTTGCTTTCGTCGATGCCACCGCTTTTTCAGGTCCCGCTTTTTGATATATCGAAATATCGGCCAATCTATCCATCGATGATCCCTCAACATTTACCAGTGCCATTAGTTTTGCTCCTTTTTCTTTTGCCACTTCCATTGCTTCAAGAGTGTCGGCTGTTTCACCGCTTTGAGAAACGGCAACAAACAAGCTGCCTTTTCTAATAAAGTGTCTGAAATTTGGGAACTCAGAGCCGAATTCGACGTTAATATGTTTATGTGCGATTCGTGAAAAAAGATAACTGCCAACCATGCATACTTTTCCCGTTGTTCCGCATCCGACAAGGTATGTTCCGAATGCTTTATCGATGGCTTGTGCAACTTTTTTGATCAACTTCTCGTCTTGGTTTATGGCTCTATGAATGGTTTCTTTCTGATCCATAATTTCTTTGATCATAAAGTGAGAGAATGCACCCTTCTCGGCTTCTTTCGTGTCCCAAGTTATTTTTACAAGACGCTTTGTTACCTCTTTATTTTTTTTAAGATCCATAAAACGTGCGCCAGATTCATCGATCACCACCATCTCTTCATCATCGAGATACATAACTTCGTCGGTGTGTGCTCGAAACGCAGGAATGTCTGAGGCGACAAAGTAGTCGCCGTTTTCACCTTTGCCAACGATGAGCGGCGAGCCTCGGCGAGCCGCAATCAGCATGTCGTGTTTTTTCGACATGACTAAAAACGCATAACGGCCGGTAAACTTTTTAAGAGCATTCAGCACTGCCTTTTCTAAATCCCCACATTTTGCATACTCAGAATGTATTACATGAGCTGCAACTTCTGTATCGGTCTCGCTCACAAACTCATACCGGTTTTTTATGAGCTCTTTTTTTAGTTCAAGATAATTTTCAACAATTCCATTATGAATAATAACAATGTCTTTTTCTAAACTTGCGTGTGGGTGAGCGTTCTTTACTGTAACTCCTCCATGTGTTGCCCATCGAGAATGAGCCATAGCTAAATTACTTCGCGGCAATGAAAGTTCAGACAAATTAAGCTCTCCAATTTTCCCGATTTTTTTATGTATAAATATGTCTGGCGTCTCAACACCTCCTTTTTTTTCTTCTGTTCGTGCCGCTACTCCCCATGAATCGTATCCTCTATATTCAAGTTTCTTTAAACCTTCAAGTACCATGCGCGCTGCATTCGATTTGTGGCCACGATAAGCAATAATTCCACACATAATTTATAGGAGTTAGAGTAAACAATTACAGATTCATCATACATGCCGAAAGTTCCTTGGGCGACTTGGTTATGTTGACAGCCTTTTCAACTCCAACGATAACCATATCTTCTAGTCGAACACCGATTTTTCCCTCGATATAAATTCCAGGTTCGCTTGTTACAACACTATGTTCAACTAGCACTTTATCGTATCGGCTTGATAGGTTTGGTAGCTCGTGAACGTCGAGCCCGATTCCATGCCCGAGAGAGTGGTTAAAATATTCTCCAAATCCAGCCTCCGTTATTACTTTTCTGGCAATTTCGTCTATCTCTTTGCCTCGTTTATTGGCTCTAATATTGGCGATTGCTTGTTCTTGAGCTGTCCAAACTATAGTATAAATTTTTTGTTCAAACTCGGTTGGTTTTTTGCTAAAAAGTACTCGAGTCATATCGCTGCAATATCCTTGGTAAATAACACCCATATCAATCAACAGCCTGTCACCGATTTTTAGTTTTCTTGAAGAATTTTGATGATGTGGCGCTGCAGCATTTTCATTTATAGCGACAATCGGTTCAAAAGAAATATCGTCTGCTCCCAGCTCGTGCGCAAGGAGTCGAATTTTCCATGCGATATCAAGCTCGCTCATTCCAGCTCTGATTGTTTTTTTTAGCTCGGTTAATAAGTCATCGGTGATTGATTGAGCCTTTTTTATAAGCCGAATTTCGTCTTCGGTTTTTGCCATTCTAAGTTCGTTAATTGCGTGATTCACATTTTCGAATTTCACCTTTTTCGATATTTTTTTGACACGATTAAATAGTGAAAGCCCAATATCTTCACCTTCGTATCCAATTAAAGAAGGGCACAATTTATTTAGGAGTTTTTGCCACGGATCATCGAATCCTTTTGTAATGTCGATTATAGAAAAATCTGATGGTAAAACCTTTTTTGCAACAATGTGATAGCGCGCATCGGTAAATAAATAACCTTTATCTTTATGTAGAAGTAATACGCCGTTAGACCCTCTGAAACGCGATAGATAAGCGATATTTGTTTTGTTCGTAATGAGAAGTGTAGTCGGGAGCATTTGCGTGCAGAGTATACCGTAACCTGTTTGCTAAACAAGATTTTCTCCTTCTTTTACCGCCAACTGTCCGCATGCGGCGTCTATGTCTTGACCTAGCGAAACTCTCACGGTTGTTGGAATGTTGTGAGATTCTAAAATATTTTTAAATGCATCAATGCGTGTTTTTCCTGCATTGGTAAATCCTAAATATGTTTGATTGTATGGGATTAAATTTACATGGCAGTTTTGGTCTTTTAAAAGCGCTGCAAGTTCTCTCGCTATTGTGTCGCTGTCATTGATGTTTTTGAGCATTACATATTCGTACGACACTCGTCTGTGGGTTTTGTCGTTATATTCTTTAAGTGATGCCATTAGTTGATCGAGATTAAATGCACGCGCAACTGGCATAATGCTTTCTCGTAATTTTTGATTAGGAGCGTGAAGACTCACGGCAAGGTTTATTTGAAGAGGAAATTGTATGAGTTTTTCAATTCCCGTAACAATGCCAGATGTAGAAACTGTAATATGGCGTGCTGCAATTTCAAGATATTCCGGATCATTCATGTACTCGATTGCGAGTGTTACATTATCGAAATTCATCATAGGTTCGCCCATTCCCATGAAAATTACGTGGTCGACTCTGGCACCTTTTTCGTTGCCTTTACCCTGGTTTTGCGTTTTTGCCAATTGCCTAAGATAACTATTGAAATATAATACTTGATCGAAAATTTCTTCAGCGGAGAGGTTTCGTTTTAGCCCCATTGTTCCTGTCGCGCAGAATGCGCATTTTAATCCGCAGCCAACTTGGCATGAAACACATACTGAGTTTCTACCATCTTTGAAACGCATTAAAACCCCTTCAATAAGAGCTCCGTCGTGCATTTTAAAAAGTGCTTTTACGGTTTTTCCATCTGGAGATTGCAGTTTTTTGATTATCTGAAAACAATACAGCTTTTGTTCATCTGCTAATTTTTTTCTAAACTCAGGCGGTAGTGTAGTTATTTGATTAAAATCCTCTACGCCTTCTTTGTATATTGCTTGTAAAATCTGTTTTACGCGGAAGGCTGGAAGGTTGTCATTTTTTACTAACAATGAGAGTGTTTCTTTATTTATCATACAATTATAGTGGTATTTGTCAGGAATTAATGACGATTATTTATGAGCCTATTACAGGTTGGAATTCAGAATTATGAACTAAATCTGTTTGCTGTCTTTGACACTTTTGAATTGTCAAATAAAATGGACAACCTAGGCTACGAATTGAAAGCCTGCTTACTACTCTTTAACTCATATTTTTTCTTTATGGAAGCACTTCTTTTATACAGAGCAGGAAGCAATCATCGTCAAGTAACTGATGGACTAAAATATGATGGAGTTTCGGTGCGTGAAATAATGTGGACTCCAAAACTAAACTTTGAAGAGCTTTCATGGACAACACGAACTGTTTGTATTTATGTAGATCGTGATTCAAAACTTCTCGATGCTGCGAGATTGTTAAAATCTGTGCATCCTTCAGCAAATATTTTTTTATTAAAAGATGGGGAAATTGAGAGCGGGAAATTTCTGGTTGAAAGTGGAGTTGCAATAAGAGCCGATGCGCTTCCGTGTAATTTTTCATATTTGGCTCGTGCGATGAAATCTTCTTTATTGAATGAAGTTGAGTCAGTCTCTCAATGTTCAAGTGAAGTGTTAAATATATTATTAAATTCAGATAGGCGTACAGTCACGTTAAATTCTCATATAATTCCTTTACGAAACAAAGAATATGAATTACTTGAGTTTTTCGTTCTTAATAAAGGTCGATTAATTACACGTCATTCATTAATTGAAGGAGTTTGGGATCGAAATGCTAAAGTTTCGAGCAATACACTAGACGTTCATATAGGCAGATTGCGCAAAAAACTCGAACAATGGCTTACGTCAAAATTTATTCACACTGTTCATTCTATCGGTTATAGGTTCGATTTGGATTGTAAGTAACTTTTTTGTTTATTTAGTGTGATTCGATTGGTAGTATTGCCGCATGAAAATAGTATTACAACGCGTTTCTCGTGCAGAAGTTAGGGTTAGCGAAAAAATAATTGGAAAAATTGAAAAAGGATTATTATTACTTGTTGGTATTGCAAATGAAGACAATGAACAAATTTGCGACATGATGATAGATAAAATTATTAATTTGAGGATTTTTGAGGATTCAGATGGGAAAATGAATCTTTCTCTACTTGATGTTCATGGAGAGTTGCTCGTAATTTCACAGTTCACACTTTATGCTGATTGTAAGGGTGGAAGACGTCCGAGCTTTATAGGAGCGGCGAAACGCGATATTGCAAGGCCTCTTTATTCTAAATTTTTACAAAAATGTAGCGACCGTGGTGTTGTCACAGCTCAAGGTGAGTTCGGTGCCGATATGAAGGTAGATTTTATTAATGATGGGCCGGTAACCATAATATTAGATTCCGCTGTGTTATAATTCGCCCGAAATTCTAAATATTATAACGGAATCAATATATGAATACCTCAGTTACTATGGATAAAATTGTGTCGCTTTGTAAGCGTCGTGGTTTTGTGTTTCCTGGATCGGAAATTTATGGAGGTTTGGCAAATACTTGGGACTATGGGCCATACGGTGTTGAACTTATCAATAACATTAAAAAAACTTGGTGGAAGACTTTTATTCAGGAGCGTGAAGATATGGTTGGTGTTGATGCGGCGATTTTAATGAATCCTCGTGTTTGGGAGGCAAGTGGGCACGTTGGGTCTTTCACTGATCCTTTGATGGATTGTAAAAAATGTCACGAACGTGTTCGAGGTGACAAACTTCTCGAATCTAAAATAGGGGTTGAAGATGTGGTAAAGCTATCTCTTAAGCAAATTTCAGAGCTTGTTCATACTCACAAAATTCCATGCCCAAAGTGTGGCGCATGTGATTTTACAGAGGCACGATCATTTAATTTAATGTTTAGAACGTATCAGGGTGTGGTAGAAGATTCTGCCGCTATGGTCTATATGAGGCCAGAAACTGCACAAGGAATTTTTGTAAACTTTAAAAATGTACAGCAGACAACTCGCAAAAAATTGCCTTTTGGAATTGGTCAGATTGGTAAGGCATTTCGTAACGAAATTACTCCGGGGAATTTTACGTTTAGAACTCGCGAATTTGAACAAATGGAGATCGAGTATTTTGTTAAAGAGGCTGAATGGAAGCCGTTATATGACGGCTGGCGAGAGTCGATGAATAACTTTTTTGTACAAACTTTGGGCTTCAAGAAAGATAAAATGCGTTGGAGACAACATGATGATAATGAGCTTTCACATTATTCGAAAGAAACATGGGACGTTGAGTATGAATTTCCTTTTGGTTGGGGTGAATTGTGGGGAATTGCATACCGCACAGACTATGATTTAAAACAGCATACAAAGTTTTCAGGTGAGAAACTTGAATATCTTGATCCTGAGACAAACGAAAAATTGGTTCCTCATTGTATTGAACCTACATTTGGTGTTACTCGAACCGCTTTGGTTGCTTTGCTTGATGCTTATGAAGAAGAAGAAGTTTCTCCTGCTACCGATGTAAAACCGGCAGACGTTCGCATTGTTATGCACTTTAAGCCAAGTATCGCTCCTATTAAGGCTGCTATTTTGCCACTCATGAAAAAAGAGCCACTTGCAGGTAAGGCTCGTGAACTTTTTGCACAGCTTAAAAAGAACTTTATGGTTGAATACGATGAAAGTGGCTCAATTGGTAAGCGTTATCGTCGTCACGATGAGCTCGGAACCCCTTTCTGTATAACGATTGATTTTGATACAGTTGAAAAAGACGACTGCGTCACAATTCGTGACCGCGATACCATGAAGCAAGAGCGCATTAAGCTGAGTGAGGTTAAGGAGTATATGCAGAGGGCGATTGAGACGTAGGGCTTAATCGATTATTGGTATTAAGAAGAACTGACTTCTCCGTAGATTTTGTGAATGAAGCTCTGGTCTTTTGCTAAGAGTTATTAACTATTGATATTTTGCCGTCGGTCGTTTGATAGCATCGATGGCGTTTTTGTGCTATAATAATCAGATTAAATAAACATAAAAATGCTCGATAAAGCTCTCAAAATATTCAATCAAATTCCGTGGGTAAAAGTGTTCGATTGGATAATTGCGCATCCAGTAATAATTGTTGTTACAGCCGCAGCTATATGGTTTGGAGTACCTGCTATGGTTTGGTTTTTGCGTTACTTGCGCCATAGATTAGTTGAAAAACACATGGTGTACATGCAAATTCAGCTGCCTCGTGAAGATTCACAGAAAGATAAAGATAAGCAGGTTGAAAAAGATTTTCGTGAGAAAATCGGCATTATGGAGCAGTTTTACCGCTCTTTATATGAAATTCGTGAGCTTACACTTCGTAATCAAATGAGGCGTTGGTGGTTTGCTCATCACTTTGTTACATTCGAAATAATAGCTCAGCAAAAAATTGTGAACATGTATGTTGTAGCGCTAGACGAGTACAAAGATATTATTGAAAAACAGATTACCTCATATTATCCAGATGCTGATATTCAGTATGTAAAAAAATATGAGTTACACAAGAAAGGATACAAGCCAGTCGCTTACTATGCTTATGAAGCAAACAAGTTTTGGTATCCTATTAAAACTTATAAAACTATTGAAAATGATCCTCTTAACAGCATGACAAACGTTTTGTCTAAGCTGTCAGACGATGAAACTGCCCTTATTCAATTCGTGATTAGGCCAAAAGAAGATTCATGGAGAAAAATAGCTGAAGATGAAGGTACGTCTCTCTTTAAAAACAAGAAAAAGCAGAGTTTAATGAGCAGAATTCCTCTTATAGGTTTTATTTGGACAATTTTTGGTGGCATTGTATTCGGTTATGATCGAATAAAAGACGATATGAATGGAACAAATGCCCCTGGAGCAAAAGGAGGGGACTCATATGTTCGTATGTTACAGACCGAAGAAGAGCGCGCGAAGCATGTTGGTGAGAAAGCTCAACAAGAAGGTTTCGATACAGTTATTCGTCTTTACACAGAGGGGAAAACCCGCGACCGAAGTGAAGAATTAATGAACGATATTTTTGTTTCAATCAACTTGTTCAAGGATCCTGAAATGAATTATTTTCAGACTCGTCGATTGATTCCGCTGAATGTATTAAATACTCCGTGGATGATTCACAATATTGGTCATCGTATATTTAGTTTTGGAGAAAAAACATCAGTGATGGTTCCAGAAGAGTTGGCGTCATTTTTTCACTTTCCTAATAGCCGCTATAATTACACGCCTATCATTAGATGGCTTCAGTATAAGGTTTTGCCAGCTCCGATTGACTTGCCTGACTCTGGCGTTCTGCTGGGATACAACACATATCGTGGAGTAAAACGTGAGGTTCATATGTTGCCTTCTGATCGTATGCGTCACCATTACGTGATCGGAAAATCCGGTTCGGGTAAATCGGTTTTCTTGAGTTGGTTGGCGCGCCAAGATGTTCGCAACGGTGCAGGATTATGC
>JAHFJU010000059.1 GCA_023245725.1 Candidatus Peregrinibacteria bacterium
AGTTATTTTAGATTATATGATTGCCGAGTTGTATCATGTAGAAACGAAGGCTTTAAAACGCGCGGTTCGTCGGAATAGTGATCGTTTCCCGGAGGACTTTATGTTTCAGCTGAATGAAAACGAGTTTGAAAACTTGAGGTGCCAATTTGGTACCTCAAGTGATTATGGTGGACGAAGATATCTGCCATACGCATTCACGGAGCAGGGCGTAGCTATGCTCTCCAGCGTACTCAAAAGTAAACGTGCAGTTGCTGTAAATATCGAAATTATGCGTTCGTTTGTGAAGCTGCGTGAACTGTTATCTACTCATACTGAACTTGCACGCCAACTCGAAGCGCTGGAAACCAAATATGATGCACAGATTAAAGTTGTCTTTGATGCAATTCGGAGTTTGATGGTTCCACCCGAGTCGTCTGGTTTTGCTGAAAAAAAAGAAAAGATAGGATTTAAGGTAACGCATAATCGCAAATAAAAAGAGCGAGTTACCCCGCTCCTTTTAAAAAAAATTAACTCAGTTAGTCACACAGCCCTTCATTGACTCGGATGCCAGCATATATGCCGCTATATGAGTCAGCCTCAGATGAATTTGTTGGATGTAGGTCAAGGGCACAGTTTTGGTAACTGCCAGTCAAAACTTTATTATATTTGGTGTTAGCTTCATTCATCATGACTGTCCCCGGAATGAGTGCGCGTCTTGATTTTGAGAAATCAGTCTCAGTCTGACCATATCGGCCACCGCGATACGTTTCCATTGCGTCAGGGAAGTAGCCTTGAGTTAGGATAAAATCTATCATAAATGACAGGTACGTCTGCGCACTTTGAGGACTCACTAATTTCGCTGGAAGTCCTTTATCTACGGCTTGCTTTTTCCAATCCTGCAGAACCACCCATTCGCACGGCGCCATCTCTGCTCGTCCTAAGTGTTCTGGGAGAATCATAGTGTGGCGCTCGAGCCTTAATACTCCACCGTTTCTTCTTTCAATTGAAGATAAGTCATCTGTATTAAAAGCCCAGTGATTCCAATTCTTCATATCCGTGTAGGCAAGCAATGTAATATGATCTGAAGGGGATCTCTGCTCAACTTGAAACGAGCCAACAGTTACTTTCCTTAGTTCATTCTGTTTTGTTCTGTATTGAATGTCTCCACAGTAACCACCTGAGTCCCCAAATTTTTTTAGAATAGCTACGCGCATCATTTGTAGCATTGAGGGGTGAAGGTCGCTCCATCCTTCTCTAATATGAGGAGCAGATAAAGGAAGTGTTGGGGTAAAGCACAGGGCGTTATAACCCTTGTCGAGTTGGTCGGCAAACTCTGCACTTTGAGCGAGGTGCTGAATTTTGGCTAAATAAGGGCGGTACTCCTCAAAGTTTGGTATAGGAAATCCCGCTCTCTCTGGCAAATCAAAAAGACCAAGTTCACCCCAATTTTTCATATTTCTATCAAAACCGGTTCTTAACATTTTTTCAATGTTAGGATCAAACTCTATTTCACTTCTTCTTTCTGATGTTTCACCTGAAGTTTTCTGTTTCTGTTGTGCCTGAGGCTTCTGCGCCTGCGCCGTTTGACCTAATCTTGTTGCGTTTTCGGCTGCTATTCGCACTAACTCGGTTATTGTAGAAATTTGATCTCCGCTTAAACTAATAAACTCACCCTCTTTACGAGGGCTGGTTAGTATTCCGTATAGTTCATTTAGGTCAACGGGGTCAGCCATAGGGACTCTTATAACAGAATACCTCTTGTAAGTCAATATGCGCGTATGCCTGTAAAACCGAAGATTTTAATTTGTACACCGCATTTTTCAATCCTGTGGATGTTCACGCAGTTAAAGAATTAACAAAGACTCATGGGAGAAGCGTACTGGAAATTGAGGCTTAGATACTTCAGAGGTAGTTAATAATTTGTTAACATCGAAATTATGCGTTCGTTTGTGAAGCTGCGCGAACTCCTCTCTACACACGCCAATTTAAAACAGAGGGGCGTTTGATTCGCTCCTCTGTTTATATTCAAATAATTTTGAAATGTGACTTACTTGGTCCTGTCCGCAATAATCTTGTCTGCGACGTTCTGTGAAACTTTTTCGTACTTACCAAACTCCATAGAGTATGAGGCACGACCCTGTGACATAGAACGAAGATCGGTTGCGTAGCCAAACATTTCTGCGAGTGGAACAAAAGCCTTAATGAATTTTGCCATTCCACGAGAACCGGTCTCGATAATTTGTCCACGGCGTGAGCTTAGGTTCCCCATAACATCTCCGAAATATTGGTCAGCACAAACAACTTCAACATTCATGACAGGCTCCAAAATTACAGGAGTTGCGCGTTTACAAGCCTGTTGGAATGCTAGTGAACCGGCAATTTTAAATGCCAATTCAGAGGAATCAACATCGTGGTATGAACCATCGTAAACCTCTGCCTCAACGTCAATAATTGGGTAACCTGCTTGTAATCCTCTTGTAAGTGCTTCTTGAATACCTTTATTAATAGCTGGAATAAATTCACGGGGAATGCGTCCGCCAACAACAGAGTCTTTGAATTGGTAACCAGCTCCACGCTCAAGAGCTTTAACGCGGAGTAATACGTGACCATATTGTCCGTGACCACCAGTCTGTTTAACGTATTTCTCTTCACCTTCTCCAGTCTTCAAAATAGTTTCTTTGTAAGCAACTTGCGGTTTGCCTGTATTTGCCTCAACCTTGAATTCGCGGCGCATACGGTCAACGATAATATCGAGGTGCAATTCACCCATACCAGCCATAATTGTTTGACCGGTTTCTTCATCGGTTTTAATTGTAAGAGTTGGATCTTCTTCAGAAAGTTTTTGTAACGCAAAACCCATTTTTTCTTGATCTGCCTTTGTTTTTGGCTCAATCGCAATAGAGATAACAGGCTCTGGAAAGTCGATAGACTCCAAAATAATTGGATGATCTTCGTCGCAAAGTGTATGGCCTGTGAAAGTTTCTTTTGGCCCAATCAACGCTGCAATTTCTCCTGCGCCAACTTCTTTAACTTCTTCTCGGTGATTTGCGTGCAAACGAACTAAACGACCAACACGTTCTTTGTTGCCAGTTGAAGAGTTGTATACATAAGAACCTGCTGTGATTTTTCCTGAGTAAACACGGAAGAACGCGAGTTTTCCGACGAAAGGATCAGTCGCGATTTTAAATGCCAAAGCTGCAAATGGTTCGTTAATGTCTGAGTGACGTACTTCTGGCTCGCCAGTATCTGGGTTTGTTCCTTTAGTAGGAGGAATATCCATTGGTGAAGGTAAATACTCACAAACGCCATCGAGTACCAACTGAACGCCGAGATTTTTTAGCGATGATCCGCAATAAACGAGGTAAAGTTTGTTAGCTAAAACTCCTTTTCGAAGACCCATCTTGATTTCTTCTTCAGTGATTTCTTGTCCGTTCAAATATTTTTCCATAAGAACGTCGTCGTGCTCTGAAGCTTTTTCAACAACTAGTGCGCGAGCCTCTTTTACCTGCTCAACCATGTCTTCTGGCATAGGAATTTCAACAATTTTTTCACCGTTTGCGCCTTCTGAGGTGAACGCTTTTTGCTTAATTACGTCGATAATTCCGCAGAAAGTTGACTCTGCGCCAATAGGCAATTGAACAGGAACAGCATTCTTTGAAAGACGTTCGTGAATCGAGTCTAAGCTCATGTAAAAGTCTGCACCGAGCTTATCCATTTTATTAATGAACGCGATTCGAGGAACTTCGTATTTATCTGCCTGACGCCAAACAGTTTCTGACTGTGGCTCAACACCTTGTGATCCATCGAAAACAACAACTCCACCATCGAGCACACGAAGTGATCGTTCAACTTCAACAGTAAAGTCAACGTGTCCCGGAGTATCAATAATATTAAAGCGGAATTTCTTGCCTGCTACATCCCAAAAACATGTTGTAGCAGCAGCTGTAATTGTAATGCCACGCTCTTTTTCTTGCTCCATCCAATCCATTTCAGCAGCACCCTCATGCACCTCACCGATTTTGTGCTTTCGGCCTGTATAAAAAAGAACTCGTTCGGTTGTTGTTGTCTTACCTGCATCGATATGCGCGATAATTCCGAAGTTACGTGTAAGTTTGAGGTCGTCTGCCATATAGGTATAAGGATTAATTTGTAGCGGGACTATTATAGGGAGCGGAAAAGTGAAGTCAAATCAAAGCAAAAAGATGATTGACTATAATTAGTATTTATGTTTTACTTACAATGTGGGCACTATAGAAAACATACAGGCACTAAACGGCATTCCTGATGAATTTTTTGACAAGCTTGAAGAGTTAGGAAGCAGAAAACTTCAAGAAGATATTGAAGCGGCAAAAGGATACAATTTTGAGCAGGGCCACCCTTTATCGGGGGACATTGGTGATGAACGAATGTATCAATATTTAGTTGGAGATATGTGGAATGCTCTTGGAAGAATTAATGTTTTGAATCTACCACTGTCAGCTCAAGGTGTTATTGAAAGGGCTCCAGTAAGAATTGATTTACATTCTTTGCTGAATTCTGAGTATGATATTGATGTGATGATGTTGGTACTATTGGTAAGTGAAAGGGCTGCTAGCGCAATATTTATTCCAAAAAATGAAGATGAGTATTTTGATATCGATGGATTGGATTTTACAATCGATGATATTATTTCTGAGGAAGAGGCATACGCAATTTTCCGCGAACATTTAACGGAGGATTTTCCAGATGGTGCTGCTCCTTATTACTCATGCGGTACTCGTGATCTTGATGAGGTTATGGCAGAGATATACGAAAGTAAAATAAAAAACATGTCTCCCTCAATTCAGAAGCGATTACCAAAGTCTCTTTTTGAGCCTTATATAACTCAACACCGTGATAGGCACCTTGATTTATCTCGGGCAAAATTTATGGATACGCTGAGGAGATGGGGATGTGCGGCATGTATAAGAAAGTTAAAAGAAGATGGGCCACCTGAGAAATATGACTGGAATGAGCCTTGCGAGCAGCCTTAGATGTGGTATTTGCTTTGAGTTGCCACGGCTTTCCTCAATTTCTCTATATGCTGATTTTGTGAAACTATGGAACCGTACGCGCTCTTTACGAGGGGGGGGTATTGTGTTATGATATTAGCAATTAATTATTTAATAAAAATAAATATGAAAATAAATCACGTGTTTAGAAATTTTGGTGTTAAGACAAGTTTTGTATATGATAATCTGGAATCACATAAACCAGAAGCTCCGAGTGGTACTAGTCCAGAATCTAAGGTGGTTGATCCAACTGGTATTGATAATGTGTTAGGCCGAATGGACGCAGTCGATTATTTAGAAAATTCGGAAACTACAAATGAAAAAGAAAGAGCTGTATTAATAAAGGTACGTGAATTATCTAGTATTATGCCAAACAGCAAATTTAGCCTTTCTGACGATATTAGGTATAATATTCGTCACCAGTCAGAAAACTCTGATTATACGGACGATGTTCTAGTTAAGTTAGGCAATCTTTCTAAATATTTGGCTAGTTTGAATGCACAGCAGAAGCTGAGTTTTTCGGGACCTATTGAGATTTCAAATAATGACGCTTTTACAACAGAATATGGATCACGTGACATTTCTTATATCGGATTAAGGCCTTTTACTAAGGCGCTAGATATTAAGGGGACAAGTCTTGATGACAATTGGATGTATAGGAATGTTCTCATTCAAGAAGCAAAACGTGATGTTATTTTGGAAACCAAAAGAATTAGTGATAAATTTGGAATAAATATTGTATGGAATCCATTAACTTTGAATCTTGCCGTAGATGGAGATTATGCAATGACTGATGAAATTGATACAAGAGCTGCTCGAGCAATGCGATTAAATTTGGGTAATTTGGAACAAGCGCTCAGCTTGTTTGACACTTCGGTAATGAAAAATATGAAGGAGACCGGAAAGTTAATTTATATAAACCATTTAAGTCGCGAACATGATACTGATCATATTCCTGCGAATGCAATTAATACGCGAATATTTATGGGTGAGGATGAAACTTCGCCAATTTCATATTTGAAGAATCAAATATTGGAGGATTTTAATAGGAAAGAATAGTCTTGTGAGTCATTGCATTAGCAAAGGTTACTAACTATGTTTTATCATTTTATATCTTATATAAAACTTTATGAATGAATACGTAGGCAAAGATCGCCGCAAAAAATTAAAAAATGAAACAGAGAGAAAAGGGCACGATGCGAATAATGTTATTGAGCTAGCCGAGAAGGTTTCAAGGCTGAGAAAAATTCCAGTTTCTCCATATGATTTATTAACTAGAGCTGGTGAACGTGATGTCTCTCCTATATGTCAAGAGATTTCCGTTAAGCTTAAGGATGCGACATCTCTCGATGTTCTTGAAAAGCAGGAATCTGTAAAGGCTGAAGAGGCAAGAAAAGATCGTGTGATGGCTAAAGCTAGCGAAGAGGCAAGAATAAAAGAAATTGTTAGAACTGGTGGAGTTGATAAGAAAAAAAGTTATGAATATGGCACCTAATAATCATTTATACGAACTGGGCGAGATGATTGGCTTATTGAGTTCAATACCATTCGGCCACACGAGTCACTATCTATGCGGCCTCCTGCAGCGGTATACTTCTCACTGTTCTATCGACACCGCCACTCTTCCAAGGGGGTGCACCTGAAACTATGGAACCGTACACTTATTAATATAATAAATATATACTTTTTATATATGGCGTCGCTTTTATTCAAGGTTAGCGATAAAATTCCTAAAGAGCTTGATCTTATTAAAGAAGAAGAGGGATTGGGCAACCGCACGGCGACGATGACATTTCTGATCAAATACTATTTTTTGACGAAGAAAAGTTCAATTGACCAGTCGATTAACATTATGGGCTCGCTCCTCGATAGGCTCGATACCAGTTCGCTGTCTTCTGCACACGATCAGTTGAAAGATGTATAAACGAACTCTATAGTTTATGATAATTTTTTTTGCTGTGCATTTTAAAAAACAGCTCATGCACCTAAAGAAGAAATATCCGCATATTAAAGAGGGTTTTTTGAGGGTTATCGATTTTATAGATTTGCACAATGAAATTTATATAGGTCGTTCGATTTATAAAATTCGTATTTCGAGTACCGATATGAAACGCGGAAAATCTGGTGGATTTCGTGCGTATATGTACCTGTATTTAAAAAAAGATCTCCTTGTTCCGCTGTGCATTTACACAAAATCGCAGACCGAAAGCATTACTGAAAACGAGCTCAAATATCACTTTGATGAGGTTAGCAGGCAATTATTCGCCGATTTGAAAGATAATTCGGAGTGATTATTAGCCTAAGAAGGCACGAATTTTTAGGTTTGCCCATTGCGGTATCTTTCTAACGTTTTATGGCTCTTTCACGGGAACACATTTCTACAATAATTTAAGGAGCTGTAAATAGCGCAAATCCGTGGTGACTCAGGCTATAATCGTAAAATTAGGCAAACCACTGCGAGTACCTCGATGGCTTCTGTATAACAAAAAACGAGCGTATATTTGTTCACGTGAACAAATCAGGAGCGTTTTGCGGCTCAAACAAGCCATCTTGCGCTTCAGGGCTGTTGCGGGGTATCGTTTTTGTTGCGTGTATACGTTTATGGAATTAAGTTAATTACTCATCTCAATTTATGCAATTCAAAGGTCAAAACAGTGAATTTGGGTAGACGAATATACAGCCCCACTCCTTTACGAGGGGGGGTAATATGTTATGATATTGGTAATTAATTATTTAATATAACAAATATGAAAAAGAAACAAAAATTGTTTGCGGTTCTTGGAGCCTGTGCTGTTCTTATTGCCGTTGGTGCCTTTGCTTTCTTTGGCGGCAACGGTGCCTACCAGGGAAGAATTATTAACTTTAACGATGTGCATCCAGTGGCGGATCCTGTTGTTACTCGTGCTGAGCTTGCATCAGTTTTAGTACAAACATTGAACTTGCCCTTAGTGCCGGCATGTGACACGTTTCCAGATGTGCCTCGTGATGCTTGGTATAATCAGGCAGTGTGTACGGCGTTTCAAAATAATTTAATGTATAAGTACGGTGATCTTTTTAGACCGCAAGATATACAATCGCGAGGGCAGGCTGCACTTATCATCGCTTACTCATACAATGTCGTTTATAACTGTCCATTGCCACAGCTATTTAAAGATGTTCCGGTTGAGGGAACTTGGTATTCACAGACAGTATATGAATTGGCTGCACATAGTATATTTGCTACCGAAACCCCATTTGGATCAAATTTTAGGCCGTTAGATGCTATCACTCGTTCAGCACTAACAAAATGGATGTCACAAGCAGCTAATCTAAGCGCACGCTAAAAAAGTTACTTCTAAAATAAGTGCAATTTTTCAAAAGCCTCAAGCAT
>JAHFJU010000060.1 GCA_023245725.1 Candidatus Peregrinibacteria bacterium
CCCATAGAATCAGCCCATTTTTTAAATTCGCCCAAAACTTCTTCTCCACGATCAAAACGAAGCAAAAATCTGTCTTTACCTGTTATAAGTGTTTTCATAATACGCACATTTTACGGGAGAAATCGGCTTGAGAAAAGGAAAAACCGCATTTTGAACCGACTTGACCGATATAAATATCTGGTGCCCAATGCCATTTTGCTTGCCAAATCGCGCGAATGTGCTAAGGTTGCGATAAATATGAGTACAACCGCACCAGATAAAGACCCCGCCCCATTTCCATGGGAAAAAGAAGATGAGAAGCTTCAAGCGCGATTTGCTGCAGCACGCGAGGTAGCTATCGGACTAAGCCGCAATAAATCAGATATACGAAATAAGAAGATAGCGGAGAATGCCGCGAAAGCCGCAATAGTGCCTGATATGGCCGAAAAAACTGCAAGAGCGGCAAAACAGGCTGCAAAAAGAGCAGAGATAGAAGCCGAAGAATTAATAAGTTCAGATCTGCGAATGAAGATTGAAAAAGACATGAATGAAACTGAAAGCATGGCAAAAGGATTTTTATCTGATTTCATATCAGGAATTATAGAAAAATGCAAAGTAGACATAGACAGTAATCTAATCATATTAGAAGAGAAAAAGTTATTATCTTCAATCATTAGAAAATATCCGCAATTTGTCGGGCTAAGACTTGTGGGATTAAATGAAGATGCTATTCAAGAAAAAATTGGAGCATTGATTAATGAAATAATTCAAAACGTTCAGAGTTACATGACGAAACGCAAAGAATTGGGAACAGTTGAGAATGAAACCGATAGAGAACGAATAAGCGCAGAACTAGGAAGAATAGCTTTAACTGGAGTAAAATTATGTGTATCAACCGAAATTGCTAATTTTGAACGTAAAAATCGCGGCCAACCAGATGCGCCGACCGCTAGTAGAATGAATTTAACCAGAGAGCTTGCAACAAGGCCAACATCACCTGTTGAGGCCGTAAGCGTTCCGCCAGTACAACCGCCTAATACACAATCAACATCAGATATTAGCGAAGACGTAGGCGCGGTAATTGAACAATTCAGTAGGCCTTTAATACAAATGCCACCTGGAATTATTGCAACGCCCGAAATTACTTCTCTAGCTGATTTTACGGCAGGTGTGGCGGCGATATTAGCGGGTTCAGAACAATCAGGAATTGTCGCTGACCCATTCTCTGACGAAGATGAGCCGGAATACGAAGGAGTGCAACCATCTGCAATACCAGAAGAAAGTGCGCCAGTTCCCACAGAAAAGGCTGATAATGGAAACAAGGGCTATGCAGTAGTTATAGATGAAAACTTGGATCCAAATGCGTTTACAGGGACATCAAAATCGACAATAAGACGACTCTTCCCAGTACGAAATCCCAAAAGATCACAAAGTGTTCCACCGCCAATTCCAGATGCAGCAATAGCAAAATTGACAACTCCAGCACAAAACCCTGAAGTGAAAAGAACATTGCCACCACCGCCACCTTTACCTAAAAATTTCCCAGCTCTGCCTCGAAAGCCTGACGGGTCGCGTCCGTAGTATTATTCGCTACAATTCCAGTCGCGCCATCGCGAGAAGCGATAGCTTTATTCGAAATATTATCATGTATTGAAACACCCGTTGTACTGCCAAAGCGATACTCGATGGCGTTTTTATAGTCGTTCTCCAAATAAATTTTGTTGCCGTAAACTTGAGCCCCCGGGGCAGACTCGAGCACAATTCCGACATCTCCACGCGAATTAGCATCGTGATATATAAAGTTATTTCGAATAATTCCACCAATGTGGCCACGATCTCCAAGACCAAAACCTATACCACGATCAGAATTAATTATCACATTGTTTTCAACAAGAGTGCCTTGAGAGTTAGACCAGAAATGTATTGCATGTTCAGCTAAATCAACATCTGGAGAACGAATATTTTTAAAAGTATTTCCACGCACAATCCAATTTTTAGCATTGTGCGCATCAACTCCACCAATATAAAACTGAGGCCCGATGCCTACAGAATATTCAAATAGAGAACACTCAACAATTCCGTTATCTGAGCCCTTTTCAACATGAGCGGCGTCATATGAAACTTTCAAAAGCTGCTCATACCCGTCTACAAATCGTACATTATGAATTACAGGATTATCGGCATCTAACTCACCATGAATTTGAATTGGATGATTTGCAACCCACCCGACAGTAACATTTTCAACAACATCATTATCACCCATAAGATGAAATACACTAGCCACAACCCCCCTCATTCCTTGTCCCTTCAAAATGACATCATCTCTTTTTCCTGACTGGCTGCGAATCATAATATTATCGCCAGAGATCCATAGGTCTTTCGATAAAATATAAGTGCCATTTTTAATAGTAATTACAACATTACCGGTGCTATTAGCCAAAGCTATTGCAGTAGTTAATTCGTCAATGTTAGATACGACAACTTCATTATAATTTTTCGGTGTCGTTAGTGCACTACATGAATTATTAGAAGCAGAAACCAGCAAAGTATTTTGAGGATTAGATTCAGATGCAACAGGTATAGAAGATGAAACTTTTGGTATTAACTTTCCTTCGACTCGCGCGTCAACATATTGCTTCATTTTTTCTAACATTTGCGCCGCCTCGGCGCGTGTTACTTTATTACTAGGCTTAAACGTTCCATCGGGGTATCCGCTTACAACACCAATATCACCAAGATCATTTACTGCCGCTTCATACCATGAGCCACTTATAACATCACGCCAACGAGATATAGAAAACGCGAACGCATCTGTGGCAACAAGTGCCGTTAACGCAATAAGAATTCCTGTAATAAAACCAAGAGTATATTTTTTCATATACACATTAGTACATACTAAAAAAAAATTCGTTACACTTCTACGTACATCTATTGAGGAACAACCTGATTTTGTGCTGCAGGCGTATCTGTTGCAGATTTATCTTGTGCACCTTGCATTGTAGGCTGTGCAGTAAAAGGAGGTCTTACCTGAATAGTCTGTGCCGTAACAGTACCGTCAGAGTTCTGTTTTCCGCTTACCATAACCGTTTTGCCAACCTCAAGGGCATCAGGCGTTGCGGCGGTAAAAGCGCTTACCTCTGTTGCCCCGCTCAAAAAAACAATTTTAGAACCGCCATCACGCAATTTTACAGTAATGCTTTTGTCATCTTTTGATAAGATTTCTCCTGCTGTAACTCCGCCGCCATTGCCACCTCGTGCACCTCTAGCTGCGCCAAATTGTTGGCGCTGTGAATTTTGAAAATTTACTCCTGCCGACTGTAAATTCGAAGAACCTACTTGCCCATATTTCATGCCACCGTAGAAAGCCATGACTGCAACTGCTAATCCTACAACTCCTGCGATTTTTGTTTGCTTGTACATATAAGAAATAAATTATGAAATAAGAAATATAATATATTCGATAGGATTTTATTCGTACCGGAGAGCCTCAATAGGATGTAATTTTGCCGCACGTGAAGCTGGATAATATCCAAAAATAATTCCGATACCGGCAGACACGCCAAACGCGAGCAACACAGATTGCATAGAGACAGATGTAGCAATTCCAGCGAGACTCGAAACTGCGAATGCGATCAACCAACCGAGCAGCACGCCAACAACTCCGCCAAAAAAAGTGAGCATAACAGCTTCAGTCAAAAACTGAGTTGTAATTTCGCTGCGACGTGCCCCAATCGCCTTTCTCAAGCCTATTTCACGAGTTCGTTCTGTCACAGCCGTAAGCATCATATTCATAATTCCGATTCCACCAACAAGAAGGGAAATTCCGGCAATCGATGCCAAAAATATTGTAAAAGTTGTAGTAACCTGAGATAGAGTTCCCAAAATATCCGCCTGCGAAATAATAGAAAAATCTGCGGTCGCAACGCGATGGCGAGTCAACAATAGATCATTTGCCGTTTGCTGCACGCTAGACATGTCGTCTTTATTAGTCACTGCAATTGCAATGCTCGAAAGATAATCTGTCCCAGAAAGAATTTTCTGCATCGTCGAAAGTGGAACAATGACCGTGTCATCTTGATTAAAAAAACCAGACCCGCCCTTCGACTGCAAAACTCCTATTACTTTAAAAATAACTCCGTTAATACGAATCGTTTTCCCGAGTGCAGAATTATCCGCGCCAAATAAATCAGTAGCTGTTGTAGGGCCAATGACAGCCACTCGCGCAACACTACGCTCCTGAGCATCGGTAATAAAAATACCAGTTTCAACCACCAAATTATGAGCGATTGAGTAACCAGCCTGACCGCCAACAACCGTTGAATTTGTGTTGTTACCAATTTGAGAAACAATCTGAAAACGGCGCTGCGATTCCGGTGAAACTGCTGCAACACCACTTAAAGTTTTTAGCGCTTCAGCGTCTGTATTTTTCAAAGTTGTTCCTCCTCCACGACCACTCGAAACTACTCCTCTACCAGCCTGAACAACTCCAGGAGTAACAGTTAATAAATTTGACCCAAGCCCTTGAATGCTCGACTCAATAGACCCTTTTGCCCCTTCACCAATCGAAACCATGGCAATAACAGAAGCAATTCCAATTACAATTCCAAGAATTGTGAGCCCTGATCGAATTTTGTTCGATGTGAGGGCAGAAAGCGTTTCTAAAAATAAATCTTTAGGATTCATGGTGAAGAGTTTTGTGAATAATGCGTCTGTTTTTAACAGGCGCGTCTGTCAAAATAGAACCGTCTTTAATGTGAATCATTCGCGCAGCGTGCTGCGCTACATCTGGTTCATGAGTAATGAGAACAATGGTATGCCCCTGCGAATTAAGCCGCTGAAATGTTTCAATAACCATATCTCCAGTTTTGCTATCTAGGTTTCCTGTTGGCTCATCGGCTAATATCAAAGAAGGATTATTTACCAGCGCACGCGCAATCGCAACGCGCTGAATCATCCCTCCTGAAAGTTGATTTGGCATGTGATACCAAAATTTCTCAGGAAACGCCGCACCATTTAAAGATTCAGTAGCCTTATGAATTCGCTCAGCTTCTGGCACTCCTGCATAAATGAGCGGCAAAGTTACATTTCGCATAACTGAAGCACGCGGCAAAAGATTAAACGCCTGAAAAACGAATCCGATTTTCTTATTTCTAATGTCGGCAAGACCATCATCGCTCAATTTTGACACATCGTGATTATCAAGAAAATATGTTCCAGATGTTGGAGAATCAAGACAACCTAGAATGTGCATCAATGTCGACTTTCCAGAGCCAGAAGGCCCCATGATAGCGACAAATTCACCTTCTTCAATTGTGAAAGTCACGCCTTTAAGCGCGACAGTTTCAATGTCGCCCGTCATGTAACGCTTTGTAAGATTTTTACATTCAATCATAGTTAAAATGTTAACGTCCAAGCGCACGAGCAGCACCTCCACCACCTCCTCCATTACCTCCTAGCCCCGGAATCTTTAAACCACCAGAAGCAGGCGCGGCGGTTGTTGTAGTTGCTGCAATAGTCGAAGTAACTACCGCATCATTTTCATTTAATCCAGAAATAATTTCGGTTGATTCATCATTCTGAATTCCAATTTCTATCGATTTTCGAGTTGGAGCTGCGGCCAATTCAACAGGTGAGCTTTGTGTTCCCGTGTCAGTTGCTGGAACTTCAACATAGTAATTTGAACCCTGAGATTTTATTGCAGAATTTGGCACCAACAAGACATCGGTTTTAGTGGCAGTTATTACCGTAGCAACCACCGACATGCTCGGTTTTATACGAGCGTCTTGTGAATCGAAAGCTATTTTTGCCTTGTACGAAACAACTCCCTGCGAAACTGTTCCAATATTATCAAGCTCGACAACTTCTCCCGAAATTGATAGATCTTGAACTGCATCGAATGAAAGAGTTGCTTTTTGCCCAACTGCAATTTGCGCTACATCTACTTCATTAAGAGGAATTTCTGCTACCATTTGAGTAGTAATCAAAGTTACTACGGCAGTACCGTTCGAAACGCTGTCGCCTTTTTGAACCGGAATATCAGCTACGACTCCATCGAACGGAGCCTTAACTGAGAAATCTGATAATTTCTCTTGTGCATCTGATAGAGAATTGCGACGCTCTTGCACCGTTAACTGCGCCGATTTTATATCGAGTGCGTCGGCGCCCTGTGTTAATTTTTCAAGTGCAGCTTTTCGCTCAGCGACTGTCTCTTCAGACTTTTTCAATGCATCTTTATCGGCACCATTTTTCAAATCCTCGAGAGACTGCTGCTTCTCTAACAATGATCTCTGCGCTGATTCTACAGCACTTTTTTTACTAGAAAGAGAAGAACTCTGCGTAGAAATAGACGAAAGATCTCCATCAATCGACGATGCGTAAGTATCTAATGAATTTTTATTTGTAGTAATAATCGCAGGAACAATTCTGTCATTATCTTTCATATTCGCCTCAACATAAGTCACGTAACTTTTTGCATTTTTTACAGAATCGGAGACTTCACTCACCATCGATTTTGCCTTTTGTACAACGTTTTCTATGTCAGCCTGTGGGGAATTCCTGTTAATAGATTTAAATAAGTCCTGAGCTATTGGCAAATCCTTTTTCGCAGCATCGTACGAAGTATTAAATGCAGTTTGATATTTTTTCACGCCGTCGTTGTCATTTGTAAGTTGATTCGCATACCACCAAAAATTCTCAGAATATCCATCGATTGTTTTATCAAAAAACATGCTATTCAAACTCGACATGATGTCTGGTGAATCTGCAAAAACATTCGACGCAGATGTATACGCATCGTCGTACGCCTTGCTCAAATCAGAATCAGCTGTCACCTTCGATTGTTCAGCTTGCGTAACCGCGTTTGCGGCCTGTAAAAGGGCTAAAGCATCAGGTGGAGCCTTCAGCGTAGTAAGATCACGACGTGCCTGTGCGTATGAATTTTGAGCTTGTAAAAGAGACAATGTCTCGGCAGGTTTTTGTAATTTTTCGAGAGATAAAACAGCAGACTGCAAACTCAATTGAGCATCGCGAACTGTCTTTGCAGCATCACGTGCATCTATCTGTAGTAACGGGGTGCCTGCAGTTACAGACTGCCCTTTCTTAACAAGAACAGAAGTAACGTCACCAGTTGCTTTTGGCTTAACTCCAAGGTTTTGCGAGACGGAGACCTGTCCACTTCCAGATATAGAACTTGAAATTGTTCCACGTTCAACATGCCCAATCGTGTATTTCGTAACCCCAGCAGTGCTTGTCATTTTTCCATATGCCCAGTTGCCTGCGAATACAATTACCAATCCTATTAATATGGATCTAATAACATGCGTTCTAATAAATGTTTTTACTTTTTGATACATACAATCTTCTTTATGAAATAATTATCTAGAAAAATTCATCATTCCACGCGGAGAGTAATTTTGCTCGTTGAGCCTTTCATCATCATGAAAAACACGCACCAGCTTGGCAACAATCTGACCGTTTTCATTCGGTTCACCTATAGCCACAATAGTGTCATCAACTTTAACATCGGTTAATTGAATCTTTGAACGTTGAGATATAAGCGATGTCGTATCAGAAACTACTATCGCTTTTTCTGCGTTATCAGTTGTCTTTACAATAATATTTTTGCCATCGATTTTAATCACTTTTCCAGTGGTTCCAAAAGCCTGAATGTAGTCGCTTCCCATCATTCCTCCAATAGGACCATTCATCATGCCGTAACGCGGACCACCGAAATTTCTCGAATAATTCTCACCCCAACGATATGAGAAATTTGCCTTCTTAAAGCCAACAAACATACCGAAAGAGAACACGATACAAAGAACCAATAGTCCGGCAATAACTGACAGAACAATACGAGTTGTATTTGATTGAAACATTTTTTTGAGTTCCATTATTAAGAGGATTTAAGAAATAATAAAAAAATTGTTAGATTTTTAAATGTAAATGAAAAGATGAAATTGCTATACTCGTGTCTTTCGAAAGCAAGTTCATACCAACGATTGCAACAAGCAATATGCTCAGAATTAAAATAAGCCCCAAAGCAGGAAACGATTCCATAATCGCAAAACTAAAACTCTGCCAGTTATCAATAGCAGTGTGAATATCGGCAAACGCAAGCGAAATAAAATCAAAGAATCCAGATTTAGAACCTTGATTGTACGCAAACGAAATCACTGGCACAGCTCCAATTATTGAAAAAATCATCAACAAAGCACCACATAAAAAACGGCGACGAGCACAAGAAATCTCATATTCATCGACACGCTCCATGATTTTTTTAAAAATATGAGACGCGTTGTGAGTTAAAAC
>JAHFJU010000061.1 GCA_023245725.1 Candidatus Peregrinibacteria bacterium
ATTTTATTGTGCAATCCGGTGATTTTTATGATTCAGGGTTTAAGCAATCCCAATTTGTTGAAAATGCGCAAAAGTATTTTGATTATTATTTAGCTTTTGCTGATCGCAATGCTAAGGAATTTGGTTGGGGTAGTGAACTTACTAATGCGTCGATAGCGGCAACAACTCCAGAAGTTGATGCATTCGTTTCAGGAAAAGTAGCTGCAATAATTGAATATGCTAGATTTTTTAATCGGTTAAGAGACGAAATTGCGTCAGCGAAATCTCGCGGCGAGTCGACTATACTTGCAGAGGCAGTAAAGGTTTCACCAATGCCACAAATTACATCTGATGATTCTAGCAAACGTGTGTTGGCTAATTACTATGGATTAGGTGTATCTCGTGCATCGAAAAATCAGGCACTTGCATGGGATTTTATACAATATGTATCTTCAAAAGAAGTGAACAAAGCTTATCTTGATAAAGCTCGTTTGCCTTCTGCTCGCCGTGATTTAATTGATTCACAAAGAGAAAATCCTAACTTTGCGGTTTTTGTTAATCAGGTTGGTAGTGCGATTACTGTAAAATCCTATTCAGATGAGAGATATGCAAATATTTTTAATAATGCTATCGATCAGGCTTCTAGAGGAATGACTTCTCGCACAGCGTTCGAAAACGCACAGGCTGCGATTAATCAAATTCTTAAAAAACAGGCACCCGCTGGAATGTATCCTAAAGTAGTTGTTCCAAAAAAGAAGTAGCTGGAACATTTCGAAGCTAGCGAAATTATGTGGTTATTACATCTCATAGACAGCTTTTAGCTACTTTATGAAATTTATAAACTAGCCAAGTCGAGTGTCTGATCTATTCTGATTTGCGATACGAATTCCGGAACGTGAGAAACAAGAATCATTGCGCCTTCGTATTCGTCGAGTGCTTTTGCTATAACAGGAATATGTCTGAAATTTATGTGATTTGTCGGCTCATCGAGAATTAGCAATCCAGGTTGCTGAAGTACAAGTCTTGCAAAAGCAACAAGCCCTTTTTGGCCTTCTGAAAGGCTCCCTATTTTGCTGTGTATAAACTCGCCTGTAATCAAAAAACCGGCTGCAGTACCACGAATATTTTGTTCAGTTATATCTTTCGCAACTGCAAGAAGTGAGTCGTAAACCGTATCTTCGAAATTGAGAGTAGAGAAGTCTTGGCGGTAATAACCTACTTCGATTCCAGGTGTTATAGTTGATCCTTTTGCCTTTCCTGTAGCAAGGGCCTCTAGAAGAGTAGTTTTGCCAATTCCATTTGGACCTGTAAGCAACAAATGTTGATTCTTATTAAGAGAAATTCTACATTTTTTAGTTGTCGCCTTGTGATTTTTTATCACAGACACCGATGAAATGTTAAAAATTTCACCCTTCATTCCTTCTTGAATTGGGATGTTAAATGAGCGAATTGTGCGATCTTCACGGCGTACATCAACCATGTTCTCCTCCATTTCTTCTGCTGCTTCTCTCATTCTTTTGGCAACGAAACGTAGATTTCCTCCTTTATTTGCAAAGGCGTTTGCCTGCTCCTTTTTTTGTTGAGCCTCTTTAGCCAAACGTGCATTTTTCATGTTTTCTTTCTCGATCTGTGCAGCAATTTTTTCTTGTACGTCGTAGTAATTGCCTTCGTATTGTTCAACCTTTCGTGTGTGTACATCGAGATATAAAACTCCGTCTGTAAAGCTATTTAAAAAGTCAGCGTCATGAGAAATTACGATACAGGTTTTGTCATGACAGAGTAAAAATCCTGTTAAATGAGCGATTCCGTCTGCATCTAAATTATTTGTTGGTTCGTCGAGTAATAGCAAATCGGGGTCTTGAATAAGAGCTGAAGCCAATAAAATACGAGCCTGCTGGCCACCGGAGAAAGATTTTACAATGCGATCATGCGGTGCTGTGAAATTTACGGCGGCAAGCGCTTCGTCTATGCGTTTTCCTATATCGTAAGTGTGCTCACCATAATGCTTCATGAAGTAATCTTTTATAGTAAGTTCACGATCTTCATGTGAAATAACCTGATGTGCTGTTGCCACAGTGTATCCGGGAAAAACATTTACTTTGCCTGCTATTGGCGAAAAAGTGTGTTTCTCATTTTTTTGCCCGTGAGGTTTGTACGCCTCCATAATCATTTTCAAAATCGTCGATTTTCCTGCGCCATTTTGCCCCATTATTGTTATCTTTGAGCCATTTTTTACACTAAATGACGCATCTTTCATTAGGGGTTTGTTCTCTTTGTATTCGAACGTAACGTTATCAAAACTCAGTATTGTTCCTTGATCGTATGACATATTAGTAGGAGTTAAACGCCGAGATTATACAGATAAATCGCTTGTTGTAAAAATAATTGACTATGAGCACTCACGCATATATAGTATGCGCCATATGACTGACCAGAACATTTCATGCCCTCAATGTGGCACGTCGATTCCCCTAAATGATGCTCTTACAGGTAAAATTCGTTCTCAGTTGAAAGATGAAATTGAACGTGATTCCGCAAAAAAACTTGAACAGGAGAAAATTCGGTTGTGGAAGATTGCTCAAGAAGAAGCGGCGAAAAAAAATGACATTCAAATGGCTGACTTAAAACGAATTAATGATGAGAAAGAAAAGGAGTTAGAGGTGTCGCGCAAGCATGAGTTATTACTGCGCGAGCGTGAGCGAGCGCTTGAATCTAAGGTGAAAAATGCCGAAGTAGAAATGGCCCGTAAACTTGATGAAGTTTCGAGAAAAATTCAAGATGACGCACGTAAAGAGGCTCAAGAAGAGGGAAAAATGAAGTTGGCCGAAAAAGAAAAGCAGCTTGAACAGTTACAAAAAGCGCTTGAAGATGCTCAAAGAAAAGCAGAGCAGGGTTCAATGCAGATTCAAGGCGATGCTCAAGAAACGAATTTGAAACAAGCTCTTATGGCGGCTTTCCCAATGGATACAATTACGGATGTGCCAACAGGTATTCGCGGAGCTGATTTGGTTCATTGTGTGTATTCTTCATTTGGGCAAAAGCTTGGTACTATTTTGTGGGAGTCTAAGAACACAAAAGCGTGGGGCAATGATTGGATTAAGAAACTTAAAGACGATCAGGCTCTTGCAAAAGCAGATATTGTTATTATTGCTTCTCAGGTGCTGCCTGACGATATTGAAATATTCGGCCAGAGAGAAGGTGTCTGGATTACAGAATATAAATATGCCATACCACTCGTTTCAGCACTTCGTCATGAAATAGCCGAGCTTAGCCGTGTTAAACAATCTCTTGTTGGTAAAGATGCAAAAATGGAAATGCTATATAACTATCTATCAGGTAGCGAGTTCAAGAATCGAATTGAATCGATAGTTTTGGCTTTTAAAGAGCTTAAAGATGGTCTTGAGTGCGAAAAGCGCGCTATGGAACGCATTTGGAATAAGCGCGAGAAAGAGATCGAACGTGTTATGAAAAACACAGTTGGGTTTAGAGGCGATTTAGAAGGAATTTTAGGTGCACAAGTTATGCCTGCAATTGAGTCGCTCGAATTAACGAGCGGGGAGTAGTAGATGGTGTAATTTACTTCGCTCTCTTCTTCTGAATTACAAATCCAACAATTGCGCCGATAGCAAAATACGCGATAAATAAAAGAAGTACGAGTCCCCAAAAACCTACCATTTCAGAGAGATTTTCGCACGATGAAGTGGGTGACATCGTTCTTTCTATGCAATAACCGGCTGTACCATCATTTGTCCAAGGAATGGCTCCAGGTGTGCTGTCTATGTTCCAAGAAGTACAAGTAGATTCGGTGAATTTACAAAACCACCCGTAAGGTACTATGAAATGTGAGAGGATCGGAAAGGCGTGCCCAGTGACGATTGGCAGAACTAACGCCCAGTTTGGAATCATTCCTCCGAATACACTATCGATAATTGGAAAATAAACGAATAAGTTGAAAATGCTTAGTATTAAGCAAACGATCACTCCTATTATTCCACCACGGATCCAAAGTTTTTTTGAAAAAAAATGATCTTTGAAACTCATGAAGCCATAATAGTATGGTCAGTGAAATTATTCCAATTTTCCAGCTCATCTTTATACCCATTTAAAAAACTAATGCCACTCATAGGTTTTTTTGATGGTGGTTGAACCTCTATTAATTCAAGTGCCCCGTCGAGAGTTGTAATAATAAGTTTTTTATTGTTTAAGTTAATAAAATTGCCAGAAGCGACGTTTGAATAAGAAAGTTGATCGACAATAGAAAGTTGAGTAATTTTTATGTTCATGTTTTTTGTTTTAAAATAAACATTTGGCCACATTGAGTATGCGCGGAATTTGTTGTAAATATCTCTTGCTGTTTGTTTCTTAAAGTCGACTAATCCATCGGTTTTATCTATTGTAGAGCATTTTGTGGCTTCTTTGTCATTCTGTGGGCTCGATTGACCAGTTTTAATATAGTTTAATATTACAGATGGAGTAAGGTCTGCAGCGTTTTGTGCTAATTTTGTGTACAGCTCTTGAAATCTATCATCTGGTTCGATTGCAACATGTGAGGTTGATATAATCGGTCCTGCGTCCATTTTTCTGTCCATTAGTGTCCATGTGTTTCCCGTTTCAGTGTCTCCGTTAAGAATTGCCTGATGAATAGGGGAGGCTCCTCTGTATTTTGGAAGAATAGACCCGTGAATATTGACGCATCTATATTTGGGGATATTCAATATTTTCTCTGGAAAAATCATTCCGTACGCAACTACTAGCGCTATATCTGGCTTTAGTTCATCGAAAACCTCAAAAAGCTCGTTTTTATCTTTTGGTGACAGTACTTTTAGCCCAAATCTTAATGCAGTTACCTTTACCTGTGTTGGGGTAAGCACTAGTTTTCGCCCTTGTGGTTTATCTGTTGCGGTAATAACTCCTATAATCTCAAAGTTGGTATCTTCAGAAAGTTTTTCAAGTATTGGTACGCCATAGTCGCCCGTAGCAACAAAAAGTAATTTTATTTTATTCATGTTTATCAGGTTAAATCGTGTCGATACTTACCGCCACCATCATATATTGACAATTTGCTCAAAAGTGATACAATCATGCCTTTTATGGTGAATATCGAATCATATAATCAAGCACAGGAGCTTATTCTGAACTCCAAAAAAATCCTTCTTGTGTCTCATCGCCGACCAGATGGGGATACTCTTGGCGCAACCGTAGCATTTCAGCGACTCCTAACAAAAATGGGCAAGTTTGCCGTTGCAGCATGTATCGACGAGCCGAATTCTCGGCTGGAATTTCTAACAAAGCTATTAATGAACGGCCAGACTTTTCAGCGCACATTTGATTACAATTCTTTCGATCTTATTATTATTAGTGACGCAGGTGCTCATCATATGACTGGCTTTCATGACTTGTATCCTGATTTTCTTTCTAAAAAAGTACCAATCATTAACATTGATCATCACGCTAGTAACGAGGGATTCGGAACTGTAAATTTGGTTGACACAAAAGCGGCGTCTGCGACTGTTATGGTTTATCGCCTGTTTAAACATATGAATGTAACACTCGATAAAGAGATGGCGATCGCCCTAATGACTGGAATTTATAACGATACTGGAGGAATGATGCATTCAAATACCAATGCCGAAACATATGCTGTATCTGCTGAGTTAATGAAATTTGGATTTAATATCTCTGAAATTGTTCGTCCGTTACTAAAATCCGCGACATTTGCTCAAATGAAATTATGGGGACACGTTCTTGAAACAATGAAAAAGAATAATAAAGATGTTGTGTATGCAGTCGTTTCTGAAGAAGATTTAAAACGGCTTCATGCGTCTAGCGGCGATACAGGAGGAATAATAGATATTATGAGTACAATAACTGATGCTCGTTTTACTGTTTTGTTGGCAGAAGATAACGGCGTAGTGAAAGGTTCTTTGCGTACACAGCGAGACGACGTAAATTTGTCTGACCTTGCGAGTCAGTTCGGTGGAGGTGGTCATGCAAAGGCATCTGGATTTCGTGTTCCTGGAAAGCTTGAAAAGCAAACTGTATGGAGAATTGTGCCTAGCGATGAAGGGTTGAAAGATTCTCCGCTTACAAGAGTTTCAATGTAGTTTTTTCTCGTGTGTTGCACTAGAATGTGCCAGCTATGAGAACTTTATTAGGTATTTTGGCTTCAATCCCATTTCTATTTGTTCTTTCTGGAATGGTCGTAATGTTGGCTTTCTCAAGGACTTATTTCGATTCGGAGTCGTTGTCGAAAAAAATAATTCCAGACAGTTACAACAATGCTACTTTGTTAATTGCAGAACACTTTTCTGCAACCGACCGCGAAATGACCTCTGTAATTGTTGAACGAGTTCGTGCTCTAATTAGTCCTAAAGATTATTCTGACATTATTCAGACAGGATTTGATGAGTCTATGAAATCGCTTCAGGAAGCTCAAAATACTGAAGAAATTAATTTGAATCTTGTTCCTATTAAAAATAAGTTAACTGGAATAATTGAATCTTCGACTGGTAAAATCGGCAATTGTACCGAAAAAGAAGAACTTAAGAGTCAGGTTTTAATGTGTGTTCCTCATGGTATTGGCTTAGAAGAAGGGCGAGCGAAAATGATGCAGAATTTAAAGCTGCTTGTATCTAATGAAATTCCCGATGTTGCTACATTTAAGAATACAGCTTCAAGTGACGGTGTAGCTTCTTCAACCGATACTGTGGCGAATGAAAATTTACGTAATCAATTTAAGCAAATGGTAGATATGAGTGCTCAAGCGGGTCTTGTTCATTCAGGAATAACCGTAGCTATTGTTGTTGCGATTCTTGTATATGCTCTCCTTCAATTAATTCTTCAGTTTTCGGCGCACAGAGTTATGTATTTTGTTGGAGGCTTAACGTTTTTTGTTTCTGGAATGGTGAGAACAATCGCTTCAAATATTGCTGATTTGCCACGTGCTATCGGACTTCAAAATAGTCTGACATATGGGCAAGAACAGCTTATTCGCTTCGTTATTTCTGAGCCGCTTCCTCTTCTAAAAAATATGTCGACTGTTTTATCTATAGTCGGACTTTTAATTATTGTGTGTGGTTTTCTATACAAAAGACAAAGTGATATACGTAAAAGCGACGTCGTATTATAAACAAAAATTGTTATGAAGCCTCGATCATATCTCCTTATAATTATTTCATTCGCTATAGTTGGAATAGTTTCGTTGTATTTGGTGATTACAAAATTTGAACCGTGTACAGACCCTGGGCAACTAACTCTATGTAAATCTGTTTCTGGTAGTGCTCTAGCATTGTTTGCTCTAAGCCTTTTTTTAGCACTACTTGGTTCTTTTATAGGATTGGGATTCGCAATGAGAATGATTTTTTCAAAAGAAGTGTACAGCGAGCATTTATCAATTTCTGTTCGCCAAGGACTCCTACTGACGTTTTGTATTATGGGGGCGTTGGGGTTGTTACTTCTTTCTGCGCTTACTTGGTGGAGCGGGCTGCTATTGCTCAGCCTTATAATAATCGTTGAACTCTACTTTTCGTCACGAAATTAATACGGCTTTTATAGATTCTTAAGCGGATTGTCTAAAAGCCTGATTTTATTAAATGGCCAAAGAACCAAATCGGCCTTGCCTTCAATCCTCTCAAGTTTCAAAAAGTGCTCTGACTTTTCTTCGCATTGAGCAGTATTTTTTGTGCGAAAACATTGGCGTGAATCGGTGCTTTCTAAGCGGTTATCTCCCATAACGAAATAGTTTCCCGCTGGAACTGTGTGTTCAGTTGCCTCATACGTAACCATAGGAAATGTGTGTCCCTGATTTTTTTCGCTCAAATATGTTTCTGGTAATTCCCACCAGCTTTGGTGTTCAGAATTCAT
>JAHFJU010000062.1 GCA_023245725.1 Candidatus Peregrinibacteria bacterium
TGCTTCTAATAAAGAATTACTAGCGAGGCGATTTGCTCCATGTACTCCTGTGCATGCTGATTCACCAAATACAAAAAGATTACTAATTGATGATTCTCCATTTAAATCCACTTTTATTCCTCCGCATAAATAGTGAGCTGCTGGCGACACTTCAATTAAATCGCGTGCTAGGTCTAAGTCGTATTTACTAAGTCTAGCTGTAAGAGTAGGGAATCGGGTATGAACTTCTTTTGCGTCTAAGTGACTCATGTCTAAATATACTGGGCCATTTTTTTCTTCTTCGTAGATAGCGCGCGCGACTACGTCGCGCGGCGCAAGTTCCATTCTTTCGTCGTACTTGGTCATAAATCTTTCACCTTTTTTGTTTCGCAAATATGCGCCCTCACCGCGAAGAGCTTCTGACAGTAGGAACTTTGTTTTTCCATTTTTAGTAAATGCAGTTGGATGAAACTGTATAAACTCCATGTCTGAAATTTTTGCCCCTGCGCGACATGCCATTGCAATTCCATCGCCTGTTGAGACTTTCGGATTCGTTGTTCGTGAATATACCTGCCCTGCGCCTCCGGTAGCGATTATTACAGCGTTTGAAAATAATTCATCACTCTTATCTGCTTTTGAAAAAACGACTTGAACTCCGGTGCATCTCGAATTATTAATTAATAATTCGAGCGCAAATGTATTTTCGAATATTGAAATATTCTTCTCTCGTTTGCATTTTTTTACCAGAGTTTGTTCAATCGCTTTCCCGGTATAATCTCCAACATATGCTATTCGTCTTTTAGAGTGACCTCCTTCTCTAGTTAGTTCTAATTTTCCATCGTTGTTTGCAAATGGTACACCGCATTCTAAAAGCCATTCAACTGCTTTGCGACTGTTTTTTGACATGAACGTAACTGCATTTTCGTTGTTATGAAAACTTCCTGCAATCATTGTATCTTTTACATGTTCTTCAACTGAATCAATTTGTGAAAGCACGCCAACTATTCCACCTTGAGCATGATTCGTTGATCCTGAACTAATCAATTTTTTTGTTACAATCGCAATTTTTCTGCCTGCTTGTGCAAGCGTAATTGCTGAGCTTAATCCTGCTATTCCAGACCCAATTATTATTACGTCGTAGTTCATTGAAATTTGGTTACGAAATTCCGTGTGCATTTATTATCTTCAAAAGTTCATTGGTTTTTTCATTCAATTCTGTTCTTTTGTTTGACCGTTTATCATGCTTATCGAAGATAATATCTGAGGCTTTCATGTAAAGTGGCCTGCGCTCTTTTAAAAGTTGTGGAAGTTCTAAAATAATTGAGTTGCCGCTTATGCTTGGTCGTTCATCGTTCATTAATATTCTACTCCTAAGGTTTTTTAAAGTAGATGATAAATATATACAGAAGCCATTTTTTCTCAAATTAATTATATTATTGTTATCTAAAACAACTCCTCCTCCCGTAGAAATAATAATTTTCTTTCTCTTAGAAATTTTATTAATTACATTTTTTTCAATTTGCCTAAACTTTTTCCATCCATATCGTTTAACAATATCTATAATTCTCAGTTTAGTTATTTTTTCTATTTCTCTATCTGTATCAACAACTTTCTTATTTAGTTTAATACCTAATTTAACGGCTATTGAGCTTTTCCCAGCTCCCCTCATTCCTAATAATACGATATTTCTATCATTGCTAAGTTTATTTATAATATTTATTTCTTTCCAAAATGTCGGGAATGTTTTTGAAACGCATTTAGGATTTGTTATCTTTAATTTCGGCATTGCCAATTGAATCATTCCAAAGCACATGGCCATGCGGTGGTCGTTATAAGTTTCTATTTTTGCTGACTTGTTAAAATTTGCGACTCCTGAGATTTTAATAAAATCTTTTCCTGATTGGACTTTTACGCCAAGTTTTTGTAAT
This sequence comes from Candidatus Peregrinibacteria bacterium, assembly GCA_023245725.1. Classification (GTDB taxonomy): domain Bacteria; phylum Patescibacteriota; class Gracilibacteria; order UBA1369; family UM-FILTER-53-11; genus JAHFJU01. The sequence continues at coordinate 1,908 of JAHFJU010000062.1, forward strand.
TCAGTTTTTAGTGCTTCTATTCTGTTGCATTCTTTGTCTCTGAGAGTTTGTAGACCTGTCAATTTGCAAGTCGTGTTCGTGAGTGCGCAGAGTGATGCGATTGTCATTGCCGCGTCAGGAAAATCTATACAGTCTATAGTCTTAATGTTGTTAGAATTCATTACTGTCTCAATAATTTGTTTAACTTTTGCGTCTGGTTGAATTGAGTTTTCTGAAATGTTTGTTATTTGAATTGGTATTTTTGTGATTTTTGAAATTCCCCATATGTAGCTCGCTGACGATGCGTCTCCCTCTACAGTGTATTTTTTTTGAGATGCATATCTCTCGTTTTTTTCTATATAATATCGTGCGCTTTCTTCTCTTACTTTTACGCCAAACGATTTCATTACAGATATTGTTAAATCAATATAAGATCTTGAAACTTGTTTGGATAATATTTTTATTGATAAACCATGTTTCGTATTTGGTGCTGCCAGTAAAAGTCCTGACAAAAATTGACTGCTAATGCTGCCGTTTATATTGCATTCTATATTATTTATCGGACCTGTAATCCGAAAAGGTGCATATCCGTTGCGTTTTAGATACTCAACTTTTGCGCCACATTGAACTAGTGCATCGCATAGATCTTTTATTGGCCTTTCTCTCATTCTCTCATCTCCATCAAATGTGAATGTGCCTTTTAATGTTGCTGCGAGTGCAGATAGGAATCTGACTGTTGTTCCGGAATTTCCGCAGAAGAAACTGATAGGTTTTGTGTAATCATTTTTCATTCCACCATTAACAATAATCGTAGATTTATTTTGCGATATTTTAATTCCAAGTTTTTTTAACCCAGCAATCATGTGTTTAGTATCATCACTAATTAGCGCATCGACGAGTTTTGTCTCTCCGTTTGATATAGCTGCAATTATGAGTGCCCTATTGGTTATGCTTTTTGACCCCGGAATTTCTATGGAATGAATTCGCATATTTCATTAATTCTGATCAAATGCTACAAGCGTTGCATTGCCGATTTTTCTTGGCAGAGCAAAAAAGAGTTTTTTGCCGACTCGTTTCTTGTCTTTAAGCATGTACTGCTTTAGCGATACATCTGCGTATTGTGCCGGTATTCTAGTCGGTAACCCATACAATTTTAATAGTTGTTCTATTTTCTCATACTCAAATTCAGTAAGTAGATTTTTCTCAACAGCTAGGCGGTTTTCTGCAACCATTCCCATAGAAATCGCTTGCCCATGAGAAATTGTATAGTTGCTGGCTTTTTCAATAGCGTGACCAACTGTATGCCCATAATTTACAAGCATTCGCGATGTGCATTTACCGCTCAAGCTTTTAGCTTTAGTAATTGATTCTCGCGGGTCTGATTTTACTATAGCCATTTTTATCGCCGTACTTTTTTTAAGAACTTGAACCAATAGTTTTTGATTGCGCGCTAAAATTAATTTGTTATTTTTTTCTAGAAACGTAAAAAACTTTTTGTCGCGAATTATTGCGTGTTTAATTATCTCTGCGAATCCATTTCTAAATTCTTTGTCGGGTAGTGATTTTAATAAAAGGGGATCCATAAGTAATAATTCTGGATCATAAAAACTTCCAACTAAATTTTTGCCTTCATCTAAATCTATTCCGGTTTTTCCTCCAATGCTCGAATCTGCCATCGCTAATACTGTAGTCGGAATATTTATAAATTGAATTCCGCGCATATATATTGAAGAAACAAATCCTGCAACGTCTCCTACCACTCCTCCGCCGAATGCGATAATCGCGCTGTCGCGCCTCATGTTTAACTTCACCAATGACGAAATGATTTTTTCAACTACAGAAAATGTTTTGCTCTTTTCTCCTGCTGGAATAATTAATACATGGCACACCAGCTTGTGTTTTTTAAGTTGTGCTGCAAGATCGTTTGCCTGTTTTGCTAAATTTGTATCAGAAATAATACAGAAATTCTCACTGATTTTTGACGCATATTCATGAAGGCGCGAAAGTGCCTTTTCTTCAATAATTAACTGCATATGTGCTTCTATTATATTGTACGTTTCATCGCTCCTACAATAGGGCGAATATCTTCCATCAAATCCTCAAAATTCTTAATTGTTAGTGCTTGATCTGCGTCACATAACGCCACGGCCGGATTCGGATGTACTTCAACCATAATTCCATCTGCTCCAGCTGCAATACTTGCTCGCGCCATTGGCGGAATAAGAGCAATTTTACCTGTGCCATGGCTTGGATCTACAATTATCGGAAGGTGTGACAACGATTTTATAATCGGTACCGTTGCAATGCAAAGTGTGTTTCTCGTTTCGTCTTCAAATGTGCGAATACCGCGTTCACATAAAATCACATTTTGATTTCCTTGCAGCAAAATGTATTCTGCTGCGAGTAGGAATTCTTTAATCGTTGCAGAGAGCCCACGTTTAAGTAGAACTGGTTTGTTTGCTTTTCCACACTCTTTTAATAAGTCGAAATTTTGCATGTTTCGTGCGCCAATTTGAAGTATATCTATATGTTGTGCCATGAACTCAACATCACGAACGTCCATGATCTCTGATACGCTTACCATGTCATGCTTTTTAGCTGCTGCTTCGAGCATTAATACTGCATTTCGTCCGTGACCTTGAAATGAATATGGTGTTGTACGAGGCTTAAATGCGCCTCCACGTAAAATTGTTGAACCAGCGGCTTTAACACCTCTAGCGGCGGTATCTATTTGTTCTTCATCTTCAACCGAGCATGGGCCTGCCATTACAACGACTTTTGTTCCGCCTATTTCTACATTTCGTATTTTTACGATTGTGCTTTCGTGTTTTGTTTCTCTACTTGCAAGTTTGTATGGTCGTAAAACAGGCATCACGTTTGAAACTCCCGGTAGACTTGCAATGTGCCTCTCATCAATAATTCTTTCATCGCCTATGACGGCAATTACAGTTCTCTCAATTCCGTATAGTGGAACCGGTTTAAGTCCTTCGTTCTTTTCAATTTCTGCAATAACATGCTGTATTTCTTCGGCAGGAGCTTGCCGTTTCATTATGATAATCATATCTTTAGATTTTACGTTAGTTTGTAATGAGTGAGGATTTTTTTTAGCGTCGATAAAGACAAGACTTTTTTCTAAAAATCTGGTTTTGCCAAAGACATGAATTTGAAACTTGGTGTGAGATAGAAGAGTTTTGCATTCTCATAGTATGAAAATTAGTTAATAAAAAAAATCCCCGTTCGATTGCCTTAGGGGATAGTGTTCTAAATGCTTATGCACGAAGACACTCCCTAGGCGAGGGGATAAAAATATGCCCAAAAATTAAATGAGTGTTTTCGCATGCGACACAATGTTATCAGCTTCTATTTATTTGGTCAAGAATTTTTTGAACGCTAGCAGCGTTTTCGCTGTTGTTCATGAGCCTAGCTAGCTCTAGCATTCTTCGGTAAATATCTTTTTTCTGCTTTGCGTCTTGTACTGTTTTAACAGTACTTACTTTTTCTCCGAGTAAATTGTATTCAGTCGCATAGCATGAGTTTAGTAATTGGTTGTCACCATTTTTTTGTGCATAAAATAATGCTTTTCTAATGTCTTTACTTTGAAGCGCCCTCACGCAGAGATTGTAATATGAAATCTTTACATTCTTTTCTACTATATCGCGTTTTTGTGATAGCACTGCAGCTAGTTGAGCTCCTTTTACAAATATTTCTGGATCAATCCCTTCTGTTCTTTCGCCTTGTTCACTAATATCTAAAAGATTAGTTGATACTAATTCAGTAATCGGTGCGATGTAATCGAATTTGTCGTATTTCTGCCAGCTACCATTTGTTGCCTCAACGTCGTCTCCTTGAAAATGCAAACAAACATGCCCTGGAATTAATTTAATTTGTAAGTCTGTAATCGCAAACTTTCTGGCATAAAATGATGAATATAAAGTTACTATTTGATTACAGTCTCCAACGTACTTATCTGTAGCCGGATTTGTCAGCAGTTTGCCAAAACTTACGCCTTCTTTATAAACATATTTTCCACGATTCGGGGTGAAATAATCCATCAATTCCTGAATATATTGTTTCTTTCCGTTTAGGTCATTTGTTATCGATGAATTTGTTTTTGCACTGAACGAGTCAAAATCCACCATCATCAATTTTGCATTTTTGTAAATTGCACGACGACGTGATTTTGTAAGGTATGTATAGTTTTTATAGCGTTTCTCAAACCATATGCTAGTCACAATTAAATTCTTTTGCATAAGCACGAGAAGCTTTTTTTCAACATCGAATTTTGACCTGTACGATGTTACCCAATTGCAAAATCCATTAACTTTCATTTCGAATGGATCTACGAATGGCGTAAAAAACGCAAAGACCTCCCACAGAATTTTTGATAATATGTTCATAATTCTTCTATAATTATACACTAAAATGTTGATTGATTGTCATTCTCACATTCATGTAGATGCCTTTGATTCTGATCGAAAAGAGGTCATAAAACGCGCACAGGCAGCAGGTGTTGAAAAAATAATAAATGTGGGTTTCGATGTCGAAGGCAATTTTAAAGCGATTGCACTTGCTAACGAGTACGATTTTATTTACGCAACTATGGGCATACACCCGCATGCGGCTAGTGAGTGGAATGAAGAGGTAGGTGAAAAAATTATTGAAACGTGTAAGTGCGAGCCGAAAGTTGTTGCACTTGGTGAAATGGGTCTTGATTATTATAAAAACTTTCAGCCTCGTGAGTTACAGCTTTCTGTATTGCGAGCGCAGTTAGCTATTGCTCAAAAGTTAGAGTTGCCTGTTATTATTCATTGTCGTGATGCTTTTAATGATTTGTTTGAAATGTTGCCTCATTTTCAATTGAAAAATGTATTGTTGCACTGCTTTACAGGTACACTCGAAGAAGCTCGTGTCGGTTGGTCGCGAGGTTATTACATGGCTTTTACGGGAATTATTACTTATCCAAGTGCTGGTTCTCTTCGTGAGGTTTTTAGAGGGTGTCCGATAAATCTTATGGTAGCTGAGACCGATTGTCCTTATCTTCCTCCTATTCCTAATCGCGGAAAACGAAATGAACCGGCTTTTTTGAGAGATACAGTAAGTTATATGATGAGTCTTAGAAAAGATGTAGATTCCTCTATTTTAAGCGCTAATTCTATTAAATTGTTCTCTCTATAATCGATATACATATACCGAATTCCACATGGCCTTGACTATATTTGTAAATATGTTAAGCTGCAGGTCTCAATATGAAGAAAACGACACCTATTGAAGCGGACAAACAGTACAATCTCTATGATGAATTGAGTTTGTTAGATACTCCAAATGCTCTTCCGGAACAGATCATTGAACAGTTGTTTTTTAAACTGATGTCTCCTTTTTTGCCTGTACATGTTTTAGGCGAGGAAGAGATGAAGATCCGAATAAATAGAATTAGACAGATTGTTGGAGATCTCTCTGTTGAGACAAGCCGCGTTTTGAAGAAACATGGAAAAGATAAGACAGCAAATATTCTTGATCCGTATTCCACTATCGATAAAATATTAGCAACAATACCAGATGCAGACGATCAAATTGATCTAGTTAATGTGCTAAGAAAATTGCAGTCGCAATATACTGCAGAACTTTTAGACTGTTTTGGTTTTCTGCCAAAATCTGTATTCGATCGTGATTCAGTAAATAAGTTAAGGAGTGATGCGCATGATAGTAATATCAGTGGTTCAAGTACTTCAAAATTGAAGGATTTGGTTCCTTCTTGGATAGTCGGAAAATTTGATTCACTTGAAGCTTTAATGAGCGATTTGTTAGCTCCGGGACGTGGTTCATCTATGCGTAGAAAACAGTTAGATACTGTTCCTTCATGGCGTCGGTTAAATTCATGGTGT
>JAHFJU010000063.1:0-2312 GCA_023245725.1 Candidatus Peregrinibacteria bacterium
AATGGAGATAACGCTTTAAACTCAATTTCTTCGACTAATACATCGTCAAGTGCATCAGTTGAATCTTCAACAAATGAGATCTCTGAGGTATTTGCTGCGCCGGTTATTTTGAATCCAATTGTTACTGATAGAGTTTCTTCAACCGGAGCCGTTACAATCTCTGGAACCGTTTCTCCATTAACAAAAAAACTAGAAGTAACTACATATATTGCTGGCAGTCCTGAGCCATATATTTTGCAAAGGTATAAGGCTGGATCAGTTCAATGGAATTACGCTGTTTCGCCTGAATTAGGAAACATTGTTGCAGGAGATAATCGCTATTCTTTTGTAGCAATAGACAAAGATGGTAATCGAAGCGAACCAGCTGAGTTGGTTATCAATTACAATAAGCCAAAAGTAGATGCAGATTTATCTGCTCCGAAAGTATTAACATATAATGGTACAACTTCGAGCGATACAACTGAAAATTCAGTTTTAGTTGCTGGAACTATTGGCAAAGGGATTGTAAAAGTTTTTGTAAACGATTTTGCTCTTTCAAGATATGTCCCAGATAGTGGGGCATGGTCGTATTATGCTAAAAAAGACTACAATAATTTAAATGCAGGGGTAAATACGTTTAGTGTATATGGAGTAGATCAAGATGGCCGAAAAACGCCTGCAATTCAATTTACAATTACAAAGAATGAGCCTGAGGTTACTCCAGTAGCGACTCCACCATTGTAAAGAAAGATCGTTTAGCAGAGAGCACCGATTCAAGTTGTGCCTTTTTTTGAATTCTTTTTAATCGTTTTACAATTTCTGTAGAACCAAAAATGTTATCTATCGCCTGATTTGTAACTAGATCATTGAGCGTTAATTTTGCTTTATTCAAGAGGGAATTTGGCTGTAGACATTTCGGTTCGAGATCCTTTAAAACGTCGTCATATAAGTTAGCCATTTTTTTAGGCAAATGTTTTTTGTCATTTTGTGTTGAATTGTAAATATCGCACGATTTTGTAATTGTTGTTGCAATTTTTCTGCATGTTTCAAGCTCTTTTAGTGTGCCTGCCATTATTTTTCCTGTAGTAGGATCTTTGTTCCCTCCATATGTTTTTTCTCTAATTCCCGGAATTTCTTGTGTGCCGCGAATCATCGAATAATATGTATATGCTTGTAATATATTTTGTTTTGTAGACGACGTCGAAAGATTCTCGGATTTTTTTATAAGAGAGTCAAAAGCATTTCGCTCAGTTAATAAGTCAGTAAGCGCGCTGCATGTAAAATTGGTGTTCTTCACTTGAGACAGCGTTTTTCTAAACTCATCGTCTATTCTTTGTATATCTCGTTTGCTTTGCGTAGCCTCGAATTGCATGTCTCTTAATAAGAATGGAATATCTACATTATTAAGAGTTAATGCAGAAGTGTCGGTATAAGACAGGCTCTGATCTGCTAGCGCATTGCCAAACATTATTATTACTGCAAAAACTGCGATCAGGCCGCTAATTACTCTATAGCGATGAATATACTCAAATATTCTGTGTAATTTTTTGTTTTGTTTTTTCATTCTTTGTTGTCTATTTATCTGTTATTATACGATATTTATGCAAAATCAGCAAGCTCACTCTGTACAGGTTTTTTACACCATTCAAAAAAGGTATTAAAGTACTTTCACTTTAATCATATTTACTTTCAATTAATAAATTTTTCATATGGGATTATTTGACAAAGCAAAAGACGCATATCAGCTTCAAAAACAGGCAAAAGCAATAAAAGAGGAGTTGAAAAAAACTCATATTGAGGCTGAAGATTCAGGTGTAACCGTAACGATTTCTGGAGAACAAGAAATTATTAATGTTTCAATTTCAGATGACACATGGAATAAGGTAAAAAGTGCTGAATCTGGCAAGAAGCAGCTTGAGGTTAGTTTTGTAAAAGCATGTAATAAAGGCATTAAAAAAGCACAAGAGATTGGTTCAGAGCGCATGAAAGGTGTTTTTAGCCAATTAGGAATGATGTAAATCTATTTGACTTAGGGCAACTGCTCCACTAAAATCCTCTCGCTTATGGAAAATTTACTTTTAGACGCATCGGTTCGAAGTGCTACAGAAAAGGCTAAAACTGTTCGTGCAGCTGGCAGGGTTCCTGCTGTTGTATACGGTGCAGGCATGAAACCTGAAATAGTAGCTGTTGAATATCAGGGTTTTAGAAAGGTCTATACAAAGGCTGGAACTAATACCATCATTCAACTCAAGTTAAACGGGAAAGAACATCCTGTTCTTGTTAAGGACGTAACATACGATCCTGTTAGCGATTTATATCAGCACATCGATTTT
>JAHFJU010000063.1:2322-7726 GCA_023245725.1 Candidatus Peregrinibacteria bacterium
GTTAAAGTCGAATTTATTGGAGTTTCTCTAGCCGTAAAGAATCTCGGCGGTATTCTCGACATTCACAAACACGAACTTAAAATTAAGTGTTTGCCTAAAGATTTGGTTCACTCAGTTCAAGTTGATATTTCACCAATCGTAGATTTTCATACTTCGGTTCACGTAAAAGATGTGAAATTCCCAGCTGGAATTACTGTTCTTGATGATATGGAAGATACTGTAGTAACTGCTAGCCACATTAAGATTGAGGTTGAAACTCCGAAGGCTGCTGCTGCTACCCCTGCTGAAGGCGCTGCCCCTGTAGCTGGCGCAGCTGGTGCAACTCCTGCTGCTACAGAAAAGGGTGCTGACAAGAAGTAGTAGGTTGTAAAATCTAGTTTGAAATATATTGAGACCCGTAGAAATACGGGTCTCTTTTTTTGGAGCAGTACAAAATATTCCTCTTAGTTGATTAGATCCTCTAATAATTGTCGCATTCTAGAGAGCTCTTCTTCTTTTAATTTTGAAAGTGAGACAGCTTCAAGTAAAAGCGTGTCGCCGATTTTTGCGGCAGCAGGAATTTTTGCTTTAGGCCATTTTATGAGTTCTTCTGTTCCTTCAAGTTTTAAAATTGCGTAGTTGTTTTCGGTCGCGGTGAGTGTAGCTTTAAGAGGTTTGTTCTCATCTGCGCCTTGTTGTTGAACAAGTCCCTGGTGTGCGCGCATGTCGCGCACACCAGGGATAGCTGTTACGAATTGAGTTTGATTCTGTGTCATCGAATTCGGCGTAAATATGAGAGAAATAAATACTAAAGAATGTGGTGAGTTGCAATAAGCGAGCCTGCTATAAGTGCGACAGTGTTTATAACCTTAATAAGTGCGTTTAATGCTGGTCCTGCAGTGTCTTTGAATGGATCTCCTACTGTATCGCCGACGACTGCTGCTTTGTGCGCGTCTGATCCTTTTCCTCCGTGTGTTCCTGCCTCAATATATTTTTTTGAATTGTCCCATGCTGCGCCACCTGTACACATTTGAAGTCCGAGTAAAAGACCTGCAACTATAACTCCAACGAGCAATCCACCAAGAGCTAGAGGGCCAAAAATAAATCCTACGATAATAGGAGATGTAACAGCCAAAATTCCCGGTAAAATCATTTCTTTAAGAGCTGCTTTTGTAACGATATCTACACAGCGGCCATACTCAGGTTTGTTTGTTCCCTGCATAATTCCTTTAATTTCTCTAAACTGTCTGCGGACTTCTTGAACAACTTGTTGAGCGGCGCGCCCAACTGCCGACATTGCCATTGATGAGAAAACAAAAGGAAGAAGTCCACCAAGTAATAGACCAACGAGAACTAGGTAGTTGCTGATGTCGAATGAAAGCGGAACTCCATTGTTAGATTTTGTAATAACTTCTGTATATGCCTGAAACAAAACGAGTGCGGCTAACGCTGCAGATGCGATTGCGTAGCCCTTTGTAACTGCTTTTGTTGTGTTCCCAACTGCATCGAGTGCGTCTGTATGTTCACGAACTTCTTTTGGAAGCCCTGCCATTTCTGCGATACCTCCGGCATTGTCAGTGATTGGACCATATGAATCAACGGCGATAACCATTCCTGTTGTTGAAAGCATTGCTATTGCAGCTACTGCAATTCCATAAATTCCATTTGCAAGTGAAGAATTTTGGCCAAGCATGTATGAAGATACGATTGCGGCAACTATTACAAGAACAGGAGCGAATGTTGAGCGAAGACCAACCGCTAGACCGCTAATTATGTTTGTTGCTGCGCCAGTTACGCTTGCTTGAGCAACTTCTTTAACTGGGCCGTATTCGGTAGATGTGTAGTATTCAGTAATAACTGTTACCAATAAAGTTACTGCAAGTCCTACTAGAGAAGCAAAGAAAATGTATATGTCGTGGAACATGTAATCGGTAACGAAGTAGAATCCAATTGCTGAAATAACTCCTGTTGCAATCATGCCGTTATATAGAGCGCCCATGATATTTTTCTTTTTTCCAAGACGAACGAAAAAGCTTCCGAAGATAGATGCGAAAACTGCGATTATTCCAAGTGCGAGAGGGTATTCAATAGAGGATTGAGTGCCAATTACAGATGATGCAAGAATCATTCCTGAGATAAGAGTAACTGCATATGTTTCGAAAAGATCGGCGCCCATACCTGCACAATCACCAACGTTGTCGCCAACGTTATCTGCAATAACAGCAGGATTTCGTGGATCATCTTCAGGAATTCCAGCTTCAACTTTACCAACCAAGTCAGCTCCAACATCTGCGGCTTTTGTGAAAATTCCGCCACCAACACGGGCAAAAAGAGAGACCAATGAAGCTCCAAATCCAAATCCTATAAGTAGTTGTGGAACCTGGGCAAAACCAAGTCCGCTAACTTTTTGAAATATCAAATAAAGTCCGCTTACTCCAAGAAGTGAAAGTCCAACTACAGAAAATCCTGTTACTGAACCTCCCATAAAAGCGACTTTTAGGGCTTTTGCTAATCCTTTATGTGCTGCTTCTGCGGTTCTTACATTTGCTCGAACCGAAATAGACATACCAATATAACCTGCTAAGCCTGAGAAAAATGCACCAAGCAAAAATCCACCTGCGAGAAGCATGCCATTTTCTTTAAATGAAAATGCAAGAATAAGAAAGATCACTATTGCTACTACGGCAATTGCTTTTGATTGTCGCCCGAGGTAGGCTGTAGCGCCTTCTTGAATATATGACGCAATTTCAACCATCTTTTGTGATCCCTTAGGGTTTTTAAGGGTAAGCACTGAGAGGATAATTGCATACACGAGTGACACTACTGCGGCACCGATTGCTAAATATGTAATCATAGACAGATTGTTAAAAAGATTAATGATTATTGATGGCTGACTCGGCAAAACATTGTAATTATCAAGGTGATTCTGGCCAAGTGTAATCGATTGACATGTTGTCAAATCCCCTCGAAAAATATGCATATTTCTGATATACTAATTAGATAATTATGGCAGATGAACAGAATCAACAAACAGGAGCGGTACAAGGAGGTACTTCGGCGCAACAGTCGGGTAGTGCTTCTGCGTCTTCACCAGCAACTGTCGTCGGTACAAATTTGAACAATGCTGGTTCTGCTAGTTCAGAGAAAAAAGAAAATTCTGTTAATGACCTTCTTGCAATGTGGGCAAGTGACGATGTTGTAATAGGAGAAAAAAATGCGCAAGTAAAACCTGCACAATTAGAAACACAACCTGCTCCAAAGCCAATCGAGCCGCAGCCAGTTGTAAAACCAGTTTCGGTTTCTGGTGCTGTCGCACCAGCATTTGATGATGCGTTGGTGCCAACTCCAACTCCTCGTCCTGTTCCTACACCTGAGCCAATTTTGTCGAGTCAAGTATTAGTAAAGCAAGAACCAGTTGTAATAGCACCACTAAAACCTATTGCGCCATTGCCGGTTGTTTCGCCGGCACAACCACAAGTTCAAAGTTTGCCGCCAAGGCCAGTTGCGCCTGCGCCAGTACTTCAGCCACAACCACAAGTTCAAAGTTTGCCGCCAAGGCCAGTTGCGCCTGCGCCAGTACTTCAGCCACAGCCGCAAGCTCAAAGTTTGCCACCGAGGCCAGTTGCGCCTGCACCAGTACTTCAGCCACAGCCGCAAGCTCAAAGTTTGCCACCGAGGCCAGTCGCGTCTGCGCCAGTACTTACTCCACAACCACTACCTCAACCACCACGGCCTACTCCGCCAGCTCCGCCTAGACCTGCGCCTCCAACTCCTGTAATGCCAAGGCCACCACCACCACAGCAACCATTGCCACAATCTACGCCTCAACCTATTCCTCGTCCTGCTCAACCAGTACAAGCTCCTAAGCCGGCGCCAACACCTTCTCGGCCAGAACCTGTAAAAAAAATTGATAATGACGCAATTGAAGCTGAGCTAGTCGATGACGACAATGACGAAGATTCTGCATTGGCAGCTGCTAATATTTTAAGCAGCATTAAAAATAAAGAAGAGACGCAAGACGCAGATGATGGCGAGGGATTTATGGCTCAGTTCAAGGAATTAATGCAAGAACTAAATTTCTCACCCGCAAAGATTTTGAGGATTATTGGTTGTATAGCTGTGTTTATTGGGCTTGTTTATGCAATTCATTTAGGTTGGGTTGCATATGGTGGGGCTCTCCTCGAAAAAATTGGTCTCGGTAACTCAACAACAACCGACAATAATCCGACTCAAAAAACTGAAGAAAATAAAAATATTCCACAAGCAGGCACTCAAAATACAATTGAAAGTGGTATCGCTGGATCAGTACAGGTTGGTGAAGGTGTAGCTACAGAACCAATCCAAATTAATGACATTGGTATTAAGGCAGGAGTCGTTATTGGTGAAGCAGCAAGGGCCGTTACTCCTTTTGCAAAATATATTACTCAATTTAAGTTGATGGAAAATGCATACCAAGTTGATATAAATAAATTACTCAATCAATCAACTGATCGTCGTGCTCGATTTAAATCGCAGCTTGCTTTAATGAACGCACTATATAAAGAGGCAAATGAAACGCTTGGCGAAGTTCAGCAAGAAATGGATATTACAAATGGTGAGCTTACCAAACGAACTACTGAGCAAAACACAACGGAAAAATCATTTTTTGAGCAAATGACCGCTCTTAATGGCCAAGTTGCAGAAGGACTGCTTTCTGATTTTACGCGATCTGCTCAACAGGTCGTCACGTTAAAGGCTCGCTATAGAGCACTTCAGAAACTTGCCGCGTTATATACAAATGGACTACCACGTTTTGAACGAAGAATTCGAGATCTCGAATTGAATCAAGAACCTCTTATTTCAGGTTTGAAGGTTTACGACGTTGCAGGTTCAGACCTCGAATTAATAGTTCCAGTACAAGATTCCGGAACAACACCACGGTCAACTTCATCGCCAGTTCCAACAAGTAGCAGACCAGCAATTGCGCCAATTATCTCTCCTCAAGAATTTAAAGATGTAAGTGGTGGTGATTATATTACACAACCAGGGGGAGGTTTCTGATAATGTAATTTGCTTATTCATCAGCACTGCTGATACAATTCACAGTTGATGGTTACCATTGATTCATTAATTATTCGCGCGAAAGAATATCTATCAAATATTAATGAGGATCGGGTTCGTCGCGCCTACGATTTTGCAGCGAAAGCACATGAAGGGCAGACGCGTTTTTCTGGCGAGGCGTATATTGTTCATCCGCTCAATGTAGCCAATATTCTTATTGATTATCACCCTGATGAAGAGTCTATTATTACTGCCTTGCTTCACGATGTTGCTGAAGATACGAAATACACTATTGAAGATATAGAGGCTAATTTTGGTTCTAGCGTTGCAAAATTATGTTGGGGTCTTGTTAAGCTAAGCAAAGTGCGGTCTAAATTGAACGACC
>JAHFJU010000064.1 GCA_023245725.1 Candidatus Peregrinibacteria bacterium
CAAATAATTTATCGTTTTTAGGTGGGTTACGAGGAGGGGAAAAAGACGATTATCTGAAAATAATGAAAAACTTAAAGTCTGCACCTGCATTACAACAGACATTTACTGTGTTAGATACAGAAGGCAATGTTACTGCTAAAGGATTTGAAGGAGTTACAGCAGTAAATGCAAACGCGTTGGCTACATTCTATACTGCAGTGAATAAGCTAACTTCTGCTGAGCCGCCTAGTAATGTGGTTTCGCTTGTTACGGCAGCTACTAATACTGGAGGAGTATCTAATGAGCTGCTAAAGAAAGTCCTTCCACTTATTAATAATCAAGCGGTAAAGGAAGCAGTTAGTAAGGTAATCGATCCAACAACTGCTGCTGCTGTTTCCGCCGCCCGCTGATCGTCTCCTCAAAACACAAAAAACATAAAATAAAATGAAGTTCCCAAATACAAATTCACGATTCATATATAGAACCACTGCGCAGCGTGCGCCAAGTAGCGGTGAGTCGAGCGAGCTCGACGCCGATTTGCTTGGCGATGTGAATTCGGCAAAAGTAAGTGAACAAAACAAACAGCAAATGCGCCAATATGTCGCTTCTGGCGATAGCGCGAAAAACGATTTGGTTCGCCGATTTTTAGAGGGCGAAATTCGCTCTGAACGTGAACTTGAAGAGCAAATTTACTCTTTAAGCACGCAAGAAAAATCCATTACACTTATTAGCGGAATTCAGCGCAAAATCAGTACTAAAATTTTGAATACACTCGAAGATGTCGAAATGTATCAAGAGTTGGTTCCGTATCAGCGAAAGCAATTCGACCGTTCACTAGGCGCGTTGAAAAAACTTAACGGCATGGATTCTCGTACCGATACACAATTGAAAAAAAATATTAAGAGTTTAATAAATCCGCCCAAGAAAAGTGTAGGAGCCGGTACCCCTCCTGCCAATATTTTTGCTTCACCATCCGCCGACGATATTAAAGCCATATATGCCAACGATCCGCGAACTGACGAATATAAAGAGGCATTTGCGCGCGTAAAGGCGACCTTAGATGCAGCTCACACTGTTGCTCCTTTCACTGGTACCGCACTTGAAGAAGATGTTCGTGAGACTGCCCAAAAAATCCTCACCGAAATTACACAGAGTAAAAATGATGAAGTAAAGCTCGATAATCAATTTCGACGGGTTGTTAAAGAAGTCGATAGAATTATTTTGAACTCTCTCGATAAAGCCAAAAATATTGTACACGAAGAATCAATAATAGAGGCGGCGTCTAACGCATGTGGCGTTACTCTCGAAGATGGAATAGAAATAAAAACAATCGCGCCTGATCCAACTTCTCTTACGCCAACTAGAGTTCCATGTAATTACACAATTACAGAGGTAAAAGTTCTGCAGCAAGATGTCACAGACGACACAGGTAAAAAAGTCGGAAAGCGTTTTGGAACTGTAATGATTACCGTAAAAGATTCCGCGGGTGCAGAAGTCTCAATGACGATGGGACGTTTTAAGAAATGGCTCGATGCTACCGAGGGATTCGAGCTTGTAGAAGACGTTCCTGAGCTTGAAAGAAAAACTCTCCTTTCAGAGTTTGGCATTGATATTAAACCCGACATGCAGCTTTCGTATGTTCAGGGCAAACGCGAAAAAGATGGTTCAATTTCTAGATCCGCTTCGTTTGTCGCAATAAAAAGCATTAAAGATAATCGTGTAACTTTTACTCAACCTGTGCAATACGCCCCCGGATTTGAAGACATCGATTATGCAGAAATGAAATCGAGTCTTGAGCTTGGTGAATTTTTAAAATGGTGGAGGCGTAGCGATGTAGAGCAGTCGATGGATATTATTTTGTTGAGAAAACGTTTGCAGAGCTGGCAAAAACTCCACAATAAAAAATATAAAGAAAAAAACAAAGCAATTGCCGTGGTTGTCGATGAAGAACTTATGTACCCCGATGATTCCCGCTACCAATTCAGAATTAAGCATATATCTGACGACGGAATTACTCTCGATAACGGTGAATTAAAGAGCTTTAACGAATTTTATAGCTGGGTAAATCGTAATCATGTAACGGTAAAGCCGCCTGACAAAAAAAGTGATGAGGAGTGTAAGAAGGCCTTTGAAAATAAGGCTTTCGCTGAAATGCAAAAGAAAGATGACAAACATATCATTCACGAAAAAGAGCATCTCGCCGAGCAGCTGACTAAAAATGCAGTCGATTATTTGACCGATCGAAAATCAGTTTCTCTTTGGGATAAAGTGAAAACGAAGTGGTATTCAACGCAGGTTCTGTCTCTCACCGACGTTGGAAACATGTACAAAGAAATCTCCGAATTCGTTAAGCGTCGACATGAGCGCAAGTCTAAAGGCCGTTATTCTCAGGTCGGTGAGCGTCTACCGGGATTGATAGGAGTCGATTTTGAACGCGCGAAAGAAGACGCCGAACATGAAGAAGTCGGTAAGTACCAGCACGCCATGGAGCACTGGGGTATCGATACACTTCGTCACGTTTTATACACGACGAACGATAAAGATGTCTGTAAAGCTGTAATTATTGTTTTAGTCGGTAAGGGTGAAATGCGTTTTGATGATCCAATGTTTTGGGAAACGATTAACCGCATCAGTTTCAAGTTTACAACTCGCGGCGGTGAGTTGCGTATTCCTGCGCCTCATCAGTATGCTCCGCGGCAAAGTTACGAAGAACCGCTCGAAAAAGCCATCGATATTTTGTGGGCAAAGCGCCAGTACATCGATTGGAATAATGAAAATAAGAGCAAATATAACAGCAACGTTTCTACATTTGAGGCTAAGTTTAAAGAATTGTCTGCTGATCCGAAAGGTATTGGTGGGCCTGCCGGTGAGTTGAAGCTCTTGCTTGAACGTCATTTGACTACTGAAGAATATGTGAATCCTCATCTTTATGAATCGGTTATCGAAGGAGCTATTAAAAACGGTAAAATGGGCGCTGAAGAAAAAATGTTTTATCTGATTGCAGGTTTGACTGCCGTAAATCATAAAAGGCATCCGCCTCTGCCAATTTTAAGTTATGAGCGCGTCGGTGAACTTAACTCGAAATATTTGGCGCAGTTTCCGCTCATGGACTTCTTTACTGAAGAGCTGGTTGTTGATCCTTTCCTTCCTAAAAAGCCGGACGGAAGTTATGCAACTAGAAAGCAAAAAATGGAGGATTTTCAGGAATATGTTGACCGCTACTTTAGGAGTGAGGTTTATGGAAAACTCGATGATAATGGCAAGCAAGTAGGATTCAAACCGGGGCCATCGTTCAGCCGATTCATGTGGGAAAAAATGCTTCCTTCAGATTCTGTTCGTACTCGTATTTCTAAAGGATTACGCAGTGCCGAAAACATGGATCATGATGATGCTCATATGTACATTCCTCCTGCAACTTACGAAGAAATTAAACGACTTTGTGGCCCATCGACAGGTAATAAAGCGTATTTTACTCCCGAGGGTTATGCCAATGGTTACCCCGGATTTAATCAGTGGATTATTACTCTAGCCAATGTTATTGAAGAAGATACAGATGAAACTTCACGTTTAAAGAAAGTAGATACTTTGCAAGATGCTTTTAACTCTTTCGTGATTTTCGATTTGATTCTTTCTAATAGCATTTATAAAGATGATAAGCAGCTAGCTCGTCTCGATGCCCACCACTATCGTCGCCCAGCTGTTACCGATGGTTCTATAAATATGGGAATGCATCAGGCGCAGTTGCGTCATTTAATTTTAGAGTTGGCCAAAGAGTATGGATATGCCGATCAATTCGCTTTCTTGTATTCGACTAAAATCGGTTCGGTGAGTGATCCTAAAGAAAAGGCTAAACATGATGACTACAAGACCAAAGTAGAAGGATTAAAAGAAACAATCGCTAAAATGATGTCAGAAGATAAAGGTAAAAAAGCTCTCGCTGTTATTAGACGTTTGCAGACAAATAATGCCGATACCGCTCAGGGATTAAGAGGTATTAAAGATAGTACTCGTCCAGATCTTAAAGTGTTAACCGATCAACGCAAAGAGGCAATGAAGGCAATCGCAGAACGTATGCATTCGCAGGGAGCAGGGGGGCATCACTAAAGTACTAATTACAAGGAACTAAATCGTCTCGCAACATTTTCTTGTCTGTCGGGCTTTACTTATTCTATACGATAAGTAGAATGCATTCGGCTTATTTTTGGTAACTCAATTACTCATGGACGGAAAAATTACCCAAATCATCGGACCGGTTGTAGATTGTCATTTCACTGGCAGTTTACCTGAGATTTATACTGCTCTTCACGTTGAACGCGAAGGCGGAGAAATTCTCACACTCGAAGTGCAACAACACTTAGGTGGAGGAAGCGTTCGTGCGGTTGCAATGGGTCCTACAGAGGGCTTACAGCGCAACATGCATGTGAAAAACACAGGTGCTCCTATTACTGTTCCAGTTGGCCGCGAGACTCTCGGTCGTATTTTGAACGCACTTGGTCAACCTGTAGATGGTCTCGAGAAAAAGGTCACTACAAAAATGACTTATCCTATTCACCGTCCTGCTCCTTCATACGATCGTCAGTCGACTGTGACTGAAGTTTTTGAAACAGGTATTAAGGTTATTGATCTTATTTGTCCATTCGTTAAAGGAGGAAAAGTCGGTCTATTCGGTGGTGCCGGTGTTGGAAAAACGGTTGTTATTATGGAATTGATTCGTAACATTGCTGCCGAGCACGGAGGTTTTTCTGTTTTTGCCGGAGTTGGAGAGCGAACTCGTGAAGGAAACGATCTTTACCACGAAATGAAAGACTCAGGAGTTTTAGATAAAACTTGTATGGTGTTCGGACAAATGAATGAACCACCGGGTGTTCGCGCTCGTGTTGGGCTTACAGGAGTTACAATCGCCGAATATTTCAGAGATGAAGAAAAACAAGACGTGCTATTTTTCGTTGATAACATTTTCCGCTTTACACAGGCTGGTTCTGAAATGTCGGCGCTCCTTGGCCGTATTCCTTCTGCTGTGGGTTATCAGCCAACTTTGGCTACAGAAATGGGCGCGCTTCAAGAGCGTATTACTTCTACAAAAGAAGGTTCTATTACTTCTGTTCAGGCGGTTTATGTTCCTGCAGACGATGTAACCGATCCCGCTCCTGCTACAACTTTCAGCCATCTTGATTCAACTGTTGTGCTTTCTCGTGGACTTTCAGAGCTTGGTATTTATCCGGCTGTTGATCCTCTCGATTCTTCTTCAACAATTTTGGAACCTAGTGTTGTTGGTCAAGAGCACTATGAAGTTGCTCGAAATGTTCAGAAAATTTTGCAGAGATATAAAGATTTACAGGATATTATCGCGATTCTTGGTATGGATGAGTTGTCTGAAGACGATAAAATGGCGGTTAATCGTGCTCGTAGAATTCAGAAATTCCTTTCGCAGCCTTTCTTCGTTGCTGAGGTGTTTACCGGTTTTCCGGGTAAATATGTTTCACGTGCAGATACTGTTAGAGGATTTAAAGAAATCCTTGAAGGGAAGCATGATGATAAGCCGGAGCAGTCGTTCTACATGAAGGGCAGTATAGAAGAGGTTCTTTGATAAATTGTATATTGCTTCGTTGACTGCGAGTTTTTCTCACTCGCCGTATTATGGCATACGGCTCGGTCGAAAAACTCTTGTCGCCTCGCACTATAACAATTTATACAAAGAACAGAGCTCAAGGCTCAGTCGAAAAACTCTCGCCGCCTCGTACTACAACGATTTGTACAAAGCCCCAAAACTAACGTAAGTCGAAAACTCTTGTCGCCTCGCACTAATCTAAATCCTATAAATGTCACTTATCACCTTTAAAATCATCACTCCTGAGCGCATTGTCTACGAAGCAAGCGCAAAAGAAATAGTGCTGCCTACTGAGCAGGGTGAAATTGCGGTTTTGCCTCACCATATCCCTTTGGTTTCTTTGTTGAAAGCCGGAGTTGTGCGTGTGAAAACCGAGAATAATGACGAGGAAATTATGGCTGTATCAAGCGGAATTATTGAGGTAAATGGAATGAATCTTACTGTTCTTGCCGACACTGCAGAACGCGCCGATGAACTTGAAGAAGAAAAAATTGAACAAGCTCGCGTAGCTGCTGAAAAACTAATGACAGAACGCCGTCACGACGATGTAGGATTCGCAGATGCAACAGCTCTTCTTGAACGTGAACTTGCACGTATAAAAGTCGCTCGACTTCGCCGCTCACACGGCGGGCCGCGAGTAACTCCTAATTCTCAACTTTAATCTACTTTTACTCTGTCTTCTTCTAATAAATCTAACACTTACTATCTTCTTTCCCTCGCTTGGGATCTCGGCTGGATTATCGCTCTACCTATAGTTATTCTCGGCCTCGGCGGCGCACTCCTCGATAAAAAGTTCTCAACCTCTCCACTATTCCTAATCTCGGGCATTCTAATCTCACTAATTGTCACTTCAGTAGGAATTTACAGAAAAATTAAGCACCTCAAATAATGTCTTTCACTCCTCCATCACTCGCATCTGAAACAATCGCTCACATCGGCTCATTCCCGATTCGAAATAGCATGGTAATGGCGTGGTTGGCTATGGGGGTATTGATCGTTTTGGCTTTTATTTTCAGCGCAAAGTCAAAGTCTCAAAAAAACGCAGCACCAAAAGGATTAGTTAACCTCGTTGAAATGTTTATTGGTGGACTTTACAATTTCTTTTTAGAGATTGTTCAAGATCATCCACGTACACGCAAATTTTTCCCGATAGTTGCAACGTTGTTTCTATTCGTAATTACGTCTAACTGGATGGGTATTTTACCGGGGGTAGGTTCGATTGGAATTTATGAGGAGAAAGAGGTACCGGCAGTTGTTGAGCTTAATAAATCTGTTGAAGAGCCAAAGATTAATCAGATCGGCGAAACTGAACAGCAGAAGGTCGAATTGTCACCAGTTAGTGGTGAGTCTTCAAAGGAATTAGAAAAAGAAGTTGAATTTGTTCCTGTGTTTAGAACTGGCTACGCCGATGTAAATATGACGCTTGCTCTTGCGCTTATTTCGGTATTAACAACAATGTTTTTCGGCATGAAAATTTTGGGATTCGGCGGCTACTGGGGAAAATTCTTCGTTAATCCTTTTAAAGATGCAATTGGAACATTCGTTGGATTACTCGAATTGATTTCTGAATTTGCAAAATTGATTTCATTCTCTTTCCGTCTTTTTGGTAACATTTTCGCGGGTGAAGTTTTGCTTGTTGTTATCAGCTTTTTAGCACCTTTCATTGCTCCTTTGCCATTCTACGGTTTAGAAATTTTCGTCGGATTTGTGCAGGCTCTTGTATTCTCTCTTTTGACTACTGTATTCATGAAATTGGCATCTGATTCTCACCATTAAAAAGTGAAAAGGAGAGCGCGGAATTTTTATTTTTCTACTCTCTCCTGTCTACTTTCTACCAAATAATTTCTTTAACCCAATCCTACTATGGATAAAAATCTATTCGTTGCCGCTACAATCGCTATCGGCGCATTCGGTCCTGCTATCGCTATCGGTATGCTTGCATCAAAAGCTATGGAAGCAATTGGATGTAATCCAGAAG
>JAHFJU010000006.1 GCA_023245725.1 Candidatus Peregrinibacteria bacterium
GGTGGAGCGGGCGGGGCCGGTGCCTGAGTAGCAGGAGCAGGCGGTGCGGGTGGCGGGGGAGCTTCTGTCGCAGGCACAGGAGGAGCCGGCGCATTTGTTGGTGGCGCTGGGACGTTTGTAGCAGGAGCAGGCGGCGGAACTGGTGCCGGTGCGTCGGTCGGTGGGGCAGGAGCTTGAGTTTCTGGCGCTGGAGGCGGCGGAGGCGGTTCGGTGGCAAGCGGTGGAAGTTGCGGAGCCTCAGTTGCCGGAGCTGGCGCTTCTGTTTGTGGCGCAGGCGGCGGTGCAGGTGCTTCGCTAGCAGGCGCTTGTTGAGCGGGAGCGTCTGTTGCTTGTTCTGGCGGAATTGGAATCGGTGGTGGTGCTGGCGGAAGTCGTGGCATTTGGGCATCAACTTGGGCATCGGCATTTGCATCGATTCCTGAATCTGCAGCATTTGCAGCGTCTACAGCATTGGCATCTTGAGGAGTGTTTTGCGGTGCATTGTTCGAATCCAATTGCGGATTTTCATGTCCTTGATTTTGATTCGATTGTGCGTTCGCATTCGACTCGTTGCTGTTAGCGTTGTCATTGCTATTGTTGTTCTCATTTGCAACATTCACGGCGACATTGTTCTCGACGTTGACCTGTACGTTGATGTTCAGATCGTGGCCGAGAAATTCGCAGTTGTCGTTGTTGTTGCATGGCACGAAAACTCCGCTAACGCATGGAGTTATATCGAAGTCTCCGCACGCATTCACGCACATTGTTGCTACGCTGTTGTCGACGAGTCCGTCGCAGTTGTTGTCGATGTTGTCGCAGATTTCGATAGCAGGGTGAGGAGCGTTGCATGCTCCCCAAATCCCGTTTTCGCATTGCCGCACTCCATCTCCGCAGGCGGTGTCGCATGGCCATGAAATGCCCTCGTCAACATTGCCGTTGCAGTTGTTGTCGATCCCGTCGCATTGCTCTGGCGTGTGTTCGCAAATGAACTGTTCGTCGAGGTCGTTGCCGTTTGCTGGCGGGTCTGACTGCGGGGCTGGTGGTTGAGGAGGTTCTGTCGCTGGTGCCGGAGCAGGAGGCGCAGGTGCATCTGTAGCAGGAGCAGGCGGCGGAGGAGGGGGGTTCGGCGCGTTTGTCGGTGGAACTGGCGGCGGAGCCGCAGTAGCAGGAGCAGGCGGCGGAGCTTGAGTTACTGGCTCTGGTGGCACTGGTGGCTCAGTTTGAGGAGCCGGCGGTGCTTCTGTTACAGGAGCCGGTGGCGCTTGGGTTGCCGGTGGCGGAGGAGGCGGTGGCGGGGCTTGGGTCTGCGGAGCAGGCGGTGCTGTCGGAATTGGCGGCGGTGCGGGAGGCGGCGGAATAGGTTGTTGTGCCGCGTCTGGTTCTTCGATTTGTGCCGCTGCGTCGGGAGCGAACAAAACATCTGGAATCATGATTGCGGCGGCGTCCGCATTCGCGTTCGCCGCCGCATCTGGCTCTGGTTCGCCCTCTTGCTCTTCTGCACACACTGCAACTTCGCGTCCGTTATCGATGCCGAGAAACTGTGACGGGTTGATCCAATTTTCATGGAGGTCACAAGTGCAGGCGTCGTTGCGGTCGAGGTTCAGTTGCGACAGTGCGCTGTAAATCCAGTTGCCGCATACGAGTCGATTCTGTTGAAATTCGCCGTGGTGAATACCGATGAAGAGCCGAGGTGAGAATCCTCCATTTTCAGAGGAGTCGCCCACGTGGCCGATCACTTCACCTTCGTGAACTTGCTGCCAGTATCCAACGAGAATGTCGTCGCGGTTGGGGTTGTCTTCGTCGTTGATGCCGAGGTGTCCGTAGATTACGGTGATTGTGTCTCCGCGGTTTTCGTATTCCACGATGACGTATCCGCCGATGTTTCCCGGATCACCACGGTAGCTGGTTGCCATCACTCGCCCGTTGCCGATTGAGTGAACGTCAGTGCCGTCTGCTGCGGCGACGAAGTCGCCGAGTTCGAAGCAGCTGAGCTCGCAGCTGAAGAAGTGGTACTGCACGTTGTACGGTTGCACAGGCGCAGTCCATGCCTTGGCCGATTGTGGCGCAAGAAGTGTCAGCGTGAGCATGATGCTCATCGTCAGCACGTGAATGAGAAGCCGAAAAATCGCTTTCATTTTCTGGAATCCTTTCTGTTCTTGTTGTTACGACATGTCTTCGAGAAGGTTTCGAAGATCTTGAGGGATGTCGAGTGTCATGTGACTCTCGACAAGGTTTCGAAGCTGTTGCTGCGGGTCTGAATTTTCGTCGACGATCATCTCTACATAGAGCATGTACCCAGCGTGAAGCACCATCGCGTAGACCTTTGGCATGCCGAGGTCGGTCGCGATGTAGATGTTCGCGTGATCTGAGACATGAAAACTGATGGTCTCGACAGGAGGGCTGATGTTGCCGATTGTCGCGTCTTTCAGCCACTCGTCGACCGAGAAAATGTTGTTCGGCACAGGAATCATCGTGAGATGATAGTTGTGTCCGCTCGGTCGAGTGATGAAGTACGCGGCGCACCCGTGTGCGCCGCGCTCCCACTGAGTGAGCGGAATCGGCTGTGCGTTCAGCGTTCCGTATAGGGTCATGAATTTCATGGGTCGATTGCGATCGTTCTCGCACGTGAGCCGAATTCCTGCCAGCGGCATAGGCTCGCCCGCGTCGGGCTCGCCTTGAGCTTGCTGTTGAGGAATCCCAGCGTCGATTGAGCCGTCGGGCGAATTGTTGTTGACGTTGTTCTTGTTCGCCGCGTTTTGCGCGTTGGCGGGTTGCGTCGATGTGTTCTTCGCCGTAACAGTGCCTGCATCTGGGCAGGTGAGATTCGACTTGCAGACGAATTCGAGCGGCTCATTGCATCCGCTCACGAGAACGAGCGCGAGGCTCGTCGTGATTACGAGCATGAAGCTCATGAAAAAAACGTTGATCCAAAAATCCTGTTTCATACTCTTCTTATCTCCTTTTCAATGATCACCGTGTGTCTGCAGTACTGTGCGAAAAAAATTATTCACACGCACCACAAAACTGGGATACGTGATTCTTATCAAATAAATATGAACGCAGATTAAACGGAAATTAAAATAATTATGAACAGGTTCTGAAATATCTGATATACTCACGACCGATCTATTTTTTTATCTTTTTTTCTCTATGATCGGAAAAATTACTAATCGCAAGGGCTTCACTCTTATGGAGTTGCTCATTGTTATTGCGATTTTGGGCATTTTAGGTGTCGCTTTTGTTCCTAATATTTTGAAAGCTCCGGCTAAGGCTCGTGATGCGGTTCGTGTAAAGAAAGTTCAAGATTTGCATACTGCAATCGAGGCTTACTATGCTGAACATGGTTCGTTGCCAAAGATTGCTGCTGCTGATGCTGACGTTTACCCAGGACCTTGTGCAACCGATGCGCTTGCTACTGCTGTAGGAATGCAAAGTGCTCCGGTTGATCCAAATGGTTTAGGTAGTTGTGGTGATGGAGCGGATGCAAAAGGTCAATACCTTTACAATGTATATAAAGTTGGTGATGAAGTACATTACGTTGTTGCTGCGAAAACAGAAGTTCCAACGTCTGCAAATACAACTTTAACAACAGCTAATCTTAAAGCTGAATCTCAGGAAAATAACTCAGTCCTTCTCCCTGTGCAAAGCCCTGCAAATGGTACCTACTTCATGGCAACTGGCCCAATTTGATCCTATAAAAGTTCGTTTTTTAGTGATTTCTCTGGAATTTAGCCGAGTCCCTCTGCAGGGCTCGGTTTTTTATTAAATTACAAAACAAGAACAAATAATGACAACATTATATTAAGGATTTTAGAGGGGTAAAAGTGATATAATCTACAGATATAAAAAAATAGATACATATAAGGACTCGTAAGGAGGCAAAAATAAAAATCTTGAAAACAATATTTAAAAAAATTGGTGTTGGTCTCACGCTCATCGTTTTTATGTCGGTGACATTTGGTTCGCCGATTGTGCAAGGTTATTCAAATCCTGATAATTATGACCTCGTTGCTCTTTTGGTTGAGCAGGGAATGTACCAAGATGTAGTGAATTACAGCGGCCTTGTTGGTTCTGTGCAATCGAATAAAATCAGCGTTACTACAAACACTTCTCGTATCGACCGGTATGCGATGGATGTGCAAAGAACATTACCCGGAACTCGCGTGGTTATTATTCAGGTTGATCGCTATGAGAAGCCCGAAAATGTTCGAACTGTTTTGCAGCGATTATATTTCGATGGTGATCCGCAGGCCGATGGCGCGCTTGCAACACTAAAGGGAATCGTAGCCATTGGTGAAGTTCCGTTGCCAGTTGTAAACAAAGGCGGTAACCGATTTATTTCGCTTTTTCCTTATACTGATCTCGAAAATTCGGCCTATGTGTTTAACGATAAAACAGGTGATTTCGAGTTGAATGCAAATGTCAGTGATCCTCGAGTTGAGGTTTGGCACGGTGTGATTCGGCCTCCTGTTTCGACACAAACCGAGGATGGCAGAAAATTACTTGCAGCATATTTAGATAAAAATCATCTTTACCACAGTGGCGATCAGGCTTTTTCAAAATTCGATTCTCGCCTGTTCTTTCAAGATTATTACAACGAGAAAAAGCAAATAAATAAAACGGCATATACAAGTTATCTTCAGTTTATAAATCACCAAGACGATATTTCGTATATGCGTTATACGAAAAAACTTTTCAACGAACTTTCGGGGTCTGTTGATAGTGAACTCGCAGACGCAGGCCAACAAAGCGCCGATCTGCGTACGCAGTTGCAGGCTGCAGGAGTTCCATTCGACGATTCGTCACCGAGTTCTGGGGTTGAACTTCCCGGCTCAGGTGGTGAGGTAGATAAAAATGCGATTCCCGACATTATGACAAAAATTGCGAAAATGTCTGATTCGTTAATGAAAAAATATAACGAAATATTTAGCAAATATCCAAGTCTGGTAAATGATTTTGTGCGTTATACAGGCCGTTATTATGTGCCTGATACTTCTACAGATGACGTAACCGATTACAAAACCAACGCAGATTCGTCTGTGAATTTAATCGCCGAAAAAGA
This sequence comes from Candidatus Peregrinibacteria bacterium, assembly GCA_023245725.1. Lineage (GTDB taxonomy): Bacteria > Patescibacteriota > Gracilibacteria > UBA1369 > UM-FILTER-53-11 > JAHFJU01. Next base: position 5,042 of record JAHFJU010000006.1, read on the forward strand.
TGAATATAATCGCGTTTATTTGCGTTTAGTGAATGACATGATTGAACGCAAAATCGATGAAATTTCTGCACAATTGCAACTCGATGTTTCTTTGTCGAATGCCAATGTGAATGTGAAAAGTGTGAGTGGCGTTGGAGGAGTAAGGGTTGAGCCGTATAGCACATCTGGGTCGGTGAGTGATGCTGTTCAGTTTGTTATCGATAGATTAAAAACAGCTATCAGCACTCTTCCTCTTGGAGATATTAGAGATAATACTATTAAAGCAGCTAAAACAGCATTCAACTTGGTGTTTTTTTCTCCTGAAACGCCAGCTGACGGCGACAGACTTTCTTATTCGAAAAATTATTTAAACTATTCTCCGAAAGTTGGAATTAACGACGCGGCATATTTTTCTAAATTTTTTCCAACATATCCTCTCGACGATGATACAGGAACAAAAGCGGCAAATATTAATGGCGTTCAGTGGGACGATATAAACAGTGTTGAACAATGTTCGTTGTATCGTGGTTCTCTTGGTGCAGGCGAATATTCAAATTTGGTTGAAGCAAATCGCGCGAATAATATAAATACAGCGCAAGAGTCTGCGGCTGATAATCTTGAAGATCATGGAGGTTGCTATTACGACGGCACAAATTTATATGCACACCCAGATACAACTTCTGGCTACAAACAATGTTATCCTGATGATTCCCGAACTCCTGTTCTTGACTTAGCAGGATCAATCGCAACCGACGCGGTGCCATTTACGGGCTACGACGATTATCGCGCGTGTCTAAACTTTAGGCCTGAGTATGAAATGTACAAAGAGAGAATTGCCGTAGATCAAATACACGAAAAACTCGATGACCGTAGCCAAGACCGCAAAGGTCGAGATCGTGATAAAATTCTCGAAACTGTACGCCCGATGATCGATGGAGGTCTTGATATTCCATTCGATGGTGATCCTTCCCCTGATCAACAAGTGTTATTCAAATCAAAATCTCCACGATATTCTGTGACTCTCGGCGATGTTTTGAGAAGTACTGAAGTTGGCTGGAGCTACATAAATGCGCGTGATTCACATTACGGCGACTGGAGATATTTATTTGAAAAAATGATTACTGCGTATAGTGATGGGCGCAATCATATTGTGCATGTTACAAATACTGTTTTAACAAATGCGGCTGTCGTTATTTCAATTTCTAAGAACGATGAAAAACATTTTTCTAGTATTCGAGTTCATAAAGAGCCAACAAAACCGACTCTTATTGCCGAGGGAGACGGGTTTGTTACTAAAGACCTTCCTGTCGACGAGCCACGATATATTACTTTCCAAGATAAGCGAAAAAATCCTGTTTCAATTGTTTACCCAGACGCATTTAGCGTAAAAAGTTTCGATGATTTGACTGCGAAATTACATGAATTAGAGGCCAAGCTTAATGCATTGTCAATTGATCAATCGGTTTGTAATGGCTGTTTAACGGGACTTATTTCTGCTGCTGCCGAGCAAGTTTCCGAGGCCGATCACGAAACAATTATTAATCGCGCTAATCAATTCAAACTTGCTGATGCAATAAGTTGGAAAGACCTCGATATCGATTCTCGTCATGTGTACATTGCTGAAAATTATCTCGATAGCGCGCACACGGCGTTTGTAAATCCTGAGAAAGAAAAAGGATACGAAATTTCATATTTCAACGGTGAAGGTGATTCTCAAGGCTACGATTTGGGCTTTAACAGTGAGCTTTTGGCGTCTGCTACTCCATTGGTTGAGGTTGAAAAACCATATGCTGACGATCCGAATAATCCTTTTGATGACCCACCACCGCAACAACAAGGTGGCTATGATTTATTTACTTGGAATCCTCCTCCGGTTTCACCATGGTACGAGCGAGTGAAAGAGTGGTACGCCGACTTGAAGAATAATACTTCGTTTACAGTAAGTTTTGGTGAAGAGAAACAGAAAAATAGCGAGAATCAGGCAAAGGAATTAGAGGCGGAAAAACAGAAAATCAAAGATGAGGCAAATGCGTTTGTTTCGTCTCCTGAAGATGCAGATAAAATTGTGCTTTCTCGTGTGAAGAAAATAAGAATTACCGCTGACAGTACGGCTGCGGTTGTTGGAAAAAAAGTTACTTTCGGAGTTGATTTGCTCGATGAAAATGACGCACTTGTTTCTACAGAATTCAATCGAGTTGATGTGACTGTCGATAACGGCGCGACTGTTATGGATAACGACGAAGATCCAACGGCTGACGGTACACAGCGAACAGTAATTGGCGGACATGCCGATGTTTCGTTTATTGCACCAGTGAATCCTGCGGCGGTTACGGTAACAGTGAAAATGAACAGCCAGCCCGACATTGGTAAAACTCAGCAATTTGCGATTTTGAAGAGCGCTACTATTGCTTTAGGAATTGCGCAAACCGCGATTGTCGCTGACGGGCGTGGACTCATTCCCGTGACTCTTTCTGCGGTTGACGACAAAGGTAGCTTACTCGCGAACGTGAATGGAACAGTACACATTGCGTTGTCTGATGATTCGCTTGCTCGTGCGACAAAAGAAGTGCAATTGGTTCGCGGTCGCGCACAGTTTACTGTGCGCGCAGGTGTCAAAAAAGGAGAGTTGATTATCAACGCTGCTACATCGAATTTAGATCCTGCTGCGGCAACAATTAAATTTTTACCGGGGCCAGCTGTGAAACTTGTATTGGTGAAAAATGCCGATGTTCTAATTGCAAATCCGGGTGAGTCTATCGACGTAACCGCGCAGATTTTCGACGCATATAATAACTTAATTGACACCAACACCGGCACGCCGATTTCGTTTGTTCTAAACGATTCCGCGGTCGATATAGCCGAGCTTACTTCATTAACCGCAAATACAGTTGATGGCCTTGCAACCGTTAGAGTTCTGCCAAAAGGTAAGAGCGGAAGCATTTCGGTAACAGCAAAAACTCGTGGTCTGCGCGATGCGATTTTGACTCTGAATGTTGTAAAAAAATTCGGCACCGGTTCACTTTCGAGAATAAATCCTGAGAGTTTGGTGACTGCACTTCTTGGTATTCCTGCCGGTAATGTCAGCGCGCCAAAAGCGTTTGGTTCCAGCATGGTTTTCGCAGGTAAAAATGAAGCTGTTACAACGCTAACAACTTCGCCAAAGCAGTACAGTAAAGTTTTCGAGGTTAGCGACAAAGGTGCACTTACTTCAGACCCCGATCGTGTTAGCGTCAGCTTTGTTCCGGGAAATCATCTTGCGTTTTTAATGCGCGATACGCGCTACGGAATTGATCTTGCAAAAATTTATGTGATTACAAAAAAAGATGGGCAATTTGCTCTTACAGATGAGCAGTCTCCTGAAAAACTTTCTGATGGAATTTACCTTCATGCTACGTCGAGCGACCCGTCATATGTGTTTGATAAATCACGTGGTTCATTGCGAATTTCAAAATCCGATGAAGAAAGAATTGAAGTTCAAACAAATGGATTTGTGAAAGTTTACGACCAGAATTTTACTGTTCGTCCAAAAAAATCCGACTACCTTACTCTCGAAATTTTAGAGGGACAAACGGTAGTTGCAGAAGTTTATATTGTACAGCGTTTCAATCAAGATGTTCGAACTTATTCTAATACAGGCGATATTTCAAACGACGCTGCTGGTGTTTATGTGCAGCCGTTCGCGCTGCCCGGTACGTTCTTTTTCGAACCGTCATTCTCGGGAAACACAACCTCTGCAAGTCTTGGTATGGCTCTGAAAGACCGCTCACAGGTACTCGATGGCGCAGGTTCTCCCGGATTCGGATACAACTCATTTGAAGATTCACTCGACTCTATGGGGGTTGGCTTCACTCAAGATAATAAATTCGCTCTGCTATTTTCAGCCGGCGAAATCTTTGGTGAAGCGAATCGCCAATATATGTCAGATGCTACGATAGTTCTTGGTGATCCAACAGTACGCTTGAACAATGCGCCTCATGAAGATAACTTTTCAATAGATGTTGGAACTCTTTTGTACTCAGCTACAAGCGACGTTCGAGGGTTGCTATCTTTCGATGTAAATAGCGATGGCTTTGAAGACCTGCTTGTAGTGCAGCAAGATGGTCTTATTAAATACATACAAAATGGTGGAGGAGTTAATAATTTTACAGACCGTGGAACGCTCCTCAATATTAAAAATGGAATTCAGGATTTTACGAAAGTTGATATTAATGGCGATGGTCAGCAGGATATTGTGGTGGCCGCAAAAAACGGCTGTACGGTTGATTCTACGTGTATCGATATATTTTTGAATAACCGTGGGAGTTTCACACGTCAAAATGTAACCTTCGATCAAACCGAAAAAATTACTGCGATAAAAGCTTCCGACATGAACGGAGACAATAAGGTAGATCTCGTATTTACCGATACAGCAGGCGATATTTCGCTGCTTCTTAACCATGGAGACTCGTTCGCCAATCATCGAGTTGTAATCGGAAATGTGGGTTTAAAAACCGAGCCGGGAAAAAACGTTATTGCAAATACGCTGGTTCGGTATGCAGGAATTTTGGAGAGAAATCCAGACGGGCCGCAAAATGAAACAGAGGCCAAAAACCAGCAGTTTTACATGCCGGTAGAATTGTCTGTTGCAAATCCTGATTCTCATGCAAATGACTCTGGTATCGATGCTGTAAATCCTATTCTAAAAATTTCTCAGGATTTTATGTATGCCGATGCACCAATTTCTTCGCTTAAAACTTCTACGAAATATGCGCAAGATGTTAATGGCGATGTTCTTAGAAATGGCGATATTGTGCGCTACACGTTAACGCTTAAGAATACCGGAAATTCGCCACTCTCACGCGTTGCTGTAATCGATGTTGTTGCAAGTCAGGTTCTCGTTAAAAATGATTCTATTTCGTGTACGAATTGTGAGCATGGTGAAATGAAAATCGACGAGTTGAAAGATGATCCTGAGAGGCCGTTTATGTTTAGTAATATAACGATTCCCGCTAATTCAAATCGTGTAATTACATATGAGGGAACTTACACTCAATCAGCAGATGAAAGCGAAAAAGTTATTATGGTTTTGAGTCCGAATTTTACAGACTCAACTCACAGAATTCAGGGTGAACTTTCTGCCGACACTCTGCCAGATATTTCAATTAATAAAGAGGGGAATACCAGCGGTCAGGTTCAGTATTTTATATCTAAGAAAGAAAATGGTCGCGTGACTTATGTCGAAGAAAAATCCACTCTTGAGCCCGATAGCAATGTTGCTTCAATTTCAGCTTCAATTGCTGCGATGGCGAGTTCATTCGCTGGCGCTTCTACAGGTAATGAAAATTCTCTACCACCAGAGTTAACAAATAAGTTTAATGATTTCAAGAGTGGCGATAAAGATGGCGATGGATTGCAAGACACACTCGATGACATCAACGGAAAATTAGAAAAAGTTGGCGATGGAGTTGAGAAGGCGATGAATAAATTAACGTGCGCGGCCGGATGTATTCCAATGCCACTTAACGTTGCGGCTTTTGCCCCCGGATTCTTTAGTGTAATGGGTTTGCCTGGGGCTTTCGATATTGGGCTTCCTGCATTTGGTTGGGGTGTTCCAAATCTAATTCCAACGTGGCCACCAAGCCCTCCGGCTCAATCTGCATTAGGTGGTCGTTTCTATATTTCGCCAACTTTAACTGGAGGTATCGGTTTCGGTCTTTGTCTTGGTCCGTACGGAACTCCAAAGAATTGTTACGCATTTGGATTGAATCCTCTCGACCTTTTACCGGGAAATATTTGTGACAAAATTGGTGGAGGTCTAAACAAACTTATTGCGAAGGCTAACAGCGTGGCCGCGAAAGCGAATGAAGGAATTACCGCTGCTATAAGCCCTAAAAAAGGCAGTGTCTCTCGCGGTGGAACCGGCTTGGTGAGTTATTCAATGGGCAGTTACGAGCCTCCTGTCCCTCATAAAAAGAATTCACGTGTTCCCGGATTTCCAAGTTTTATTACCGATTGGTTCTCTGCACAGATCGAAGAATTTATAGACAAGGCTACCGATATGCCAGACATTTATGTGATTTATCCGAAAATCACGTCGATTGCACAGTCGTTTTTGCCAACTGAGGCGTTTAATCGAACAAGCGATCCTATTAATAATATTTTGTCTTGGGTAAACAGTATTCCTCTTATAGATATTCAGTCGAGCGAGGTAAATTTCAAAGTTCCGATCATCACTGAAAAAGAAATAATGAAGGTGAAAATCGACGCGCTTCAGTGGGTAGAAGATGAAAAATATGAGTTGGATAGATGGAAGCAAATGATGCTTTGTGGAATCCCGTTATCAGGCAATAAAGATGTTCAAAATAATCAGCGTGATCAGTTTATAAATGTTGATATTTGTCACATCGTTGATTTGCAGATGAATCAACTGATTACAAGTATTGTTGAGAATACCAAAAGGCTCGATGAATGGGTTCTGTTCCCTAAAAAAGTTCTCCAATACCGCACTGTTAAAACATATTACGTTAATCAAATTGTCGATTATTTAAATACTGTTATTGAGTTTGTAGGAGGTTGGGCAAAACGAAATACGGCAATCGTTGAGCGTTGGAGAAAATCAATTCGCGAAATGAAAGATGTAATTGAGCACTACAAATTAATTATAAAGTTGTCGATGGACGCAAACGCGTCGTGTGATTTGTGTAAGACTGAGAGGTACGGACTCGATGAACTTATTCTAAAGATTTTTGCAGCAATTCCTAAGCCGCCGGTTATTCCATTGCCGCGACTTCCTGATTTTGTAATTGATGTTTCAAAGATTCAAGCTGGAGTTACAATTCAGTGGCCCGACATTACATTCGCTCCAGAGCCGCTTATAATCCCGAAAATTCCACGCATTCATTTGGGTGTGAATCTTACGATTCCAAACTTTAAGTTAATGCTGCCGGCAATTCCGCTTTTGCCTGCTCCTCCCGATTTGCCCGATTTGCCGCCATTACCACCATTGAAATTGGGTAAATTGCCAGACCTTCCTCCTGCGCCAACGTTACCAGATTTGCCTGCAAGTCTACAGGCGACATTGCGTTTGTTAAGCCAACTCTACCGAATTTATTGTATTATTAAATTAGGATTTACTCCGGTAGATGAGGTGTTTCTCAAAACCCGAATTGAGCAAATTACCGCGCGTGGGCTTACTCCTGTTTTGCCAATCGATATGTTATTGGCATTTCCGGGGCCGTCGATTAAGGTTACATATATCGATCAAATCGTGGTGACCGCATTCTTGAATTTGCGCACCGATATGACGTTTATTCAAAAGGCGGTTGAGGCCGTTGCGGCAAAATCCAATAAATTTACAAACGAATTTGTAAGCAAGATTAATAAATTCACCGAGAATCTTGCAAAGACGATCGAGCAGTACACATCGCCAACGTTCAATGTAAATGTTAACGCTAATGGTGATACTTCTGTTAATGGCAAAAAGGTAAATTATGTTTCTCCTGCTGAAAATAATGTTCCTCAGTCTGTTAAAGATGCTCTTAATAAGAAAGATAAATACGGAGATGTTCTCTCAAAAGTATTTGGTGAAAATATAAATAATGTTGATGATGCACATTCAAAGCTCGCAGGAATATTCAGCAATCTTAGCAAAGAGCAGCGGGAATATCAGGCCAAGCTCGACAAAATTCCAGAGAAATACGTTCTAACCGCCGAACCAGTCACTCTTGAAGAAGCGAAAATTTCTCTAAAAAATGATGGGGTAAATTCAAATATTGATGACGTTCGTTTGTTAGCAGAAGAGTCTCCGACATTAAAACAAATCGTCGCGTATCGCGATGAACTTTCTAAATATGCGCAAGGCACATCTTCTGATACGTTGTCTTTGAGTCAATTAATTGCTGAGTCATCTCCTTCAACTCCTCAATCACCATTTTCAAAATTAACCGCTTCGCTCAATACTCCTCAAATTTCTGACGAACCAGAAAAAGTAAGCAGTATGGTAAATAATTTAGACGGAAATAAAATTGCTCAAGTACCGCCTGTTCCGGGTGCAGACATGGCTCAGGGAAGCGATGCTCTTGATGGTTCCGTAAATAATGTTGGTATTTTTTATCAGGATTCTCATGGTGAAAATCGTCGTCTTCTTAACTACACACTTGAGGCAGATTCAAGCAGTTTCTTAGAAACGCTCGATGCTGACCACGATGGTGATAATGAAAAAATATATTCATACGGTCGAAACGTATTTATAAAAGAAAACTATTCTCCTGCGCAAAATGGACATGCTCGTGAGGGTTATGCTCGTCGTATATTTAGCGGATACGATGTTGAAAAAACTACAGTTTACGACTTGCTCAAAGGCGCTTCTGCACCACGCGATGTTCGTGTAGATTCCGAATCGGCGCACGATTCTACTATTTCGTTTGTAGTTCCAGAAGTTCAAAAATCAAACATTGTAGGCTTCGATGTGACTACTCATTCTACCGTTGATGACGCTCAAATTAATGGATTAAGAACACCAAAAGCTGTTAACCGATATACCGTAAATGCTGCTGAAAAAACAAGTGAAGCTGTAAATGCGCAAAACAATGTTGTGGCTGTCGTTGAATCGGTTGAAGGCTTAGTAAAAGCAAAAGGCGAGCCTGTCGGTAACGGAACACAGCTAGAAAAAGGAATCTTCGTCGATGTCGGCAAAGGTGCTTCTGCTGTAATTAAATTTAACGATGGTACGCGAATTGAAGCCGATGAAAATAGCGGATTTACTATTCCAGAGGGGCCTGCGTTTGAGCTAACAAAAGGCAAGGCTACTCTTACATTGAGTGAAGCGCCTGACTTATTGAAAACGAGTTCTGCGGTTACCGTAAGCGATGGTTCGCTCACTGTAATAATGGCTGGTGGTAGTTCGGCCGTTGTTACGTCTGGCGGTTCTCTTACTATTCCTGCTCTTGAAGTTCCAAAAACTATTCTTGCGCGTGTTACCGATAATGCAATTATTAACGGTGGTACACGTGAATATATTTCAAAGGCTGACGGACAGTTCCATCTAAATGCAGGAGATAAAATTCATGCTTTATCTACTGCGCATGTTAAGTGGGCTATCGATGACAACGATCAGCATACATACACATTGAAAAATGCGATTTTGAGTGTTCCTGAGTCGAGTGTAGATGGATTAAACATTGCTATTGAAGACGGTACAATTGAAATAATCCATTCAACAACTATTGGAGTTACCGCTATTAGAACGGGTTCTGCGTTGCTCGATGGAGAAAAAGTTGAAGTGCAAACTGGTGCAGTGGTTGTTGAATCGCGCGTTGGTGAACTTGAAAATGGCACGCTTAACGACACCGATTCTCGCCGTTCTGTTTTGTACGCGCATCAAACATTGTCGGTGAATTCGTTCGATTCTCTCGATGGAATTTCTCTCAAAATTTATGCTGATCCTGCGTTTTATTATGCGCGTGTTACTAGTATTATGGCCGATGGAAGCCAATCTGTAAGCTCTGCTACGACATTGCTTGCGCCGCAGCCATGTGGCGATAATACGATTCCATATGCAAACGCTGGCGCGAGCGAATTTACAGTTGCAGTAGGAAAAGAGCTAACAATTGACGCGTCTCGTTCGTTCGACAGCAACGGAAAAATTACCGGGTATCAGCTCGATACCGATTTATCGGTAGATAGTAATCATGATGGAGATCCTCAAAACGATGCCGATCAAACTCATGGCGCCGATCAAACTTCGTTTGCAGTTGGCCCATATTCCGATGCTAAAGACATTCGCATGATGTTGACTGTTTTTGACGAGGCTCATAATGCCGGCAAGCAATCTATTACTATTAATGTTGTGTCTCCGACAATTATTCTCGATAAGGAGCCTCTTTCAAATGGTGATATTTCTGGCCACATAGAGCCAAAAGAGGCGAATGTGCCAATTGTTATTGCTCGTCTGCGAAAAGACGGCGGTGCCGGTTGGGAGCTAATTAAAACTTCTTCTGCAAATCAAAACGGTCAGTATCTCACCGATAATAATGGCGAGTTTAGAATTACGGATTCAGTACAAAAAGAAGGATTGATTCTATATGTAGCTGATAAAGAAGTCGCTTTAGTAAACCAGAAAACTGGAAGAATAACTATTATTGACCAGAGTTATGAGGTGAGTGCCTTGCCTGCCATAGCCGGTAAGGTTCCAACACGTCTTTCAGTGTTTAAAAAAGGTGATTCTGCAGATGCCAAACCATACACGTTTGTTTATTTTGTTCCAGACGTTAATACCGACGCGACTATAGATTCTCGTGACACTGAGTATACAATTGGCGGCGTTTCATTTATGAGCGGGGTTCACGTTAAACCGCTAGCGGAAGCCGATAATCAAGGTATTTCATTTAAAGTCCTCTCAGGTGCCGACCCTGTAAATCCGGGGGGAGTTGTAATTCGTGATAATGCAAATAAGCAAATTGCTCTAGTCGATGTGAATGGCGATGTACTGCTAAACAAGGACACTCTTTCACTTCGAGTAAAAGAGATTTCTGATTCTGCCAAATCGCAAGACCCGGTAGTGTTTGAACTCCTTTTGCAAAATAAACCTATTGCAGAAATATTTATTGCTACAAAAAATCTTGGTAAAGACGATGTGAATATTATTAAAACGCCGACTCTGCCGCTGCGCCCAAGGCCTATAAATAAGCCAAATACTTCTACGGCAAATTCTCAAAATTCAAGGCAGCAACCTGTCGAACAACCATTCGCCGATATTCAAAAAGGCGATCCGTTCAATGAGATTATTAAAAAATTATTTGTTCGTGGAATTGTTGCAGGTTACGCAACAGGTACTCAAGGCGAATTTGAGTTCAGGCCTGATCAGCAAATAGCCCGTTCAGAGTTCACTCAAATTGTTTTGAAGATGCTTTGTATCGTTCCAAGACCAGAGGCATATCGCTTGCCTACGCCATTTTACGACGTTGTTGACCCTCGGCTTTGGTTCTATGCAGTTTTGAAAGAAGGCAATATTAGAGGATTTATTAAAGGATATGTTGGCGAGGCTCGACGAGATAAAACCACTGGTAATGTACTGACTCCATTTAAACCAGCAAGTTCTATAACTCGTGCAGAGGCTGTCACTGTTGTTATTGCCGCGCTCGATGAAGAAAAAATTATTGATTTGAGTCGTGCTGATCTAAGAGCTCATGCAGGTGAGCAGTGGTATGACCCATACCTTCGTGTTGCCGTAAACCTTACGCCGTACCTTACGCGCGCCGAAGATGCCGCACTACAGCCATTTTTATTGACTCGCGATGAGGCGTTGCGTCCGACCGAATTAATTACTCGTCGCGATTTTGCTTTGATCGCTGACAGAGTTTTGCTACTGAGAGATTGTGGCGCGCCTGCTGTTTCGCAAGCTGATGAACAGGTTGCACCAGCCGATAACGGCCAAAATAATCCGTCTGATGTTTCGGCTAATGGCCAAAGTCAGGTTCCTGATAATGCGCAGCAAAACAACGAAAACGCTAATAATGTAGCGCAAAACGAAGTAATTCCTGTTGATAATAAAGAAGGAATATTTATTGTCGATACCGGTTGCGCGAATGAATGTCCGTGCCGTGTTCGTATTGCTCCAGCCGCCGACATGTCTTCTGGCGATACGATTTTCGCAGCGATTGCAGGGCCGAATGGAGTGCCTATTTATGCAAAATCTAACGAAGAAAAATACCCTTAAATAGTGTATAATTATCAGATGATATGAAACTAAAAAATATAAAAATTAAAACAGTGTTTAACGCCGTGCTTATAACATTAACAGTCGCTTTAATGTGTGTAGAAGTGCAGCTTGTTTTTAAAGGAGGATTTGAGAGGGTTTTTGCGAGCGATCCAGCACCAGTGGCTGACGCTCCAGCGGTGCCCGATGCCGCTGCTGGTCAACCCGCTGCTGCAGATTCTCCTCCAACCACAATGTCGAAAGATATTACTGGTGAAGAACAGCTTCAATGTGCGACCATCATGCGTCCGTATATGGAAGATAAGCGAAAAGAGTTTGCGGATTTTATTAATGAACACTTTAAATCTAAGGCTCCTACTTCTGAATTAATTCCTGTTGCGATTGAGCGGCTACGTCAGTATCGCGATGAAATTCGTGCGCGGCTTAATGAATTCGGCCCTCATGATGGCCGTAATTTAGAGGTTTTGGCCTCTGAAAGCGGTGCATGTCGCGATGTGGTAAATGAAAATTATAAAATTTCTAAAGATCTATTGCAGAATCATATTCAAGAAAATTCGTACGCTAAAAAATCGACACGATTGCTCGATAAGTACAAAGAAATAAATTCTCAGCTCGATAAAATGAACTTTGACGTCGCACAGATGTACGCAAATTTTAGTATTTTTTCACAAAAATTGCCGTGTTACGCGCGGTCATGCCAATAACTAAAATGAAAATAAAAATTTCAAAAACCGGAATTTACCTAAGCGTCTTTGTCGCTACTTTTACCGTTGTAGCGCTTACCTTTGCGTATATGCCTGTTCAAGTAGCAAAAGGAGGTGATCCTATAAACTCAGCAGATGTTTGTAAAAAGGCCGATGAATTTAGAAAAAATAATCGCGACTTTAATCAATATACTGCTTTAGCGGCTTTAGATAATCCTATCGATAAAATTACTGATTGTTTTCATGAAACGGTAAATAAAATGTTCAACAAAAAAATAAAAGAAATGGTGAAACTAGGGAAAACCGGTAAAGAAGACGATCTAAATAAACTCATTACTTTAATTACCAGACCCGTTGAAAAAGGCATCAATATGCCATGTTCATCAGATACAAATAACCTTTCTACTTACTGTCTCTCAGAAGATCTCGTTGTCGAATTCGCTCGATTTAGAAAAGGTATGAATGATTCCCGTGAACAATTAAAGGCAAATGCTGCGGCGCAAATTGAAAAAGTAAATTCCGATTTCGGCGCAAACATAAATAGAATAGATTCCGAAGTAAAAATTGCGCAGACATCGATCGATCAAGGGTTGTCGGCATACAACGAGTTGCAGTTCGCGTTGCCGCTTCACATGAAGTACAAAAAAATAATTGAGGAACTCGAAGATTACCGCGATGCGCTACGAAAAATCCGATATAGTGTCGATTTGTACCCAGTAACATTTATTGATGTAACGACCGCTGCTTGTAATTAGTATATGCGACTTTTTTCTATTAAAACTGTAATAAAAATAAAAACTGCGCTTGTCGTAGCGCTCATTTGTGCAATTCTGTCGCCTTCGTTTAGCGATATTGTTGATGGTCGAGTGCAAATCGCAAATGCCGCCGATGAAGGAATCGCAATCGATGTTCTTGGCACGGCAACCGATTTAATATCGGGAAACTTTTTTCAATTTGACGATAATATTGGGCAAAATCTTTACACAACAATTTATCAACGAGTTAAAAGCGAAGGCTCAAATGCAGCAATCACTAAAACAACTTCTCGCCGAAAACTATCAAAGGCAGAGCTTTATACTATTATTCCTGGGTCGAACATTACTGGAATTATGGCGCAACCAGACCCGCGTGCGCCGCTACGAGATGACCAAATCCGTTCTCGTCGCGATGACCTGATTCGCGATCTGGCCGATGAAAAAGATCTCGGCGATTTTGAGTCGCTAAACAAAATGCAGGTTGAGTCGACCGAACTTTTCGCAAACGGCGATGAGTCAGATTCTGGCTTCGATTTGCTCGTAGATCTCGATGTAATGCAGGCGATATTGTTCAATAAGGATATTCAAAGTATGTCGGGGCAGGGAGGTGGTGGAGGGCATTCAGGTGGCGCAAACCCGCAAGATCAAGCTCAAAATAATGCTAATTCTCCTGCTCAAAATAACGCCGACAACAATAATTCGTCTGCACCTAAAACTCCAGGGGCTCAAGCTCCTGTCGATGCTTCTAAAATTAAATGTCCTACAAATACAGGGTTAAATGACGAAATTGAATCGGAGCGGACTAAAGATCGTGCAGCTGGCGCAGTACAGTTAGACGAAAATGGCGTGAATCCTGATGATGCAAAAAAGCCGATAGACGATACTCCGAAGCCATTGGTTGCCGCTCATGCTGACGATTGGCATCGCGAACTTCCGTGTAGTAACGTATTTTGTTTAAAACTAGAATTGAAATATATAACTGAAAGTTCGTTTACGGTAAGTGATAACTGCGTCATGTGCCACATTCAGAAAATAAACGATTCGTTCAAAAAATTGCTTAATCATAATTTGGTTCCAAATAAAGTTACTGGTAATTTGCTCGAAGGGCCAAAGTGTAAAGACGCGCTCTATAATTCGAATTGGGCAATTGTGAATTTTATTTTTATTGGTCAGCCGATTCTTACTCCGCCAAACGATGACTTAATTATCAAGGGCGATATTTGGGCTAACATGAAGCTTTTCTGGGAACGCTATGTCGATGCTCCAAAAAAATGTGATGCTGGAGAGTCGTGTCGAATTTCAACCGCTGAGCAGGTTTTGTCTCAAACTAAACCGAACGCGACATTCGATCAAACTACCGATTCAATGGCTCAAGAAGATCGCGCGATAAAAGATAATAAACTTAAAGAATATCGCGCAGATCAGTTGAAACGGCAGGTAGAAGCGCAAGGCGGTCAGTACCGGGTAATCATGCAAGAAATGTCGACGATGAACGATTACTTTAATAATTATATGAAAACGTTCGATGACTTAACCTCTGATCCCGCAAAATCACCGTGCGGAGTACTAGCAAATAAACAATATTGCCAATAACATGAAGCGAATTTTAGCTCTTATCCTTGTAGTAATTGTGCTCTCGACCTCAATGTCGAGTACGCTTTTTGCGTCATATTCATTTGAGAATTACCAGCTTTTAGGCGAGGCTCCATCGTCGAAAAACGATGCGAAATTTACCGAATGTTTCGCCGATTTGGTCGATTTTCTTTATATAACAATTGGTGCAGGTTTCACAAAACCAGGTAGTGATTTTTCAGATTATTGGAGGGATTTCTTTTTGTACACTTCTCACTATGCAGATGTTTATGGAGTTGAACGTCAGCTAAATTCCGCGCGTTATTCTGTAATCTCAACGTATTTAAAATGTCAGACGACTCGTTTTAAACAGGTGAAGTCTCAGTACTATTCACTCGAAGCCGAGTTGTATTTTGTTCGACATTTTATTAGTACGGATCCTCTTTCTGAAGGATTCCCAGATGTCATTACCGTTGATGAAAAACGAAAACAGTTTCAACAGGATTTCTTTGCTTATATGAAATCAAAATCTCCAGATACCGACGATGAAGATACGCAAATTGCTGTATTCGGAGGTTACTTTGACAGGTTCATGGCGAAGTACAAAAACAAGGTAAATGAGTATAGAGATAACAGTAATTCAAGCGATCCTGCATGGGGACGATTGAAAGAAAAATGGGAAAATCTCATGAAAACAATTAAAGGTTTTGGTTCTTCTGTTGAGGGATTAGGTGGCGATGCATCTGACCTCGGAAAAGCGCTTGTGCCAAACACCGAAACAATTTCATGGAACTCATTAATGAGCCGCCTCGATGCCTGTGCAGAAACAAGTTCAGAGAGTTATTGCGCAAGCGATGCTGTGAAATATTTACAAACTCACGATGCTCTTAAAGAGGCTAAAGATAAACTTAAATCGATATTTGAATCTAAGAGAAAAAATTCTGTTTCATTCGATGAAGTGCAGTTTGCTGTCGATACGTCGAATCAGCCTTCAACCGACATTATGTCTGAGGCAGAAATGTTAAATCGTTATGAAGTTTTGTACGGTACAATCGGAACTTCCGGCCTGAAACAAATGATGCAATCAACCGATACGCTTCTTGCAACTTTGAAAGATGGTCGTGGTGAAGGTCCATTTGGCCCAAAAATTCCGGGTAGCCTTAAGCCGCTTGCAAAGATTGCCGAGTGTGCAAATAACGTCGAAGACAAAGAGTGCAAGTAATATTTGTCGCTCAAACGCCGCACCTCGAGTTTTCGTTGCCTGTGCTGTTCACATCGTCCAGCGTCAAATTTATTTTCTAAACAAAAATGCAAAGAACGTTCCTGAATGTTTTTGGCGAACGCTTCTAAGCCGTTCGAGTCGTGCCTCGCGAGATTCTAGTGATCCTGATTTTTGAGTTTCTTTTAGTTCGGTAATAAAATTTACGTTGTCTGAGTGGCAATACACGCAGAGGTCGATTTTCGCTGAGATTTTTTTTCCGCAGTTAAAGCAATTGAATAGCATAGTCTTTAGGCGAGAGGATTTGTGAGTGGTTGGTAGAAAAGTTCTATGTTGAGCTGGCATCGAGAAACGCATCAAGTTCGCTTTCTCGAATTCGATACACACGCCCGATTTTCACTGCTTTAAGCCGTTTGCTCTTAATTAGCTTCAACACCGTAAAAGGGTGTAGATGTAAGAGCTTCGCTGCTTCGTCGACAGTAATTATTGGGTCTTTCATTTGGTATATCTGTTTTTCAGTCAATTTAACTTAACTGAATATAATTGTACCAAACGTAAGTAAACTTTTCAAATATCAAATATAACAAGATCACTTGTATCAAATACTATAATGTTCTGCAAGATTTAAAGGAGTTATGAACAATGTAAACATGTTTTGAACATGTTGTGAACAACTAGTGCAAAACTATGTGCATAACTTAAATTAAAGAATATTTAATCCTGTTATTCTTCAAAGTACAAAATTTGATTAAATTCTATTAAACTTTAGCGAGCATATTTCCGCCGTAAATTTAGTGAATAAATCTCTTAGGTAGCCAGATATTGGCTTTCAGTAAGCCAATTGAGTGCAACTCCTTACCGAGAAGCGTCAAGCAATGCTTGTACTCTTCTAGGCTGGGCAGAGCTGTTTAGATCCAAAATATAAAAAAACTACATGGCTTTAGAAAGCCCTGAAGTGCCCATCTGAGTTGCACGTGCAACTCCGTTTGCACAGTTTTTTAAAATGTTCAAACGCAATTCCGCCAGCGTAAGCTTACGGAGGCGGCTTAATCAGATCGCCATTTTCATCCTTGCCCATCAATCTCTGTCATATCTTCATATGCTCCTGTAGGATCGGAGTCTGAAGGAACCATGTCGCTAATTGCTGGAACCTCTATTTGAATTTGTGGCTCTTGTACGGCCGTTGTCGCTGTATCGGTAACTTGTGTTTCAGTCGCAACCGTTGTTGATAAATCTGCTGCGGTAGGAGCTTCGTCAGCTATCGAATGTATTTGTGTTGGTGGCGTAGCCTCAGCCGCAATTGCTTTCGACATTTTCATTTCAATCTTTCGTGCTTCGCGTATTTTTGCATTCTCTTCTTTATCAGCTTTTGTATCGATAGCAGTTTCAAGATGAACTACATTAAACGGAATATCGATTCCAGCATCAACAAGCGCGTCATACACTTTGTGCATCATAACTGTTTTTATCTTAAACCAGCCGTCGCGTGAGCCAACCCAAAAACGAACTTCAAAATCAATTGAGCTGTCACCGAATCCTGTAATAATAATTGTTGGCATTGGCTTTTTTAGGATTTTTGCCTGAGCTTTCATTAATTTCATAACTACTTTCATTGCGTATTTTATTTCGGTGTCATACGAAACACTAAATGGTACAACAACTCTTCTAGTCGGATTAGTTGTGTAGCTAATAACTTGGCTTCTAAAAATTGTAGCATTTGGAACAATAACTTTTGTGCCATCAATAGCTTTAATAATTGTTGCACGAGTTTGAATTTCAACAACTTTTCCGTAAGTCGAACCAACTCTAATAAAATCACCAATAGTGAATTGTCTGTTTAATAAGAGCAAAACGCCCGATAGAAAATTCATGATTAAATCCTGTAAAGCAAAACCGATACCAAATGCAACTGCCGCGAGAATTGTAGTTAGATCAATACCGGCGACTTTTAATGCAATAGTAATTCCAACAACCAGCGTGCCAAAGTAACTTACTCGGCCAGCAAGAACTAAAACCTCTTGGTGCTCTTCATCAATTTTATCTGAAATGCGCGATTCAACCGCAGTTTTAGCGATTTTTGCTACTACGAAAGCAAGCACAAATAAAACTAGACCAGCTATCCAGCTTGGAACTTGGCTAATAATGTAATCAAAGAAACTGGCAATTTTATCTGCGAGCCCATTAGAAGCATCGTCTTTTGCAAGCGTAGTTGCTGCGAGAATTAATAGTGAATACATCAAAACAGTATATCATTTTTTGAGAGGATTTGCCACACCTCGAAAACAGTCCAACCAAAACTTAAGAATTGCGATTTTGGCCACTAGCCCACCCAAATTGCCGCAATCGCTCCCAAAAAACATGCAATTTGCCACACATCTGATTCGCTCCATTTTCTGCTTTCTCCATCGGGCAACAGTAAATTATGCGGAGTTTTGGCATGCATTGTATAAAAATGAAAGTTTCTGTGTATGCGTACAAGACGTGAAAAAGGTATGACTCCGGCTGAAACAAATCCTTCAAAAATATCTGGCAATTGCGCCGCCCACATACAAGCCATTATTACAAATAACTGTGCCGAAATTCCAAATTTCATATACGCGCAAAGTGTTAGTACAATCATGCTCCCACCAAAATCCAATAAAAATAATAACGCCATTTTTTTAGTCAATCGCGCCGGCGAAAATTCATAGTGCCCGTGAGGAATTCTGTCAGTCAAATAGTGCGATATGAAAGAAGCGCAAACAGCCAAAGAAATTCGCGCAGTTAAAGGAGTTGAATCCGGCAAAAGTGTAAAAGTTGAAAGCCCTATAAGCGCACCGATGCTATTGTGTCCAAAAGCCAACATTAGGCTTATTGTAGCGTATTTTTTTCTTAAATATTTTGAAATTCATGTTGATTATGTAAAGCAGTCAATATGATATACTCAGCCTACTTAACCAATTATTACTTATGTTTACAGGTCTCGGTGGTTTTCTCTTCATCGTTATCGGTTTCATTTTGTTGATCAGTATTCGTCAGGTCAATCAGAATGAGCGTGGGGTTAAACTCACGATGGGTAAATATTCAGGGATTATTGAGCCGGGTTGGAGGATTGTTTTGCCTATTTTCCAATCAATGAAAAAGGTTGATATTCGTGTAAAAGCTCTCGATGTGCCAGATCAGGAGTCTCTTACAAAAGACAATATTCCGATTCGTATTAACGCAGTAATTTATTTCAAAGTTATCGATCCGGCAAAGGCGATTTTAGCTGTTGAAAATTTCTTATACGCAACTTCACAGCTTGCACAGACGACTATGAGAAATGCGGTTGGTGAGGTGACTCTCGACCATTTGCTCGAAAAGAAAGAAGAGATTTCAGCTCGTATTCAAGAGATTGTCGACAAAATGACAGACGAGTGGGGAATTGACGTTCAAAATGTTGAGTTGAAAGATATTATGCTTCCGGAAAGTTTGAAGAGGGTAATTGCTCGTGTTGCCGAGGCTGAACGTGAGAAGCGTGCGGTGATTGTTGCGTCTGAGGGTGAGGTTGCTTCTGCACAAAATATGGCTCAGGCGGCGCAGGTTTTGAATGCGGCTCCAGGGGCTTTGCACCTTAGAACTTTGGCTTCAATTAATGATATTTCAGAAAGCCCATCGAATACCACAATTTGGATGGTTCCAATCGAAGTTCTACGCGCCGTTGAATCATTTCAGCAATTTATGAGTAGCAAAGTAGGTAAATAGAGGATTTATAGCGTTGATAATTGTGAGTTGTCTGATTGCCGTTGATGGCCTTAAAAACCCCCCCGCACACAGCGGGGTTTTTTGTGTGACAGAAGAGTTTTAAACCGCACGTGAGGTATTATTCGATTTTCCTATAATTTACGTGCCTCGCACTACCATATAAAAAATACATATTGACAATATGGCAAGTTCTAGCTAGAATGCTCTCTATTATTTTTTCACACTAAGTTTTATGACAAAACGTTTTGTAGCTCCACAAGATGGAAATGGAATTGAAGTAGCCCCCGAGTTAGCATCTCGGCCTAATAAGAAGGCAGCAGCTGCTTATGTCATTGGTGGAAGGACTAAAACTCAAGTGAGTGCTGTATTTGATCTAAATCAACTTGCGCCAGCTACTCCTCCACCAGAAGTTGTTTCTGTAAATCCAAATTCAGGGAAAGCCATAACTGATGAATTTAATGAGGTATTAGGAAAGTTTTCTTATGATCGTGCTGCAGAACAGTATGGAATCCGACAGCATTCACGAGTTCCAAGCATTATTGGTGAAAGCAAAGCAAAATTTAGTACAGCACAACGAGGTGTAATGCTAAATTTATTGACTGGTTTGTTACCAAATAATATGGAACAAGAGCTCGATAGTGAGAAGGCTTCATTGGTTAATGATTTACTTGCGGCTGTTGTTGAATATTTTGACGAATGTGGTGATGCCGAAAAAACATTGAGCGTGATGGTATTTGCAACTGAACCTGTTAGATATAACAATGGAGTGCCAAATAAGAGTGTTATGCCAAATGAACTTGGGTTAAATGAACCTCATGAAAATGGTGCTTTAACATTTAGAGAAGTTATTTCACAGCGTACAAATTCGATTCGTCGTGAAATATTACGAGCAAAGGCGGCTAAACTTGAGGAAAAAAATAAATTAGATCTCGAAAGGCAAACTTCTGAATTACGAGCTGCTTTTGATGCGCAATCAGAATCTGTAGTAGGATCTATTAAAGAAAGTAATGTGAATTCTAACCGACAAACAGTCGATGCTATAAAAAAAATAATTGATGGATTGAGAGATGATAAAGTTAGGCAGGCAGTTGTAATTGTTGGACTTTCTGCCTTGGCTCTCGATGGCGGAGTAGCTGGTGAAAATACAGAAAAATTTAATAGAGTCATAGCATTATCACCCGATGAAAAAGTTATGAATGCGCTTAAGGGTGCCAGATGTGTGGCAGTGGCTCAATTGTTGCAAGTTTCTATCAACAACAGCCGAGAGACATTGCAAAGTAGATTTAATTCTGCGCTTGAAGTTATAGGTAATTAGTTTTAACTGTTATTATAAAAACATTTAACCCAAATGATTATGAAAAAATTACTATTGGTAACGGCATCCATTTTTCTTCTAATGGGCTGTAGCCAAATTAACAACAATGCGTCAGTAGATAAACCTGTAACTGATCAGGCATCTGAAAGTACATATCAAAATAAGAAATTTAATATTTCTTTCAACTATCCATCAAATTGGACTATCAAAGAAAACGACGCCAAGAAGTCCGTCACAGTGCAATCAAATCGACCAAGTAATGGATCTGAGATCATGGTTACCGTTCCAGCCGAAAGCTTTAAAGAGTATGAAAATAAAATGAGCGAGTTGATTGCCTCAGGCCAAATGTCGGTCGAGAATAGTAGCCCTATAGAAGGAACAAGCTACGCTACAAAGAAGTATGGGCATGAGGGAGGGCTGTATTACCTTATTGAAATTAATGGGAAATATGTTGGTATCGAAGGGGAGATGTATTTAACACAAGACCAGAAAGAAGGTTTGAAAGAAATACTAAATTCTCTTTCTCTCTAGTGTTTTTAATATCATATACCACAGCAAAACATCGGCTAGCCTGAGTACGTTAACTAATAAAAGAGAGGTCTTACGGCCTCTCTTTTTTGTTTATAACAAAACAGTGCATTCTTAAATATTTTTATATGTGCTCTCATCTCGTATTGAAATTTTAACTATTTTGTTTTCGCCACCATTCACAACGAAAATTATCCTATAGTTCCCGAGTCTAACTCTAAAATAATTTTTTCTGCCAACTAGAGCTTTTATACTGGGGACTTTTGTATAATCTTTTTTAATCTGGAGCATTAACAGCATCATTGCATTCAGCTCATTTTTTCTGAGTTTTCTTAATAATTTTTCAATTGCGTTCACGTTGAATTTTCTTTAATAGAGTAATCATTTCGTCTGTCGTAACTCCTTTCCCATCGTTATCTTTATCAGCATCGAAAAGCACTTCTTCGCTTGCAGTAAGCTCTGAAACATCTACTGGTTTTATTTGAATTCCGCTATCTGTTATCTGCAGAACATATAGGTCGGTGTTAAATTTAGCACGCCATTTTTTAGGGAGTGTTACTTGCCCTTTCGGTGTGGATTTAATTATGTGTGTTTCCATAAATTTTAATAGTAGGAATTTCCTACTTTTAGTATATTCCTTTTTTCTACTCACGGCAATTGAGTGTACGGTTATATGGCAGTGTTTTCCACCGCTGTGCGGTGCGAAGTAGTGTGTGCATATAAAAAACTGTTTGAGTGCGCTAAACTAATACCGAATTTATTCACAAGCAAGAATCCTGAAATATTTATGAAACGTTACTGTGTAATCGGTTCGCCAATTGCCCACTCACTGTCACCGGCAATGCATAATGCAGCTTTTGCGGCTCTGGAGCTAAATAAACAGGCTCATTACGAAGCTGTTGAAGTAATGCCAAATGAACTCGAAAATTTCATGAGTGTATTTGCGCAGCAGTACGCTGGCATGAATGTAACAATTCCGCATAAAGAGGCTGTTATGAAATATCTCGATGAGGTCGATGATTGCGCTCGAACAATTGGCGCTGTTAATACAGTTAAAGTCGATGGTGGCAAATTGATCGGATACAACACAGACTGGAGCGGTTTTACAGCTGCTCTACTTGAAGGAATCCAACAAAAATCGCATTTGTCGGCTAATGAACAGACTTCTGTAAAAACAATTTTTCAACATAAACCGGTTCTTGTTGTAGGTGCTGGTGGTGCGGCTCGTGCAGTTTGCTTTGCATTGTCGCAATTGGGCGCGCAGTTATATGTTACAAATCGAACAATTGAGAAAGCTCAAAAACTTGCACATGATTTTAGAGGAGTCGCCCTTTCACACGACAAACTTGCTTCTATTGAGCCATCTTTGGTTGTTAATGTGACTTCGCTTGGTATGAATCCTCATGAATTTGAATCTCCTGTTTCGGTATCTTTATGGCAAAAATGGAAGCATTCAAAAATAACTCAGTATAGTTTCGACTGCGTTTATAATCCTCTAAATACTCAATTTTTAAAGGATTCAATTTCGGCAGGATTCGTGGCAATTACCGGTGACGGAATGTTGGTTCACCAAGGATCCGAGTCTTTTGAATTGTTCACAGGCAAAAAAGCGCCAATTGAAGCCATGAAGAAAGCAGTTGTCGTTAAACTATGATGCTGCTCATTTTCAGATATTCCCTATTTTAGAAAATCTGCGCCGTCTACATCGGGAGGAGGAGGTGCATCTTCAACTTCTGTTGCAGCTTCGCCGTAGTCTGAACCAAGTGCAACTTGGCTCATCATAAAATCTGTGCCGTATAGGCTCCACAACCAGCGGTAGAACATTTCTGTTACTGAGGTGTAGAAACCCATAGCAGTCCACAAAAGTGGGAGTGTTGCGAACAAAACAGATGTTGGATTGTGTCCTGTGAATTCAAATATTGTAAGTACAGTTGCTGAAGACATAACAGTTGCAAAAATAACGCCGTAAAATCCTACAAGCGCGTAACGAATGTTGCCTACAATTTCAAGAATTACCATGCTTGCAAGCGCAGAAAGCACTACATGGAATCCTGCCAAAAAGCTCACCATAGAAACTGCACTTCGTGAGTCTAGTAAAAAATATAGTGGGCCAAGCAATACGAAAATTGCCAAATTTACAAAGAATATTTGATACATCGAAGTTGTTCGGCGAACGTATTTTGATGATTGTACAAAGCTAAAAAAGAGCGAGCCAAGCAAGTTTGCAACTAGCGATGAAATAAAAATCATTGCCATGAAAACGAAAATGAAGAGTGGGTTTTTTCCGCTTCCGTCAGATGTTGTTCCATCTACTATCACGCTGTTCCAGCCTGAATTTAGAATTGTAGATGCGCTCAAAAATATTACGAGCAAAACAAGCATGCCTATTATGCCGCCTCCTAATCCTGCAAATGATTTTAAAACCAAGGTTAAAAAGCCAGAAGATGGAGGGCCGACGTTTGTGTCTTGAGAAGTGGTTTCGTTCATAAAATTTATCTTAATTACTATCTTAGTATTTTACCATAATTTGTCTAATCTGTGAATTCACTGGATTTTACTATCCATTTATTGGCCGCAACCAGAATAAGAACACCTATTGTTAAGTACGCATCTGCTAAATTAAAGCTCGGGAAAAAAGATGGGCTTAAAAAATCTATTACATACCCGTGCCAAATTCGATCAATAAAGTTGCCTAGTGTTCCGGAAATTACAAAAACCAGTGCGATTTTCGTAATTTTATTTGATGTATCGCACGTTTTTTTTACCAAATAAATAATTACCGCTAATAGAAGTGGTGTTATAAATGCGACCAGCTTTCCAGAAATCGGTAGAGAAAATGCGATCTTGGAATTATGTGAAACCGTCAGCGAAAAATAGTTCGAAATTACAGCTATAGTTTTTCCGTTTGCCAAATATAATTCTGCGAAAAACTTTGTTAGGTAATCCATTGTTACAAATTCTGCAACCGCTCCAATATAGAAAATATTATCCTGTACAAAACGTCCTAGAGGAGTAGTCGATTGCGATGTCGTATTCATACTTACTTAGTATATACTGTGCCAGCTTATGCTGAAAACTTTTCGCTCTGGGCGAGTCGATATGGTACTTCTTGTAACAGTTGTAATGCTTCTGGTATTTAGCGTTATTATGATGACGAGTATTGGCGTTCCAAAAAGCATTTCTCTCACAAAGCCTGTCGGTCAATTGTTCCCTGCGTGCGGTGAAGATGGCGTGGATTGTTTCTTTTTAATGCGCAGGCATATGTTTCGTATTTTGGCTGGATTAGTCGCGATGTTTTTCGCATTTAGAATTCCTGTGAAGTTTTGGAAAAAAATTGCTGTTGGTATTTTTTTTCTTACTTTGGCTATGCTTTTTGGAGTTTTAATTTTGGGTTCAACAAGTAATACTTTTGCACGAGCTTGGCTAGTTTTTGCTAATACTTCAATTCAACCTGCCGAAATTGCAAAACTTGCGCTCGTTTTTTATTTGGCAACATGGATGGAGCGTCGCGGTCGCGATTTGTTGGATTTTAAAAATGGCTTTTTGTCTTTTTGTTTAGTGACGGGAACTTTAATTTTTCCTGTTATTTTACAGCCTGATTTCGGGTCAACTTTAGTTTATGCAACTATCGCTACATCGATTTACTTTGTTGCTGGTGCGCGGTTGCGCCATATTACAGTTGGTTTGGCGGTTGTTGCTGTGTTTGTGCTTGTGGTTGTTCCATCTGTTCCTTACTTGAAATATCGGTTTACCTCGTTTTTAAATCCTTCAGTCGAAAATTGTCAGCCAGAAGTTAAAGAAGGAGAACAGCGAAGAAATTATTGTTGGCAGACTGAACAGGCGAAAATTGCTGTAGGTAGTGGGGGATTTTTCGGTAAGGGATTAACGCAGGGAATTCAAAAGGCATACTGGTTGCCACAGGCGACAGATGATTTTATTTTTGCTGCGTCGGCAGAAGAACTTGGATTTATTAGGATTATTTTTATTGTGATTGCATATGTTGTTATTGCTCATAGAGGGCTACTAATAGCCCAGCATGCCCCAGATCGTTTTGAACAGCTAGTTGCGGTTGGTCTTACTTCATGGCTGACAATTCAGGCATTTATCAATATTATGGTAAATATAGGGCTCATGCCAGTTACTGGAATCACATTGCCGTTCGTGAGTTACGGTGGAACGTCGATGGTTTCAACTCTCGCCGCCGCTGGAATCCTTTTACAAATTTCACGCTCAGCAACACCATATTATGCGAATAGTCTTTACAGGAGGAGGAACGGGGGGACATATACTTCCCAACATCGCAGTTATTGAGGAGATTATTAAGAATACATTCTGTAAATCTTTATCTCAACATGCGGCCACAACTAAAAATGAAAATTGTTTAGATATTTTATATATCGGAACTAAAAATAATTCCGAGCAGCAGCTTGTCGAGAGCGAGATGCGAAGAATTATAGAAAGTCTACAGGTTGAGCAGTTGAATAATTCGAAAGTATTACACAATAATGTTCAACATAATTCGGTAAACGCCAAAGCTACTATTGCGCTTTCTTGGCAGTATAAAGCCATTTCGTCTGGTAAATTGCGTCGATATTTTTCGTTGAAAAATGTTACTGATACAGCACGCATTATGGCAGGATTTTTTCAGTCATTCGCCCAACTTAAATCTTTCAAGCCAGATGTTGTTTTTTGCAAAGGAGGATATGTAACTGTTCCTGTTGCAGCCGCTGCTTATATTTTAAATATTCCGGTTTGGATACACGAATCAGATGTTTCTTTGGGGCTTGCGACCCGTATAAATAGTAAATTTGCTAAGCGAATTTTTGTGTCGTTCGAAGAGACAAAAAAATATTTTACAGGATCTCGTGCAGCTAAAGTCCAGGTAGTTGGAAACCCGATTCGCGCTTCTGTAACGCACGGAAACGCGCAGCGTGCTCGTGAATTCCTCTTGAATGCGCAGATGATTAAAGGTGGAGAAACTGATAAAAAAGGGCTGTTTTTTCATGGGTTTAGTGAGAAAATTCCGGTAATTTTGGTTATGGGTGGTTCGCTTGGTTCTCAATTTGTTAATGAAGCGCTTGATAAATCGTTAGATGTACTGCTCAAGGAGTACGCGGTTATTCATATAACTGGTAACGAAGGGGAGCAACTAATACGTCACGAGCGATATCGTTCGTTTCATTTCATTAATGAAGAGTTGCCCGATTGTTACGCGCTCGCCGATGTTATCGTCTCGCGCTCGGGTGCAGGCAGCGTTTTTGAATGCGCCGCCGTTAAAAAACCAACTGTTTTCATTCCACTCTCAAGTCGTGCCAGCAGAGGAGATCAAATTGAAAATGCTAAGGCGGCGGCGCGCTTTATGAATGCCCATGTCATAGAAGAAGAACAACTACTTAAAAATCCTTCAATTTTGCCACAGGCTATTCATAAAATTATGTCTGAACAAATTGAACAAAATCCTGAAAAAAATAATCGAGAGAAAAACATGCGCATTGGCCAACTAGGTCAAAAAAATGGCGCATCTTCAATGGGCGTATCCAGAGAGCATGAGCATTCTGTAACCAACTCAAACTCCATACTAAATATTAATGCCGCCGAAGTTATTGCTTCTCAATTGTCTTATTTTCCTTCAAATTTGTAGTCAAAGCCGTTCCTGCAAGTACCATCAACGTATAACTTGCCGCCAATTCTTCGAACGAGTGAGTGAATAACCCAGCGACACATACTCCTATCAACCCCAAAAAGACACCATGTGAAAGTGGCGTTTTTGCTTTATATAAGGCTTGCAATAGTGACCCCGTAAATATTATAAATAGCATTCCACCAAGGTATCCCATCTCGACAAAAATCTGCAAAAACCAGTTTTCTGTGAGAAAAGGAGTAAACCGATCAGCCGCTGGCCCAACGGTTCCAACACCAAGCCCAAGTGGATTGTTTTGCAAGGCTGTAAGCCCATTTTGAATGTATTGGGCGTGAAGAGAAGTCGATCCGGTTCTGGTTAAAATGCTTTTTACGGGATTCTGATGCTGTG
>JAHFJU010000007.1:0-2747 GCA_023245725.1 Candidatus Peregrinibacteria bacterium
GCCCCCCTAAATTTGAACGATCCCGTTCTCTGTTGATTCTCAAATTTGCCTAGTACCTGTATACCTATTAAACGTTGTAACCAAATGAGATCACGCACCTCAGTAGCAATAACGACACTCCTGTTCTGCCTATGTGCATCTATTATTTGGTCTACAGTAACTCCATGCTGAGTCTGTGATTCAGCTAAGCGATCTTTGGAATCAAGTTGTGCCATAATATAAAATTATTTTTCGAAAATCGTATCTGTGTTATCAGCCTCATCACATAAAACGCTGCCTGCTTTTGTTACGCTACGAATATCTTCCACAAAAGGGAGTACTTTACTTAATCGATCCCGAGTATCTCGAATTGTTATTGAAGTTATCGCATCTCCTAACCTGATCTTGTTTTCAGCTTTAAACTTTCGCGTGGATCCAATGACTTCTCTCATGATAGTCATACCTTCTACGACTCGTCCGTCATTTTCAGTCGTTTGAACAAGAGTGTGAGGCTGACGAGTAATATGGATACTTTTTTCCTGTTCGAATTGCCTGAAATATGATTGATAAATTTCTTCTGTTATAAAAGGCAAATAAGGGGCAATCAATTTCAAAATGGCGCTAAAAGCCTTGTACAAAGCGACCTGAGCCGATTTTTTCTTTCTTTCCCCATCTTCACTCTTTTCGGGGTTGTATATTCTATTTTTGATAACTTCAAGGTAGTCATCACAAAATTCTCTCCAGAAAAACTTTTCAAATTCACCTCGTGCCGATCCCACTTCAAAGTTTTCTAAGTGACCATACATTGCCTGCGCAACCTCCTGTAGGCGAATTAGTATTGCACGATCAGCTGCTTCCAAAGAATTTTCATCAAACTCTTCTCCTGGATCAAAATCACCCAGATTCATTTGTATGAATTGGCCTGCATTCCACAACTTATTCATTAGTCTTTTTCCATTTTGTATTTCTTTTTCTTCAAACAAAGTATCAGTTCCTAATTTTGAACCGCATGCCCAGTACCTTACAGCATCTGCTGAATATTGTTGTACTAACTCTTCCGGAGAGAGACCCGCATTTCCTTTTGATTTACTAATTTTTTCACCTTTTGCAGCCTGTACGTGCCCTGATATCATGATATTTTTCCATGGAATTTCTCCATGATGTAGGTGGTTTTTTACAATTGTGTAAAAAGCCCAAGTACGAATAATATCGTGTGCCTGTGGGCGAAGACTCATCGGAAAAATTTCCTCTTGTATGGAATCTGCTTCACCCCAATGCGCATTAATTTGTGGAGATAGCGATGACGTCGCCCATGTATCTAATACATCTGTGTCAGCCTCTATATCGTCAGATGTATGACCTTCGGGTAGATGCAGTGGAAAAGCCGTTTGTGGATCAATTGGCAATTGTGACTTATCTGGCAAAATAATTTCACCAGTTTTTTTTGAATACCAAACTGGAATTGGTACGCCGAAAAATCTTTGACGAGATATGCACCAATCCCATTTAAGATTTTGTACCCACTGAATATAGCGTTGCTTCATATATTCTGGATGCCACTTAATTTTGTCAGCAGCCTCAACTAGCTTGTCCTTTATTTCAAGGATTTGAACGAACCATTGCGAAACTGGCAAAATTTCCATTGGTGTTCCACATCGTTCGTGAACTCCAACCGAATGCTTAATTTGCCTTGAATTTGTTAATGCTCCGGCCTCGGTTAGTTTTTCAACCATTGCCTTTCTTGCTTGTCCAACTTTTAGACTGCTATCACCATAAGTTTCATGAACGACTTCCCCATCTTTAGTGACGATATTTTTTTCTGGTAATCCATATTTTTTCACCCAGTACATATCTGTTTCATCGCCATACGTGCAACACATAACTGCTCCTGTCCCCTTGTCAAGAGAAACTTTTTCGTCGGCTATTATCTCCACTTCGTCACCTAAGGGAGTCTTCACTTTTTTACCAATCAGACTAGTATATCCTTCATCATCTGGATTAACAAAAACTGCAACACAAGCAGGCAATAATTCCGGTCGTGTTGTAGCAATTGTCAGTGGACTACCATCTTCAGTAGTAAATTGAATGTCGTGGAATTGTGATGGAACCTCTTTTGAATCAACTTCGGCCTGCGCTACGGAGGTTTTACAACATGTACACCATAATGCAGGAGATTTTTTCTTTACTATATTGCCTTTTTCTAACAGTTCCAAAAATGATCGTTGAGATACGCGCTGAGCTAGAGGCGAAATTGTTGAATACTCCAAGTCCCAATCAGCGCTAATACCTAAAGACTGCCATAACTGTTTAAATTGGCCTCTGTATTTTGCGGTTAACTCTAAACATTTCTCTATAAACTCTGGCCTTGGCATGTCGCTACCTTTGATCCCTAACTCCTTTTCAACAAGTCTTTCAGTAGGGAGTCCATTATCGTCAAATCCAAATGGGTAAAAAAGTTTATTACCTTGCATCCTCTTGAATCGAGCAATTACCTCAGCTTGAGTATATGAAAATACATGGCCAATATGAATTTTACCTGAAACTGTTGGTGGTGGCGTATCAATTGAAAATACTGGCAACTGTGGATCTTTATCAAATTTATAGACCCCTTCTTTTTCCCAATATTCTCTCCAGCGCGGCTCTGCTTCATTAGGTGAATACGGCATATGCTTAAATTATTTAAATAAAACTATTAATTTTCAGATTCGGTCTGTTAAAGTATCACGAATAGCTCATTGTTGTCGAATTCATCAACGTGCATTCATAAA
>JAHFJU010000007.1:2757-32435 GCA_023245725.1 Candidatus Peregrinibacteria bacterium
ATTATAATTTTAGCATTTTTCTATCAACGCTACATTTTTTCGATATGAAAATCTGGACGGCAATTACGTATGCGTGTGTACTCATGGCGAAAAGCTTTATTGGGCTCTCCTTAATACTGTCTCATTTACCTTGCTCAACACCCAACCCGAGCGCTTCACTTCGTCTATACTCCAAGCGCTCTTACACATAAACCTACAAAAAAATATTAAAATTTACCATAAGGTGGTAAAGTCAAATTCAAGATGTACTTATACATAAACAATTTCCTACCCGTGTTGTGCAACGTTTATGACGATGGGGGAAAAGAAACTTTTTAGTTTTTAAACTTACAATTTTCATCTAATTCATATGCTTAATAAAAGAAAAAAAGATGACATATTGGCTGCTCTCAAAAAGTATCAGAAAAAATATCTTAACGGAAAAACCACTGAATTAGATGAGTCTGGGACTAGACTGATGACCAACTTCTTCTTAGCAGAAATTCTTGGTTTTGCTCCAATTGACGAGATAAAAACCGAGTATATGATACGAGGCACTTATGCCGATTACGTTATACAAACAAAAGGCGTTAGAAATTTTCTCGTTGAAGTTAAAGCCCTCTCTTTCAATCTTTCCGACAAACATCTCAGGCAGGCTATAAACTACGGCGCGAACGAAGGTATTGAATGGGCTCTCCTAACAAACGGTAAAAACTTTGAATTCTATAAAATTCTTTTCAACAAACCTATTGAATCAAAGAAAGTTTTTTCGATCGATTTGAGTGATCCAACTGCGTCTAAGGATAACGCAGAAATACTTCAGTACCTACATCGTGACTCTGTAACAAATAAAGGTCTCGATCTTTTGTGGGATAAATACATTGCTTTAGATCCTGCTAATGTTGCTGGCTTGCTCTATGCTCCATCGGTAACAAACTTCATACGTCGTGTCTTAAAAAAGAAGTATAAAATCCAATTTACTACAGAAGAAGTAACAGCCGCTATCGATAGAATTGCCTACGAAGTTGTGCAACTTGATGGTATCAAACCCATGAAAGTCAGAAAGAGTGGAAAGAAAAAATCGCTGGCTGCTGAAGCTTCAACTGCAGAACAATCCTTAGTGCCAGCGACAATTCCCGATAATCCTATTGTTTCAACCAGCTAAAATTGACTATCACGGACATTCCCAAAACCATAATGACTAAATTCATGTGGTACCCTTTTGCACCGATGTTTTGATTATTCATTAAATCAGCGATAAAACTGCCACAAGCACATAGTTTTTACATCCATTATTCCTGAACTCCGAACCCAGTCATACAAAGTTTGTACGTAGCATCCATTATCAGTTTTACATTCTCAACTGAGATGACAGAATGATGTTCTCTTAAAACAGCAGAATAATTATACTTCTCCCCACAAACCTTCCTCGCATTACTCGGCCTCCACTCCCACCAATAAAACGAAAAGCCAATAATACCAACTAGAACTACTCCAATTGGAATACCAACCATGAGCTTTTTTTTCATATTTATTTACTAGTAAAGTAAATTGCAACCATACTTACAAATAATGCTATAGACGAGATCAATATAGCAAACCTCGAATTGTTGGCATTATCCTTTTCAATTAACTGATGAATGATTATGTGCCTTTTAAATATTTTTTTTCATACAGTTCATAGCTTCCGATACGGTTTACCACCACTGAGCCCCACTAAGCCAACAACTGAATCCTCAAGCAACTTACCTTATTTGAAACCATATTTGAGAGGTTAATAGCTCAGTGTCAATTAAAGTTAACACTAAATACCGTTTCAGTGTCAATTACAATTTACACCGAACCTCATTGGCTCAATAAAGCATCGCCCTACCACACCTTCGCCATCCCATTTTTCATTACAAAAATCTTAACCTCAATTTTCAACTTTTTATTGAGTTCCGATTTCTAGGCGGTATTTTTAGCTCATCATGGCGCAACCTCCGTTATAGCAACATCATCTATAAATACCTCGCCCAAACTAAGTGTGAATACTGCTCTAAAATCACTAACAAAATTTGCGGGTACAGTAAAAGTACGAGACTAGTTTTGCCATATATTGCCAACCACAGCCAACTTTGCCTTTTTGTTCTCAAAATCCGAATTACTATTACGGTTTCCAAGGAGAGAATACAACTGCCCACTGAGTAATTTGTACTTAAACGTATACTGGTAGGTGTGACCGCCAATGAGATTCATGTTCATTTGTTGAACTCCTCCACCGCCTGAAATACGCGTATCAATATGCAAACTTCGTGTTGGGCTTACAGACTCAACTGCAGATTTTTCTTTTACTCCCGGAGTTCCCCAACTTTGCCAATCAGATACGTCTGCGAGCTCCATATTTCCATCTGAGATTGCCAACTCTTCAAGTTTTACATCATCGAGATATACATTTGCCTTATTTGTAGGAAAAACCAATCTAAAATCGGTTAAAAAATTGCTTGGAACCGTAAATGTTCGTGTATAGGTTTGCCAGTTAGGACTCGATAGACCTAAGTTCGCTTTTTTATTTTCATAGTCGGCATTGCTATCGTGAATCCCCATTAAAACTGATAATCCACCGCTTAATAATTTATACTGTAGAGATAATTTATAAGTGTGCCCTGAACGAACAGGAAGATTAACCTGCTGCGCGCCACCACCCAAACTAACTCGGGTATCTAAATGCAAACTTTGAATACCGCTTGCAGATTGATCGTGTGATTTTTCCTTGAGTGTTGGACTCCCCCAGTTTGTCCACCCTAAGAGATTATTTGCCTCCATATCACTATCGTAAATAAGCGTTGCGGGAACTTCTTCTAGCAACACATCATCAATATATACCTCCCCTGCCCTAAGCGGAAAAACGACGCGGAAGTCATTAACGAAATTTTGCGGCATTGTAAATATGCGTGAATATGTTTGCCATGACTGACTCACCGAATTAAGAACTGCCCCCTTTGCTTCAAAGTCTGTGTTTGAGGTTGCAATACCAAGATTTGTCCTTAACTCGCCACTCAGTAACTTGTATTTATAGAGCAAGCGGTACGTTTTTCCAGCTTGAACTTGAACATTGGTTTGTTGTACACCGCCACCGCCGCCTATGCGAGCATCTACATGTAAACTCTGTGCTCCGCTTGATGCTTGCGCACGCGTTTTTTCTTTTATGTTAGGTACTCCCCAATTTTGCCATGAAGAAAGATCTAATGCCTCCATAGTTCCATCGGTAACAAGTGAGTAAGGTAGTGCGAGTGCGGGACCTTTGAGTACAACATTTTTATCTTCGTTACCGTATTTATCTATCGCAGTTATTGCATAATAATACGACTGCCCTGCGGTTGGATGAGCATCTGAGTATGAAACGGCAGCTACATCGCTCAATGATGCAAGAGGTTGGAGACCTATCGCGGTTCCGGCGAGAGTGGAGCGGTATATATTGAAGTGGTCGAAGTCACCTGCCGAATTTAAATATCGCGTCCAAGTGAGTCTTACTGGACCTTGAAGCGCTGCCACATGCAAATTTAATACAGCAGATGGAGGAGTATAATCGCTCGTCAAATCAGCGGAAGTTGTAAATATTTCATTTACCAACGATTGAGGAGTAATCCACAAAGCAGTAGTATTTTTTACTCCATCAAAACTGACACTTGTTTTTCCATTATCAATATATTGGCTATCGAGTGACAGTATTTTTGGCACAGACCATACATTGTTTTTTCTATTTGCCCACATGACGTAGTATTTATTATTACCACCATGATACTGAAATATAATATTCGGATCTCCATTTGCTTCTGCAAATACAGTCGGATAATCTGGCCACCACCCCTGTTGTATTGGCGAAATCTCAACTGGCGGTTGCCACATGTTAGCGGTGAATTCACTATACATAACGCGCTGTCTGCCTTGACCAGCGGGATCTTGATACCATTCATAGTAGCCGTAATGCAGAGAGTTATTTGGCCCTGCACGTAAATCTGGAACACTTACTGAACGAGCGACCACTTCAACCGGATTGGTCCAGCCGTTTGCCGCAGACATTATATGTTTCACATCTGATGCTGAGCCATCACCGTAAACTATATGTACAGTGCCGTTTGCAGTCGTTACAATTCTAGGATAACTAGGAAATTGAGTCTGATTTAACTGTTGTTCGTTTTGCCACTGCCCAGCTGAGTTTCGTATTTTATAACGCATACTATAAGAGCCATTTGTGCTACAAACACCTGCATTAAAAGTAATGCCATCTAACCAAACAACCCGTACATTATTTTGCGCATCTACTGTTAAATCTGGCCACGATGAGTAGGTAATATTATTGGAAATATTTTCTGGTGCACTCCAATTATTTCCATCAAATTGCATGCTCATTATTTCAACCTGATTGTTTGCTTCACATCCGCCGCTCTCACCGCGTTGCCAAATTAAGTGAGGATTCATGTTTGTATCAACTGCCATTTTGAGACTTTGAACAGGTTCATATCCTGTCAAATTCAGGTCTGTATTAAACTCCCTTTGATATATTGTAGTTGGATTCGACCAAATTCCATTCTCTTTCTTTGCGTATATTAACTCTTCAGTTACAACACGGTTATTCGCACTAATCTGATCTTTTATATAGTTGTAAATCACATGCAAATTACCACTAGTATCGTACTGCGAAACAACTTGATATATATTACCGTATGATGGCGTAAGTTGGCTTACATCAGTCATTTTAACTGGTGGAGACCATGGAGCAGAAGGCAACGGCGAAGGGTCGGTTATACTAAAAATTGCATCACTCAAATCACTATTATATATTCCGGTTACGTCGTCGCTTCCACTCACCTCAATTCGTATTCCCGAACCAGTTAAACTTCCATTTAGCGGCATGTTCCAACTATAAGTTCCAGTGTTATTCACCCCATTTATAAGGTCATAGCTACTACCGCTTGGATACGTTAATCTAATATTAACATGTGAAACTTGATGTGCTGCTTGCGTTGTCCACGTTACGCTTTGTGTTGAACCGAGTGCCCAAGATTCACCACCGTTTGGCGAAGTCACTACAAACTGCGGAGGTGTTCCATCATTAATATGGAAAGGCCCCCATTCACGCGGTAACGATTTATTGCCACGGTAATCTTTTGCTATTGCTCTAAGTTTAAAACCATCGCCAACAAGATCAGCAGGAATTCTCCACGTATATGCTCCTGAATTCTGGCCTTGAGTGTCAATGTTTTTTACGAATGACCATACCGATATCCGTGGATCCCAATAATATATATCTGCACTTTTTATACCGGCATTATCAGTTCCCGAAAACTGCATAAATCGATCGGTTTGGTTGTTAACTGTCATATTCCAACCCATTCTAAAATCATTTAAAACTGGTGCCTGAAGATCCTCTTTTAAGTGTGTAAATATTCGAACATCATTTGTAATTCCATTAGCAGGAATATTGAATTTCGTTATCAACTTTTCGAGCCATGCATAATCTGACCATACAACAGAGGTACCGTTTGGAGCATTTTGAAAAACTATGTCGCCATCAAAATTTGATTCACCGCTTACTCCCTGCCCTTCAGTTTGAATCTCACTTATTCGTTGATTATCAAGTGTCGTATAAGCATTGACCGTGCCTGCGTAGCGCGAGGTTTGGTTGCTTACTTTTACGACAATCGGCTGATTAAAATAGGTAACTGTTTGGCCATCTATATGCAATGAACCAACTGTTACATCGTAGAGTGCACCCTCATTGAGACCTCCCCACAATAGTAAACTTTCATCGTTATTTGATCGCGCGAAGTAGCTCCAATTATTTGTACCATGAGGGCTTACCATGACAACGTAGTTAAGTCTGTTTGGATCATCTTTCTTTCCCCAACGTACAGTTAATCCGGCACTTCCGTTGTTATCATAAGCATTCGCTGAAAAATACACAGGCAACGATGGCACGTTTCCGGGTGCAGCAGCAAAGTTCACATCGATTGATTTCCAGTTATTATCGTAGTTAGTATCGCCCTCAGGCTCAACAAAAAATTTAAGATTTGTTTGGCCAATAAGCGTAGATGTATCGACGCAATTAAAAACCAAATTTGCAGAGGTGTTAGGAGGTATAACCAAACCAGCCGCTTCAATGTTAGTATTTTTCAAAAAATACACTCCATCGGCAAATGTATTCAAATCAATTCTTGAAGTTGTTTTGTATCCGTTATTTCTAAACGTAAGCAAAAATTGAGTTGGGGCTTTATTCACAAGATTTCCTTGAGCTACTGCGCTAACCAGTTCTACGTCTGGCTGTGCCAATATGCGCATAGATTCAATTGTCGTTTGTATGTTTGCAGCAAAGTCGCCATTGCCGGACTGTTGATCATGCAGATACTCTTTAATAGAATTGAGTTTTTCAGGTTCTGTATCATAGAGCTCAAACGCGCGAGCTGTAACTGCCTCATCGGTGAGATCTTCAGTGCCCAACATATGCCCTTCATCGATGCCAAAAGTTTCAGATAATACGCTCAACAACGCGGTGGTTTTGTCAGTTATTAGAATATTGTTAGCACCATTTGCAAGCACCATATTTCGGTATGGATAAAGAGCAAAAAGTGCTCGTGAAATGAGGTAAAAACTCGGTGTTGAATCAGGAGAGAATGCAATGGTTCCGCCAGCATCTATTTTGTTTGCAAGGTATGCAATTGCCAATGCAGGCGCATTATCGCGGTTATAATTTATGGCTGTGAATGTATCGAGCACCTCAATTGTTGTGAGAGGATCACTTCCAAAATTAATGTCAAATCCGTAGCCACCGTCAGAATTTTTTGCTGATACTAATTCATTTAAAAGCGCATCGTAGTTTTGACCAGTAGCACTCAATACTCTAATTTTTATGGCTTTCTCTTCATTATTTTCTGTTTCATGGCCGGTTAAATATTCTAATGCGGATTGGAATACATCATTATTTGTTCTTCCAAAACGTGCGAGAGCATCTATAACATCTGCAGTTGTAGCGTATATATTTTCTTCACCAAAACTTCCATCATCGTTCTGATTAAGTGACAAATAGTACAGTGCATTATCTTGAGAATTATATTGAATCCCTTGGTAGAACGTAATGAGAGGATTAGCAGCTTGTGCTTTTGCAGGAGGAATCAAATATAGCTTAATTTTTTCCAGTTGAGATTTTATCGATTGAGCTGGTTTTATTGCTTTCAAGTCCATGAAAGAATAGTTGGGCGTAGGAGTACCCGCGATAGGCGGCGCCCCAATCGTTGTAACATTTGCAGAACGATTTGAGTTATTAAGTGCGCCGACTGGTATGAGGTTTTTGAAAAGTTTATTTTTGCCATCTGTGAACTTCACCTGTGGCATAGAATCTTGCGGAAGCATCGGGCCGATAGGCATGTTGAGTGCTGGCAATGTAAAAGAAATATCTTCGAGTGAGTGAGTTAGTTTTAACTTATCAGTAACGGATTTACTACCATCTTGCGTAAAGCTATTTACCACTTTCCTCACTTCATTGGGAACTCCAAAATGATCCATGGCCAATGAGTCACTCATCGGTGTTAATTTTTTATTTAACTTCTCAATATCCCCTGTTTTACGAGTTCTAATCAACTCGTCCACCTGTTTTCTATAAACATCCAGATCGTTAGGAAGAAGCACCTTCGAATCCCAATCAACATTTGCCCATGATGGTGGCATTGTTGCAAGTATCGGTTTTATGCCTGAAGGCGATTTTGATGCAGAGTTGACTGGAGAGTTACCAACGCCGAGTGATGATGCTGAAGCAAGTGGTATCGATGCAATCTGCATTAACATGACAATAACTGTAATAATCGATTTCGCACGTTGGTGTTTAAACATAGTGATATTAATTTAGAAAAACGATGAAAAATGCGAGATAATATTATTACTTGTTACCCTGTTCTTTGTATTTCCCCCATGCTTCTTCGAGCGGCAACCAATTCTTACTAAATAATTGATCAAGAAACGCGGGTGAGTTATTCGCTAGTAGTATCTTCGACAACCACATATAAACTTCACGATATTCATGTATCACTTTAACTACCTCTGAGCATGCCTCAAGAAAAGGAACTGGCTCTTCTATTAAATCATAATCAAAAAGGAATCTATTATCTACAGTGGAAAAAAAGACGTTTGTGCCGCTCAATTTAAGGCTAATTTCTTGATGCCCGCCCGATCCCAAATCGAAAGTCATTACAGCTTCTTTGTCTCCATTTAACAGTTTATAAAATGCATTATTGATACTTTGGAGTGTTGTGTACAGTATGTAAGTATGTCGAATGTTGGTAATTACCTCTTTCCCATTTACGATAATGCTAATTGAGTGCGTATCTCCATAATACATATGACATGACAAAGTATCCTGCCATTTTTCATCATTTTTTTGGAATAAACTGAGCAGTTCATTCCTACTAAAATCTGTCAAATCAATTTTAAACTTATTCTTTCTTTTGATGTATAAATATCTTTTTATCTTTTTTGCTGTTGCTCTTACGATCGAGCGGATGTGATTAAACAAAATAATATAATTACTTCTTACCCTGTAACCTTGTTTTCTGTATTTTCGCCATGCTTCATAGAGTGGAAGCCAGTTCTTACTAAATAGTTGATCAAGAAACGCCGATGGGTTATTCGCTAGTAGTGTCGTCGACAACCATATAAACACTTCACGATATTCATGTATCACTAAAAATACGATTGCACTTGCTTCTAATAAAGAGACCTGCTCATCTTTCAAATCACAATCAAAAAGGAATCTATTTGGTAAAGTAGTAAAAAAGAGCTTGTAACCACTTAATGTGAGGCTCATTTCTTGATATCTGCCCGATCCCAAATCGAAAGTTATTACGGCTTTTTTGTCTCCAGTTAACAGTTTATAAAATGCATTGTTGATACTTTGGAGTGTTGTATACAGTATGTACATATGTCGAGTGTTGTTAATTACCTCTTTTCCATTTACGATAATTTTCATTGAGTATGACCCCCCTTCATACATATGATTGGACAAAGTACTCTGTACATTATTCTCATTTTTTTGAAATGAACTGAGCAGTTCATTCCTATTAAAATCTGTTAAATCAATTGTAAACATAAATGTTTCTTAGAAATAAACACGATTCAATTACGAGTATATTTTTTAAAACTCTCTTCGAGTGGCAACCACTCAGGACCAAAAAGATACTGTAATAAAAAAGTTGGATGGGTCTTTAAAATGTCCTTTTCAGCCGATCTCCATATATCTTTATACCAGCGTATTAAACGTATCACCTCTGAGCATGCTTCTGAAAAATCAACCGGTTCATTATGAATACTATTATCAGAGGGAAATCCGTATTTCGTTGTTGAAAAAAGCACATTATTCTCGGAGGCTTTGAGAAGAAGTTGTTCAAACGCACTAGATCCCAAATCGAGTATTACATCTTCTGCGGCACTGCCATTTATGAGCTTATAGAAGGCATTATTAAGACTCTTCAACGTGTTGTGGAGTAGATGGGCATGTAGGCGTAAATGCTTCTTAGAATCATTTACCACCACTATCCCATTAATTGTAATGATCACAGCACAAGCACCAGCACCACCATCGTACATATATGATGCTAATATACTTCCCCAATCACCATCATCACTCCTGAATAAATCGAGTACTATCTCTTTGCTAAAATGTGTCAAATCAATTTTAAACATAATTGTTTGTTGTTAATTACGTGCAATATACGGGAAACCCGTAGATATCATGCCATTGGGTTTGAAATATCCATCGATCCTAATTGTTGAACCATGCTTTGTTACGTTCTTTGAGAATCCACTAGGAGTCAGAGCATCAGATGCCTCAACAATACCATCTACAATATCTTTATTTGTCCAGGTTGAGGGGAATATTGATTTAAACTCGTTTTGACCACTTTTCTGTGATATGTACACTTTTCTTATTCCATTGGCATCAGTTGGAATTTCTTCAAATGTTTTGTAATGCAGCGTTTCTGTTTCATTCCATACTTCAACAACTCCATCATCCATAACGGTCTTAAGTGTTTCAGCACTATGTAATCCTTTACCTGTGTATTTTCCAGCATCATCAAAAACGCCTAATATAACGTGTTGAATGTCTGCTAATTCAAATTTATTTACTACAACTAACTCTTTCAGAGATTCTACTGTTAGTTCTACGTACTTAACCCAACCCACTACCAATTTTAATTCCTTTGCATCTTTTACAACGTTTGCCGCAATACTCACGGCTTTTACTACATCATTTGCCTTTAATCCAGAGAACGGTGCCCAAAGTAGAACTGCTTCTCCTACTAGTCTCCCAGTTATATATGCTCTTCGTGACTGGCATCCGTTTGGCCCTATTGAAGTATTCCATTCTGCAATAATAGCGTTCTTTCCAGCCTCTGTTAAACCATCAACTATTTGATTAATATTTACATCTCCAATGGCTTTATCAAGTTTTTGTAAATCGTCGTATACTTTCAGCGGATTTGAGAGCTCTTTTGCAAGATCAATAAAATCTACTACGGTATTTCCAACGCTGTCCAAAAAGCCGTGAGCCATTATAAATGGAGACAATATCGATGAAACAAAATCGTTTCCGAGCCAATCATTTAGCTCACATTGATATTTTGTATACGTTTCTAAGGTTACTTTACCTCCAACGATACCGAGTGCTTTAAAATTAGGATCTAAGTTGAGCTGTTCATCACTTTCAAATACTTGAATAACGTGACCCGATTTACCAGTTATAGGATCGCTCGCCGGAAACCCCAACTGTCCCGAAGATCCGCCATAAGTTTCATTATAACCTTTTGCAAAACCGCCCTGTATGTAATACGTTCTCTTCTCTAAATTAGAAAATGAATTGAGTTGTGCATCTATATAATCTTGTGATTGTCCATCTAGTACAAATGAACTTTGAAGATATGAATATATTTGTCCGTTTGCAAAATTTTGATATGTTCCATCTGTCCCAAATGGGCTTTGAGCTGCCGTTAAACGATCGCTTGTGGGAAAGCCCAAAGTAAGTACTACAGCATTATCATTTTCCGCTAGCTTTTCAAGGTAATTGCCTCGAGCTTTGTAAACGGCACCATTAACTCCGCCATTTTGTACTGGCGAATAGTAAACACTTGCATCATCTGAATCATTACATTTAGAGAATATTCCAAGCTGGGTTTCGCATATCGATTGTACAAAAGTTCCTATTCGAGTTGAAAACCAGCGGTTATTCTTATGTCCTTGCGGGCTGTTCTGTGAAATGTATGCATCGATTTTTCCAATAATATTGTCTCGCGTTTCCCAATATTCGTATCCATTCCCAAAAAACTTAACAGCATTTGCAGCGTAAATATAAGTATGGCTTACATCGCCAAAGTTAACTGTTTTTTTAAGACATGGAAAACCATAAGAAGCCTGCCAGAGCGCATTACTAGTGATTTCGTTTGCTTTTTGAAGTGAAATGGAGCAGCTGACCCTGTCTTCTTTGCTATGATCTGTATTTCCAGTCCAAAGAAGGTCTTCATAAAAATATTTACCAAAATCATTAACAAAGTTCAAAGACGCAACCATCACCGTGTGATTAGTTCCGTTTTGATCAACATACTGATCTAAATCAAATATTTTTGTTGAGAAGGCACCGTTTTGAGCTGCCTGCTCACCTATGGCATATGTTCCAGTCCAATCCGGCCTGAGTGAAATATATAGAATTCCACTCCAATTTCCTTTTTGAACCAACTTGTCCGGCGTATAAATTGTATTTCCTGCCTGCACATCACTGTGCATATGAGCCTTGGTATTATCTGACAAGGCAAGTTGTTCTATCTCTTGCTCGTTTGCAGCCGTAATGTGGTGCATAGAGTAAGTTGCAGGATTCGCATTTACATATTGGAATCCTTTTGTCGTAGAAATTGTATCAAGTCCTGTAATGTCTTGTATTACTTGTCCCTCTAAATACGAGGCTTGTTGAGTCCATATAAGTCGGAAGTCTTTTTGATGATTCTTATAATTTGAACGATTACTATAATCAATAATATATGTAGCGGCGTCTAAACTCAGACCTTTAAAATCAAAAGTCGTCGGGATTCCGTTAACAGAATTCAAAACGCGATTTTGAGTTATTACAGCACGACTGAACATCGTATTATATTCGTAATCAAGTGACTGTTTTATTGTTTTTCCTGACTCCTCTAACTGCTTCAGATATTCTCGTGCGAGTGCTGCGTTTCCTTTAAATGTAATGAGTTGAGCCCGCTCTTCTGGAGTTTCTCCTATTAATTCCGGATCATCTTGAACCTTCGATAATACGATATAAATCCCCTCTGAATTTCCTGCTACTGAGAATTTTTCATCATGATATACAACTTGTCCGGCAACAATATATTCGAACTTTAAAACGAGAGTATCTCCAATAGAAACAGCTTGGAGAGCTCCTGCATTTTCTTCTACGCCAGATGCTACTGAATCTCCAATATCAATATATGGCGCAATATCAACTAAGGCAGATGGTGTTTGCGCTATACCACCATGAGCTGCAATCACATTTTTATCTATATCAGTTAGTCCTTCGTACCCGAGTTTCATTTCTGAGTTATTCACTTCAGTTCCATAAAACGTTTTTGAGAATACAACTTCGTTATTTCCATCACGAAGCATGCTTATTTTTACTTGCTGGCGAACATCATTTGGAACCGCTGTATACGCTACACGATCAATGTGGATTCTGTTGTTGTCACCAGCACTTATGAAATAGGGCAAGGTGCTCGGTAACTTTGACAGCATTCGAGCACTAATAGATTTAGTTGAATAGTTATCACTTACATCTCTCCCAGTAAGCTGCTTTAAATCGTTAATATATTTGTTTATAGGATTTAAATCGCCTTGATACTGAAAGAACGACAACCAAAAGGTTTCGCTATTCCATCCACCAAAATCAGCAAGAACATCATATTTATGATGAGCATATTCCTTTACCATGGCATCTACGGGAATCCACTGTTTTTTAGGATATCCGGCGAGTAATTGGCGCATCGCATCTGTTGATGCTGCAGTAGATAACGTCAATGTATTATTAATATTTGCTCCTTTTTGGTCGTAATCGTAATAGGCTTGCACATGTGTCCATTCAATGGCAAGAAATGTTTCCGGCCCAAAATCTGCCTGATCGAGAGAAACGCCATCAAGTCGATTTGTAAGTGTAAAAACCGGCACTTTATTCATTGCTAATGCGGCAAAAACAGTTTTAGTTTCATCAACTCCCAATAGTTTTTTCAGTTGATCAACGGTAAAAATCGCGATTGATTTTTCATACCGA
Source organism: Candidatus Peregrinibacteria bacterium (assembly GCA_023245725.1). Taxonomy (GTDB): domain Bacteria; phylum Patescibacteriota; class Gracilibacteria; order UBA1369; family UM-FILTER-53-11; genus JAHFJU01. Next base: position 16,070 of record JAHFJU010000007.1, read on the forward strand.
GCAGGAATTTCAGCAGCCCGAAGCAATGCAATAGTTAGCGAACTTGCATCGACATCGTTACACAAAAGTTCTTTCAAACATCCATCAGCTCCTTTCTTTGCTCCAAAATAGCTTTCATACTCCACCGAACTACGCACAAAATTCACAATCTTTACTGGATTATTTTCTAACGATTGAGCCAACTCGCGCATTTGCGCAGTAATGGTAACTTCGGCACCATCTGACTGAACATCTTCAAGTGATGGAAGATTCAATGAATCTACAGGAAACACAGGGTCAATTGAGGCTACCAGTTTCAGCTTTCTTGGAATAACTTGGCCTAATTGTGGCGCAATTTTAAGGTTATTTATTGATTTTATCAGTATGTCATTTCCTCCAAAAATAAACGTTCCAGGTTCTTGAGGAATTTTGACATCCTTATTTATAATTTGGTCTTTAGCAGTATCAGCATTTACATTGAGAGAAGCCTTTTGTGCTTCAAGTAAATCGAAATATTTGCTTTGTTTTGCCTGACTTACGCCAAGTTTAGTCAGTTTTTCCCGCTCTTCTGACTTCAATGAATTTATGTTGTCCGACAGTTCTCCCTTTGTCACTGTTACACCAACTTTATTGCTCTTAATCTGAGCACTTTGTCTCATTAGTGACTCATACGTGAAGTTTGTTTTTTTGATCTCGGCATTTGCAACAAGAGCTGAAGATACAAATATTGACAAAAGACCTATGGCGAAATAAAACACTCGCCTAGAAAAGTGTTTCTTCAAAAGGTGATACATGCGTATTTCCTTTAAATAATAAATTTTAATACTGCAAGCTTAGGAGTGCAGTACCGCTACGTCAAGCATTCTCTATACCGTCGGCACCCTGCACACATCTTGCATACTCGGAAGTCTGGTCTTGCAAAAGTGTTCATCGATTTTCGCAGCTTGCCAATTCGCATACGGCACTGCCTGCAAATGCTCGCGCAAGAAACGGCAATTATATCACTTCAATCCAACAACTTTGCCAACTCTTTTTTAAAACTTTCAAGGTCTTTAAAATGGCGATAAACAGAGGCAAAACGAATATATGCAACTTCATCTAGTTTTTTGAGGGAGTCCATTACATCTTCACCTATTGTGCGCGACGAAACCTCTTTACCGCTGGCACTCCACTTCATTTCAAGCTCATCGAGAATCGACGAAACCTGCTCTTGCGTCACCTGACGTTTTTCACAGGCGGTCCAAATTCCCTTCTCTACCTTTTCACGACGATACGATTCGCGCGTTCCATCTTTTTTTATAACCAAAAAATTTTCGGTTTCAACTGCCTCAAAAGTTGTAAACCTATATTGGCATTTTTCACACTCACGACGACGACGAATTTCACGCCCCTCTTGAGTATCGCGGGAATCTAGAACCTTTGAGTCATCATGTTTGCATTTTGGGCATCGCATAGAAATTATTTATATGTAAGTTATTTGATAGGATTTACTCATTATACATGACCGAACTAGTTAAATATTGAGAGGCCGCCAATCTTTCTTGCCTCTTCGGCGGCAAACAAATCAGTCATTCCTGCAACGTAGTCTTTAACCACAATTTCGAGCGGGCCGGTAACGTCGATATTTTTCACGTACTGTTCTGGCAGTACAGACGGATTTTCATAATAATACCGAAATAGTTTTTTTATAACTTCTTGGCCGTGCCGTGACATAGAAATAACATCGGGAGAACTATACATTTTATTCCACAAAAACTTTCTCAGTTCAGAAACGTGTGGCGCAAAATCGGCAGAGAAATCGACAAATTCGGTTGGCTGCCCAACCACGTCAGCCACCGAAACAATGTTTTTCTTTAAAATATTATACTGAGTCGTTCTAGCTAAATCGCTGATCATCAAACGCATGCAACTGCTCACAATCCTCGACGTTAATCCGCGTGCTGACATTTTATATAAATCTTCAACATGCGCGACTGCGCGCCGAATTAATTCCAGCTCCATTATTTCATCGAATGCAAATAATTTCTGGCGAAGTCCGTCATCGAGATCATGTGAGCTATATGCGATTTCATCGGCCTTATCGACAATCTGAGCTTCGATTGTTTTACCAATAATTTTTTTCGTTTTTTGGTCATATAACGTTTGATGTTTTGCCAATCCATCTAAAACTTCCGCCGTTAAATTTAGCCCGACAAAATGTGGATACGGGTGCTCCAAAACCTCTACAATCCTCTTACTTTGCTCATTATGCTCAAAATGCCCACCATGCTCACTCATCATTTCATCGAGAGCCTCTTCACCAGCATGCCCAAATGGAGTATGTCCCAAATCGTGCGCAAGCCCAACCGCTTCACACACATCTTCATTAACATCAAGCATTCGCGCTAAATCACGAGCAACCTGCGCAACTTCTAGTGAGTGAGTAAGTCTATCACGAATATGATCTGTGTGTTTTGCCGTAAAAACCTGTGTCTTACCCGATAACCGCCGAAATGCTTTTGAGTAAATTACTCTATCGCGATCTCGCTGAAATGGAGTTCTGGCAGGGTCTTCGAGCTCTTTATGCAAACGACCAACTGTAACAGAATATGGTATTGAGTAGGGCTTTAGCTGAATATTCATAGGTTTTTGAGTATACCGTATTATTTTCTGATAATAAAACAACGATGTGGGGCAACATCAGGAAAATCGGGAGCAACTAAATCTTCACGCTCTTCAATCTTACAACCTGATAACTTATTTTCGCTCATTTCAAAATTCGTAAAATTATTCGAGAACATAATTAGTCCATCTTTAGAAAGCACATCGAGCGCTGCGTTTATAAGAGCAGGATGATCTTTCTGAACGCTAAAATGCTCACCTTTATTTTTACTGAACGTAGGAGGATCAATAATAATTATATCGAATGTGAGATTTTTTCGTTTAGCGTATTTGAAAAATTCCAACGTATCCATTTTATAAACCCAATTTTTTTCAGGAGTTAGCCCATTCAGTTCAAGATTCTTTTTTATCCACTCACAATATGTTCGCGATAAATCGACAGAGTATGTCTTTTCGGCTCCTGCAAGCGCAGAATGAACACTGAACGAGCCTGTATATGCAAACGTATTTAACACAACTTTTCCTTTAGATAATGATGCAATCCATTTGCGTGTTTCTCGATGATCTAAAAACAAACCAACATCGAGATAGTCTGAAAGATTTATATAAAATGCTGCGCCGTACTCATGCACAAGTACATCTTTCTTCGCCGAAACCGGCAAATGAATTTCTTTTTTTGTACGATTTTTATAAAAAACATCTGTTACAGGAACAACCGCCCGAATAGCTTTTTCAAGCCCCAATACAGTTTCTGAATCAATCACATCGAACACATGAACAACAGCGTTGCCAGCATAGATATCTATTGCAACAGGCACTTCATGTTCACCTAAATGCACCAATCTGTACGCCTCCAAATTATTTTTTCCAATATATTCGCGCCTACGGGATAAGCAAATTTTCAATGATTCTTCAAAGTAAGATGAGTCTGACATATACAACAATAATATCACGGCGGCAAAAATGACCGACAATTATTATTTAAATTACATTTAAAAAAGAGCATAAAAGAAAAATCTTCTATGCTCTTTTTATTCAATTACTAATAACGCTCTGTCTGTTTTGTTCCACTAAAGTGATTTACTACATACCAAGCACCAGCAGCCAAAGTCATCATATAAAGGTAAGTGGAAAATTCAGGAACCGCAGCTGTATCTGTACCTCCAGACATACCGGTAACAACGAATGAACCACTCGAAACTGTTTCTGTAATATCAACGTTCCCAGAAGCCCCCGGAGTATCATTAACCAAGTCTACAGTTGTTCCATTTGCCGTTGCGGTAACCCCAATAGCAGTTGCGTTAATTGCATAAGCAATATTAGTTGCACGAGTTGTTTCGCTTGAACCTCCAGAACCACCAAAATCCATAATAGTATATGAACCATCGCCACATGGTTGATCTTTTGGCATAAAATCTGTTAAGCCATTAACACATTGACCGCTTGATGATCCTGTAAACATACGTGCCACGAAATTATAAGAGGTAGTACCATCACTTATTGTGAATGTTTCATTATAAAACATGCCTAACACACCAGTAATAGAACCTGTTGCCGCAGCCGATGCTGAAACAATAAGAGGGATAGAAACAATCAAGGCAATTAGCCCAATGCTCAGTTTTTTGCTGAGACTAATTTTCTTTAACATAAGAAATTAATTTATAATAAATATTGGTCTCGATTGTATCAGAATATAAGCACAATCAAATTGTTATATAGAAAATATATTTTCTGAATATCGAGCCGCGAAAAAAACTAATTCCTTCTATATAATTGATTCTCACCCCTAAAGTGATTAATCACATACCAAGCACCAGCAGCCAAAGTCATCATATAAAGATAAGTGGAAAATTCAGGAACAGGAGCAGAATCATCACCACCTGACATACCTGTAACGACAAATGATTCATTTGCAGCAGTTTCAGTAATAGCAACGTTACCAGCAGCGCCAACCGTATCGTTTACCAAATCTACAACCGTATCATTTGCAGTTGCGGTAACTCCTATTGCAGTTGCATTGATTGCAGCAGCAGCACGAGTAGTCATAGTAGCAGCATCAGAGCCACCGGGGCCACCATTATCTACAACAGTGTCATCACCTTCAAGACAAGGCTGCTCATAGTATGTAAAGCCATTATTTAAAGCACATTGACCATTTGCATCACCATTTGAATTTCTGTATAGGAAAGAATACGAAGTCACTCCATCACTAATCGTAAAAATATCACCAAAAAAACCAAACTTTGCTCCTGTAATTGAACCTGTCGCCGCAGTAGATGCAAATGCAACAAAAGGAATCAAAAGCATAATAGCTGCAACAGAAATGCTCAAAAGTTTGTTTACATGATTTCTTTTAATCATATGTTTATAAATAACGAATAAAATTACCGAATTTGATGTTACCATTTACTCAAAAATTTTCGCCGAAAAACGAATTGCAAAATCAATATAAAACTGTATATGTCTGTGAATTAATGGCATAATGCCAATACTGAGCTATTACAATATTTAACCGACTTGTTTTCTAATTTATTAATCCACTAACATTATGAAGACTAGCAGAATACCAACTCACAAAATCAACGAACTAATATTAAACCGATGGTCGCCACGCGCACTGAGCGAAGAAAAACTTTCGAATGAAGAGTTGATGTCGCTGTTTGAAGCCGCACGTTGGGCTCCTTCATCGTATAATAATCAGCCATGGCGATTTATTTATGCAACACGCGACTCACAGTTTTGGAACACTTTTGTATCATTGATGGGCGAATTCAACCAATCTTGGGCAAAAAATGCGGCGGCGTTAGTTGTTCTAGTATCTAAAAAAACATTCGATCACAACGGTGAACCAAGCGTAACGCATAGTTTTGACGCAGGTGCAGCATGGGAAAATCTCGCAATTGAAGCAGCGTCGCGCAATATAGTCGCACACGGCATGCAGGGATTTGACTACGAAAAGGCACGAACCGAACTTGGCATTCCAGAAGGATATAACGTAGAAATAATGATTGCTCTAGGAAAGCTGGGCAACAAAGAAGACTTGCCCGAAATGCTCAAAGAACGAGAGGCCCCATCTGATCGAAAAACACTTGATCAAATTGTTATGGAGGGTTCATTCAAAAGTGAGTAGACATGTACTTGTGGCTTCGCTACATTTTACCGCTCCACTCATTTTTCATTTTGACATAATAAACTCAGTGTTAGTGAACATTTTCGTGTGGCTACCTTAATGAAATATGGCAATTATTAACGTTGAAATATAAATATAATCCGTGGCAACTCAGGCTATAATTGTGCAATTAGGCAAACCGCTATGGGTACCTCGATGGCTTATGAATAACGAAAAACGACCGTATTTTTGTTCACGTGAACAAAACGGAATAAACTATATTGTTGCTAAAACCTTAATATCTGACGAACGGAACAATATCTACTGGTAATTTTTCTGGCAGGGGCTAACCAACGAATTTAGAACTTTAAGCTTCTTTGAGTATATACCTAATTGGGAGTATTTCGCAGAGGTGCTAGGGAAAATCAGAGGCTGCCTAACATCAACACTCAGTACCCCACTTGCGGCTCGCTAGTATTACTCAAATCTACTCAACAAAACTATTCAGGCTGCGTTAGAAGTTCCTCTGCCACAATTGTGTTTAACGTATATGTTAAATAGACCACTTCCTCAACTGAAAAAATCACTTTTTCCAGAGGTTTAATTGTACGAGGTACTAATCTATGGCCATGGCTAATTGATTGACCACCTTGAACAGCTACAATTGCTTTCTCTACAGGTACTCCGTCGATAAACATTGCGGGAATCACTGTATCAAACCTTAAATCTATAGTTTCATTGGAAACGCCTTTCCTGTGTTCTATGATATTTCTAAGTTTAATATAGTTATCAATTGCCATTATCGTTTCTTTGCTTACACCTTTTATTTTAGCGAGCTTTTCAGGATTATTTATCTTTCGAGTGCCGACTAAATGCGTATGTTCACGGAATTTAAGAATAAGGTAATCTTCAAGATTTTTGGGGTAAACAGTATTTACGGTTAGGGGTATATCAATAACACCGAGAAACAACTCATCCATCGCTAGTCGCAGATCAATTAAATCGATTAGAAGTCTAACAAGATGACAATAGGTTTTATTCACCTCTTCACTCAATTCTTCACTCGTTGCAAAAGGCAGCCCGATAGTCACGCTACCAGGCATTGAAGTCGGGCTTTTAAAAGTTCCCTTATTCATCTGTTCAGCAGTAAGCTGTAGGGCAACGGCGGAGGTATGAGTTTTTCGAGCAAACTCTTCTCCGAAGTATTTCATTGATACAGTTATTTTCCCTTCCATAATATGCTGAGTATTATCAATTAGTTTTAGGCATAAACTCAAGAGGTATTTTGGGACTGCCTTCTTTTGAGCTAGCGTTTAATCTCCACATGTCTCCCTCTCTCACTTTCCATATCTCAAAATACTGAGCACCTACCAAATACCTGTTCTCCTCCGTTATCTCCAATACAACCATCTTGCCTCTTATGCGTAACTTAGTAGCAGATTCAATAGTAGGGTCTAGTTCAAATGGTAAAAAATATTTTGCTTTGATGCCATGATAAAAACGTTCACAGTCATACTTCTCATATTGAGTACGCCCATTTTTGTCGAAATTGGCTTCGTCTATTCCTACCTTACTCATGAAGTCACAGTCACGCTGAGCAAATTTTTGGCTATAGAGCTTAAAGAACTTATAAGTCACGCTTTCATAGGATGCCAAAAATTGCTCCTTATACCAGTCACTATGTACTTTCCTTTCAATTGCATTGTACATATCTATTGCGCCTCCCTTCGCTAAGTAAAAAATAATAAGCGATGCAAAGAAAATGCCAATTATACTGTCCCAATCCTTCTTCTTCCATGAGGTTGATAGATCTTTCCAGAGGTTACGCAGTACATCGCATAACGCACCAAAAAGAGAAATGGTTAGCCCAATGAGCAAATGTCTAAAGCCCTTAGAAAGCCATCTTCCTGCCTGTTGAAGTTCAGATTTCTCAGTAGTGGTCATTATAAAAATATAATTAGGTTGGTGTTTGTAGTTTTTCAAGATTTAGTAACCTCCAGTTCTCTCTGTACTGTTCAAGCCAACCTTGCCCGTGAGTCTTTGTAAATTCGTTGTCACTCGGTAATGTCTTACTGTAGTCAGGAAGAAGCCATCGTATATCGTTATCTTTACGAACATGCCCGCCTCTACCTGCTGTATTGAGCCATATCCTGTGCGCTTCTCGTATGGTATCAGCCACTACTGCACTTGGCATAACAAATACTACTGGCGGAACTACCGTATCATCAACAAAACAATAATAGAGATTAGGAGAGCTGACAGCTTCTTGCTTCGCCTTCATGTGCCATCCTCTATTTGCATTGTGCTGGCTTTTTGTTTTCACCTGAACAGCTGAGGCAAGTTCACCGTCAACATCGGTAACGATAATGTCAGCATTTGGAACACCCTTTGGTGCAAGTGCTGCAATATATCCCATACGTAACAGTCTATACATTACATAACATTCACCCGCCGCACCTGTTAAAGTTGACTGATTTTTTCGTATATCCTCTTCTTTGATAAGCTGCCGAGTTGAATCGTACATTTGTTCCCCAGTCAATTTACGAGGATTTAAGAGTAGCTTTTTCATAATTCGTTCAAAATAATATCATCTTATAAACAATTTGATATAATTTGCGCACATGCCCACGAAAAAGAAAAAACTGTATTACTTCATTGACGAATCTGGAGATCCAACATTTTTCGACGCTGAGGGAAACTATATTGTAGGAGCTGAAGGATGCTCTCCTATCCTCATTTTGGGCTTTATTAAAACTGAAAAACCTGAGGAGATTCGCCAGGCATTGGCAGCACTTAGGGAAAAGATTAGTAACGATGAATACCTCAAAACAATTCCCTCGATTAAAAAATCTGCAACAAGTTTTCATGCAAAAAATGATTGCCCAGAAGTGAGAGAAAAAGTTTTCAAGCTGCTGAAAACACTCCCTTTTAAATGTCAGTTTATTGTCGCTAGAAAACGACTAGATATTTTTACTAAGCGACATCAGAAAAATGAAAATGTTTTTTACAATGAGATCATTTCTCGTTTACTTGAAAACAAACTCCACAAAAGTGATTGTGTTCTGTATTTCTCCAAACGCGGCAATCAACTCAAACAGATCCACCTCGACAATGCTATTCGTTCAGCCATACTTCGCTTTGAAGAAAAAACAAACACCAAAGTTGAAACAGAAACACAGGTTTACATTCAAGTACCGACCGATGAACCGTGCCTTCAAGTTATAGACTATATGAACTGGGCAGTGTATCGGGCATTTACAAAAAAAGAGGAACGATATCTCACATTCCTCAAAGAAAAAGTGAGCTTTATCTGTGACATTTACGATCTCAAAAAATACCCAAATAATTTCTACTACAAAGCAAATTCCTTCGACATAAACAAAATTAGCCCTTTAGAGCTAGGGGACGAATCCCGCACGGCATGAAGCCGACTTTCGCATCTAAAGGACTAAAAGTAATTATATTATAACTCTTTACCAAAAAAGCAGTCAAATCCCTGACATCAGTTGACGTTGGCAATGCCTCACTTTCTGTTCACTGTCCTATCTGGCAGGGGCGGAAGGAATCGAACCCTCACTAGCCGCTTTGGAGGCGGATGTTCTACCACTAAACTACGCCCCTATACTTATTACGTAGCTCGCACATGGTATAAGGCAACGGAGATTCTTGCAAGATGTCGTTTTTTAATACCAATTCATTCATTTATATTCAAAATAGCAACATTTATTGGATTCATTTTGCGCTTTCCTGCACCCACTTGCGTAATTTTTAAAATAGTGTATATTCACCAGCCATCCTCATATATAGCGCCTGAATACTATATGTGCTACATATAAGGACAATTAACATACTATTTTATTCATCCACACACCGCCTTGAAAACATCACTCAAATTCAAAAAGAAAATTATATCAATTTTCTCACTAGTAGTTTTACTTCTAAATCTTTTTCCACTTACGGCTTTTGCAAGTGCAATAGAGATTGACGGCACAACTGGTGTTGGAACTGCCACGAATCCTCAACTTGCTACAAATGCAGGCGGTTTTGCAACTATTGATTTAAGCGGAGGAGTTTCAAAATACGTTTCAGTCACAGGTTATAAAATTTCAGGTACAGCAATTGCTTATGGAGTTTTTGCATACATGAAGTATCACTCTACTGGAACGGTGACGAATGACACTATCACAATAAGCTACACAATAAATGGCGTTCAAGGAGCCACAACAAAAACAATTTCGGCGAATACAGGCGGAGTATCAAAAGAATTATACATTGATTTAAATTCAGACCGAAACTGGACACTTGCCGATATTAGAAATGCGACAATTACAGCAACATCAAATATAGTAGGAGGCGGTGATGCTGGTGCATTTAATGTTAGAAAACTTGGACTTTCTGTTAATTATATTTTAGCTGGAGGAATAAATAATGCTCCAGTTGCATCGAATTTATCGCTACTGCCTGCCGAGCCAGCTGACGCAAATAATCTTACAGGATCTTACACATATACAGACGCTAATAACGACCATGAACGATTAAGCCAAATTCGTTGGTACCACAACACTCAACTTGCTCCAGAATTTAATGACACTCTAACAATTCCAGCAGCATCAACTTCTCTCGATGATGAATGGTATTTCACTGTTCGCCCATTTGATGGCTTGAACTATGGAAATACAGCGACTTCGACAACTGTATATTTACCTGCCGCTCCAAATGCCGCTCCAGTAATAGACGCGATTGGCAACAAAAATATTGCGGAGAATTCCACTTTAGATTTCACTGTTCACGCGACAGATTCAAACTGGAGAGACGTTCCAACTTATAGCATTGATACTCTCCCCGATGGTGCGAGTTTTAACACTTCAACCGGGGCTTTTAATTGGACTCCTACTTACGATCAAGCTGGCGATTACACAATGACTTTTGGCTCATCAGACGGCCGAGGAGGAGATGATTCAGAGACAATTACTATATCTGTTTCGAATACAAATCGCGCACCAGTTCTCGATGCTGTTGGCAATAAATCAGTAGATGAAACCAATGAACTCTCTGTTCAACTTTCAGCAACCGACCCAGACGGAGATGCGGTTACATATACTATTGCAGGAGCACCGGCAGGCTCAACTTTCGACACAAACACTGGCCTATTCACATTCACTCCTACCTACGACCAAAGCGGAAATTACAATGTCACTTTTGGAACAACTGACGGCACACTTTCTACCAGCGAAGAAGTTACAATTTCTGTTGGAAACGTAGACCGACCTTCAGTGCTCGATGCAATTGGCGATAAAGAGACAAGCGAAAACTCTAATTTAACGTTCGCAATTTCAGCAACCGACCCAGATGGAGATGCTGTTACATACACAGCTACAAATCTTCCAGCTGGTGCAACTTTAAACGAAGTTACAGGAGTTTTTAGTTGGACTCCGACTTTCGACCAAGCAGGAAATTATTCAGAGATTGAATTCACTGCTACATCTGGCGACGCACTTTTAACCGATTCTGAAACAATTTCGATTTCTGTATCTAACACTAACCGTGCGCCTGCTCTAGACGCTGTCGGCAATAAATCTATCGACGAAGGAGGTTCACTTTCTGTTCAACTTTCAGCAACCGACCCAGATGGAGACGCTGTCAGCTACACATTAAATTCAACACCAGCCGGTGCTACTTTTAATCCTGAAACCGGCCTCTTCACTTGGACTCCTACAAACGACCAAAGCGGAAATTACGATGTTACTTTTGAAACAACAGACGGCACACTTTCAGACTCTGAAGAAATTACCATTTCAGTTGGTAACGTTGATCGTCCTTCAAATTTAGACGCAATCGGCGACAAATCGGTAAATGAAAATTTCAATTTGTCGTTTACTGTTTCTGCAAGCGACCCAGACGGCGATGCTGTAACTCTCTCTGCTGAAAATCTCCCTGAAGGTGCGACATTCAATACAGAAACCGGCGAATTTAGCTGGACTCCTTCATATTCAGACGCAGGCACATACGGCGGAATAGTCTTTACCTCAACATCTGGCGGCGATGTTCCATTAACAGATTCCGAGACAATTTCAATTACCGTAAATAACGTCGATCGATCACCAGCACTCGATGAAATCGGAAATAAATCAACTACAACAACTCACGAACTTTCATTTAACGTAACAGCTTCAGACCCAGACGGAGATGCGGTTACACTAAGCGCATCTAATCTTCCTGATGGGGCAACATTTAATACCGAAACAGGAGTATTTAATTGGACACCAACAGCCGATCAAGCTGCAGATTACGACACAGTCACCTTCTCTGCTTCATCTGGCGAATTCACAGTTGATCAAACAATTACAATCACTGTTACAAACGACGGAGCGCCAATCTTTGACGCGATTGCAAATCCTTCAATTTCTGAACACCAAGAATATTCATTGGTTGTTTCTGCAAGCGATTTAGAAGGCGACACAGTTAGCTACACCGCTTCTAATTTACCCGATGGAGCAGCGTTCGACACCGATACCCACACATTAAATTGGACTCCAACAGGAATTCAATCTGGCACTTTCAGCGATGTAACTTTCGTTGCGAAATCTGGAACTCCTGAACTTTCTACAACAAAAAAAATCACTATTACAGTAAACAATACTGATCACGCGCCAACTATAAACGAATTAACTGCAATCACTCGTACAGTCGACGCAACTGTTTTTGCTTCTGTTATAGGTTCAGATATTGACGAAGGAGACACCGTTACAATGACCCACACAGCATTACCAGAAGGCGCAGGTTACGACGCTGCAACTGGTAATTTGGTTATGTTCACAACACACCCTGGTACTTACTCAATCACATTTACAGCTCATTCTGGAACAAATCCCGAACAAACTGCCACAGCAACTCAAACAATTACATTAACAGGAGATGTTCCATCTAGCGGCGGCGGTAGTGCATTTGTATTTACAGGAGGCGGTTCAACTGGAGGCGGATCATCAAGCACAAACGGAATCACATCGAACCTAACTTCAAGTACAAATTCATCAACACCCGCAGTTGAACCATTAGTTCTTGAAACATCGACATCATCTTCGACAACATCAACTCCTACTACCGAGACTGTTGCAACTACTGAAGGCACTAACGGCGCAAATGGAGAAACACCGACAACTGGCATTGGTGGAGGCGGAACTGGCGAAGAAACTTCATCGACAGGAAGCACTACAAACCAACAAGGTAACAACGAAATTGCTGCTGCAAACGGGGCATCTTCATCGACAGCTTCAAATGGCGTTGAAGGAACTGCAACAAACGGCCAACAAGAAAGTGGAGTAAATGGGTCAACAAACGGCAATCAATTAGCGGCAAATGCATTGGCGGCGAACACGCTCGGCGCAGGTAATAATGGCAGCGCATTCAATACTACAAACTTCTTAATCGGTGGCGGATTAGCAGTTATCGCTGGTTACGGATACTACATTTCACGTCGACGAAAGAATTTTAGAAATAACAAGCCGAGAGGATAGTATTAATGTCGGCATACTAAAATTCTCATAAAGATAAATAATGGGGGCCAAAAAGGCTCCTTTTATTTTTCCGAGCGGCCAAGAACATCGAACATAAAGTGCATTGTCTGGGCAATGTCGGGCTGGTCGAGACGAACACCAATTGGAATGTCGCGAAACGAAAGCATAAAAACAGTTTCTCCAACTAAAATAATGTTCGTGGCACCACCTGCAGCCGGCAATTTTTCAATCCCCTCGAGTGACCCCATTCTAGTCACCCATTCACGAGTTAGAGTTCCCTGTGCAATAAAAAAATCAGCACTCAATTTGTTGTTTTTTAGCGACTGCGCAAATGACCCGACTACATCACCAAGTTCTTTCTGTTCAAGTTTTTGACTAAACGTATTTGAACCAAGAATGCGAATTATAAGGAGTTTTTGCTCTTGAGCGCGGCGAATGACATCATCAAAAAGCTGAGATAATCGTTCGAATCCTTCGTACATATGAATTTTCGGCAATGCATGCGCACCAATAGAAAGCGACTCGATTTCTGGCAATATTTCATCGAAAGAGTCTTCAAGAGTCGAAAGCCGTTGCTGCTCCTTTTTTAAATAATCCTTAATAACATTCGGCTTTTCATTATAAAAAACCGTCGTACCTTTTTGCTTAGACTGCGAAAGCAATTTTTTTTCGGTTAGCGTTTTGAGGATTCGATACGTAGTTGTTCGATCAAGTTTTGTATGTTTTGCAATTACCGATGCAGGCTGAACACCAAGAGAAAGAACACTTGTCATTACCAATGTTTCTTTATCATCGAGACCAAGAGCTGCGAAAAAAGTTGAGAGAGATGGAGCCATATTAGCAAGAGACTGGTGAGCAAATATATGCACAGTAATTCATAACAAGTTTCAGGTTATATTTCAAGCCTAGCAATTATGCGTGTGCAAATAAAATCAGTCACTGGTAGTATTTGAGTCATGAATAAGACATGCGTTTCCTGCTCAAAATCATTCGATATTTCAGAAAACGACAAAGAATATTACGCAAAAATATCGCCAGTATTCGATGGCAAACTATTCTTAATACCTGAACCAAGCCATTGCCAAACATGTCGTCAACGCCGCAGATTCTCGTTCAGAAACGAGCGTAACCTTTATAAAAGAAAATGTGATGCAACGGGGAAAGAAATTATTTCAATGTATCACCCAGATTCACAGTATACTGTTTATGCACAAGACGTATGGGGCAGCGATAGTTGGGAGGCTCGCGATTTCGGGCGTATATATAACCACTCAATCCCCTTCTTTGATCAATTTTCTGCACTACAAAAAGAGGTACCACGAAGTGCGCTGCTAAACATAAATTCAGAGAATTCAGATTACTGTAACTTCACAGGCGATGTAAAAAATTCCTATTTAATTTTCGGTTCTGTATATTCACAGGACTGTTTCTACGGTTCACCATATTATTCAAGAGATTGCATCGACACTCTCGTTCTGCGTGAGTGCGAACTCTGTTACGAGTGCATCGATTGCCGAAATCTGTACAACTGCAAATACTGCCAAGATTGCAGCCACAGCAATGATTTATTATTTTGCTTCGATGTTAAAAATTGTTCTGAATGTATTGGTTGCGTTGGCCTACGAAATAAAAAATTCTGCATATTCAACCAGCAATACACCGAAGTCGATTATTACAAATATAAGAACTCTCTTAACCTTTGTTACCGCGAACATCGAGACATGCTTGAACGTCAATTAGAGGAGCTAAAACGCGCGACACCACTGCAATCATCAATTTTACATAACTGTGAAAACGTATCTGGAAACCATATTTTCAACTCAAAAAACACATTTAACTCGTTTTTTGCCGACAGGTGCGAGGATTGTTCTTACTGTTCACAAGTGGTCGATTTAAAGGATTGCTATGACAATAATTACACCGAAGAAAATGAGCTCTGTTACGAATATTTGGGTATGTACAATAATCGCCAGACCTTTTTTTCACTCTTTTGCAGGCAGACTTCAAATGTATTTTACAGTGAACACTGCGTTAACAGCAAAGACTTGTTCGGCTGTATAGGGCTTAAGAATGCGCAGTATTGCATCTTAAACAAACAGTATACAAAAGAGGAGTATGAGGTTTTGGTAGCCAAAATTATTGAAGATATGAAAGCTCGCAGCGAATTTGGAGAGTTTTTTCCGGAACACACGAGTCCATTCACTTATAACGAGTCTGTTGCACAGGAATATTTTCCTCTTTCAAAAGAAGAGGTTTTGGCAAAAGGCTTGGCGTGGCGAGAAAACGATGAAAAGGAGTTTCAACCACAACTAATTGTAGTACCTGATGAAATTTCTCAGGTTCCAGATTCGGTGTGCTACGAAATATTGGCGTGTGAAAAAACCGGCCGAAATTTTCGCATTATTCCTCAAGAACTTGCGTTTTACCGCACTCAAAAACTGCCGGTTCCGCGACTTCACCCAAACGAAAGACATAGACTGAGAGTTGAGAAACGCAATTTATCCTAAAGCTTACCTTCGTCACTAAATCCAATGAATTTTGATGCATTTATATCTTTTCGACTCATACCGATATCAGCCCTTCCTAGCTTACGTCTAATCTCGATAATTCTATCGCCTGCCAATACGCCATCTTCCATAGAGTCTCTCTTAAGCAATGAATGGGCAAAATTATATTGCTGAATGTTAGCAGCTAAAATTTGCCTATATTTAAGAAAAGATAGCTGAACTTCATCGATTATTTTTTCAAATAGTTCGACAACACCTTCTCTATTAAGTTTTCCACAATCATAAGTTAGCGCCTTACAACCAGAATTAGCATTAGGTGCACCGAAAAATATTCGAACATCTTTAAAAGCATTCCTTGGACTACCTTTCCCTTCATTATAGAGAGCTACTTTATAAAAGACATGAACAACTCTACATAATAGACATGAATCAATAGGGAACGCGCATCAACAACTAAATGCGTGATGGCAGGAACATCGACATCAACATCATGACGAACATAGTATTCGCCACTTCCACTTTTAGCAGTTTTTTTCCAATCAATATGCCCAGCATCATCACCGCTATTATACCTTCGTACCTCATTACCGCCCATTCCAGTTTGATGATGTCTACGAGATTCTTTTCCTCCTAGTTTAGACATATCATCTGTTCGA
>JAHFJU010000065.1 GCA_023245725.1 Candidatus Peregrinibacteria bacterium
GCAAATTTTAAAAGGAGCAAAAGATGAGGGATTTCATGCGGTTGCTATTTGTGAGAAAGGCCGATCAAGGCCGTATGAGAGTTTTAAGGTTGCTTCAGAAATAATCGAATTAGATAGCTTTCAACATTTTTTCAAGATTGAAAAAGAGCTTCAAAAGAGAAATGCGATTATTATTCCGCATGGCTCGTTTGTAAGCTATTTGGGCTGGGAGAGAGTTCAGGAATTAAAGTGTATGCACTATGGCACAAAGCGTATTTTGGAGTGGGAGTCTGATAGAAAAAAGGAGCGTGTATGGTTACTTGATGCTGGTCTAAGAATGCCAAGGATTTTTAATCACCCCGATGATATTGATTGTTCAGTTATTGTTAAATTTCATGGAGCGCGCGGTGGTCTTGGATATTTTATTGCGAACAATGCAGATGAATTTTACGAGGCAATGAAGAGGTATCCGAAAGAAAAAGATTACGTAATTCAGGAATATATTGTTGGAGTTCCTGTATATTGCCACTTTTTTTATTCACGTGTTACAGGTGAACTAGAAATTATGAGTTTTGATAAACGCTATGAGTCGAATGCTGATTCTATCGGGCGTATTGCGGCTCGCGACCAGCTCGCCGCTCACATAAATACAAGCTACACGATTGCGGGTAACATTCCGTTGGTAATTCGCGAATCTCTTTTGCCCGAAATTTTTGAAATGGGTGAGCGAGTTGTTGAGTCGGCAAAGAAATTTGTTGATGGTGGTTTATTTGGCCCATTCTGCCTTGAAATGATTTTAGATAAAGATTTGAATTTCTACGTTTTTGAAATTTCTGCAAGAATTGTTGCTGGAACAAATTTGTTTATAGAGGGTTCTCCTTATACTCAGCTTCGTTACGATGTTCCTATGTCTACTGGTCGTCGTATAGCCCTTGATATAAAACAGGCGATAATGGCTGGGCAGCTTGAAAAAGTTCTCGGGTAATATTTCTTTTCAACCAATACATTGATCTCACCTTCTACAATCTCCGAACTGCTAAAGCAGTACAATGCGTCTCATCCTTCAGATATTACAATTGGTGTTCTTGGCGGGCATAGCGCGCTTGACGTATGTATGGGCGCAAAAAAACTTGGTTTCAAAACTCTTGCAGTTTGCAAGAAAGGTCGAGAACTTACTTACTCGAAATATTATAAAACACGTCCTGCGCAAAATCGTGCTGGTACGACTTTAGGCTGTGTAGACAGCGTAATTGCCCTTGATGATTTTAAAGATATTGTAAAGCCAGAGGTTCAAAAACAGCTTAGAGATGCTCATACGATTTTTATTCACAATCGTTATTTTTGGGTGTATTGCGATTTTGCCGAGATTGAAAATAATTTTGAGGTTCCGATTTTTGGAACTCGCGGGTTATTGAAATTAGAGGAGCGGGATCAGCCAAAAAACCAGTATTATCTTTTAGAAAAGGCTGGAATTCGCACTCCTAAAATCTTTGGAACATTCAAAGATATTAATAAAGTTGAGCAACCGATTATTGTGAAAGTAAACGAAGCAACTCGTGGCTATGAACGCGCTTTTTTTGTTGCCACGTCGTATGATGATTTGCAAACTAAGGCAGCTAAAATGCTTAAAGAGGGGACAATCAATGAAGAAGGATTGAACAAAGCCGTTGTTGAGGAATTCATTATAGGAGCGCAGGTGAATATGAATTATTTCTATTCTCCTTTTGCATCTGAGGTTGAGTTGCTTGGTACCGATATGCGTCGCCAAACAAATCTCGATGGATTGTTGCGTATGCCGGCACGTCAGCAAATGCTTTTGCCGGAAACATGGCAACCAAAAATGGTTGAAACAGGGCATGTTGCTGTTACAGTAAAAGAATCTCTTCTTGAAAAAATGCTTATTCTCGGCGAGAAATTTGTGGCTACCACAAAGGCAGAAGCTGCTCCCGGAATAATTGGTCCATTCGCGTTGCAAGGCGCGGTCATCGCAGAAGATGGCAAAGAAGATATAGTCATTTTCGATGTAAGCATGAGAATACCGGGCTCCCCTGGTACTCGTTTTACTCCTTATTCCGGTTATTTATATGGAGAGCAATTAAGTGTAGGAGATCGCATTGCAATGGAAATTGCGGAGGGACTAAAACAGGGGCGACTCGACAAACTGCTTACTTAAAGGTATAATATAAGTACAAAAATAAATTATTAAAAACAAAAACTCTATGTTTTCAAAAAAACTTTTGAAACGATTGCCTTTAGAAAAAATTGCAATTGTTCTAACTGCGGTTGCTCTTATTGCATTAAGCGTTCTTTTAGGAGGACGCACAATTGAAAGTGGGAGCGTTACTCGCTCACTAGATCAATTGCAGCAAACCGATTTAAAAGGAAACTTAGTTGCTGACTTAAGTGATTTTGTTCAGTCTGTTGTTGTCTCACCAAGTGCACATTTTGTTCAAGGCTCAGGAACTATTTTGAATTTCTCTTATTTTGTTACAACCCAAGTTTACACATTTAATGTACAAGTTGTAGATAAATCCGGAACGGTTGTTAAGTCTATCGATAGTTTTAGCCCAATGAACGCCGGGTACTACCGTTCGGCAAATGTCTGGAACGGAACAGGCCGATATACCGATACAACCGGTATTCACGATGGACCAGTTCCCGTTGGTACTTACTATCTCGCATTTAGTGCTGATCAGCATTCTACAATGATTTTCCCTATATATGTTGATGCGGCAGGATCAGATGTAAATGGTAATAATTTTGGTTCATTGATGACTGGTATTTCTAATGTGCCAACATCTCGAACAATTAATGCCGATAATAACGAATCACTTCATTTGTATGGTGGATTAAATAGACCCGCATACCTTTCTGTAAGCCTGTATTCAAATGTTGGAACCTTTATGAATACGCTTTTGTCTAATTCATATCGTCCTGTTTTAGGACAGCAGGAATTGTTTGCTTGGAAAGGGCGTTCATCAGGTAATCAAATTGATGACAATGCCTCGTTTCAGCGCGTACAAGCTGGTACATATAAACTTAGAATATCCGCCGTTGAAAATATACTGAATCCTGTTGTAACTGAATCATCAACGATTACAGTCACTGTCACTCGTAACGGTGTTGGCGGAACTTCAAGCCAATTCCATGTTGTTAGTCTTTCAAAATATCCAGATTCACTCGATGTTCGAAACTCAGGTTCTTCTATTCGTTTTTCATACACTTTGAGCGGAGTTCCAACTACCATGAACGCAACAGTTTACGATACAAATGGTAATCGTGTTGTCGCAAATTTGGTTCCGGTTGGCACATGTAACGGATACGTTCCTTCTCAAAATGCTATCTGTACATATTATGCCGATTGGAATGGCGTTGATGGATATTCAAATTCTCAAGTCGTAGCCGGTAACTACAAATTCAAAATTGAAGCTGTAAGCAATATGTACGGCTCTGAGAGCTCTGAAGTTGCATTCCAAGTTTATTCAAATAATTTAGGTTATAACAATCAAAATAATAACGGAGGATATAATCCATATGACCTAAATGGTGGTTATACTGGTTTTAATAACGGTTACCAGACTCACTGCGGAACGATTATCGATGTCGATGCAAACGATCCTCTTTGTCCTGCAATTCAGTTCGCTATGTCACGCAAGTACATTGTTGGTTATCCTGATGGCACAGTTCGTTTGAAAGATAGTATTAAACGCGCTGAGTTCCTTGCGGTTATGGCAAGCACTTTCAAATATAATGTTGAGCAATATTCTCCTTATACCGACGGTGCATTAGGATTCAGCGACCTATATGGAAAAGAAAATCAGTGGTACATGAAATATTTAAAGACTTTTTACAGAACAGGAATTATGACTGGATACCCTGATCGAACAATGAAGCCTGAGAGGATTATGACAACGGCAGAGTTGTTTGTTGCCTTCTTTAAGGCGGCGATTATGTCTCCAACTCATGCTGCGCATTTTCCTTCTATTTATCAAAGCGCTGTTGTAGCTCCTTATGCTGATACTCCTTTAGATGCATCAAGTTCTTGGTATATTTATCAGGCGCAATTTGCTAAGCAGTTTGGGCTTGTAACAGGATCTAAATTCTACCCAGCTCGCGGAATAACTCGTGGTCAGGTAGTAAAACTTATTTACGACATGTACCAGAAAGGGTTGCTATCGCTTTAGGGTAGCGAGATAGTAGCGAAGGTAAGTAAAAGTTTGGTTATAGAGATTTTACTCAATTATTTGGGCCCGATGCGAAGCATCGGGCCCCTTTAGCTTAAATAATACAATATCCCGTCGTCCATATGATATACTGCGCGCACATGAAAGCCGTTTTATTGGCCGCTGGCCGTAGTTTTAGAACCAAGCCGATTGAAGACAAAAACTTCTTGTCGTTCTGTGGAAAATACCTTATTGAACATCAGATTTTGGCTCTTTTACATGCAGGTTTTACTGACATTGCTGTAATTGGTGGTGCTCACAATATCTCTAAATTGGCCGAGGTGACTGCTGAAATTTTAAAACAACATAAGAGAATTTCGATTATCGTTCTTGAGCAAAAAAAACTTGATGAAGGAATGGCAGGTGCAGTTATGAGTGCTGAAAAATTTGTTGGCGATACTCCTTTTTTGGTTGTAAGTTCTAACGATGTGCTCGATAGTCGATCATTTGAACTGATTAAAAAGCAGGTAAAAGGAGTTAGTGGCAAGATTAAAAAAGACGTTGAAAATAAGCCGATTGGGTTTTTGCTAGCAAAAAAAGTGTCGGAATATTTTCCGGGAGGTTATTTAAAACTGGCGAAAAATGGTTCGATATCTACAATTGTTGAAAAACCGGGAGATGGCAACGAGCCAAGCGATTTGGTTAATATTGTTGTTCACTATCATGCAAACTCAATTGCTCTTTTCGAGGCTCTTAAATCTGAAAAATCTTCTCGTGATGATCGTTATGAAAAAGCATTACAATCTCTCTTCGACGACGGTATCGAATACCGCGCAATTGCGTTTGATGGCTTTTGGCAGCCAGTAAAATACCCTTGGCACGTTCTAGACGTGATGGATTATTTTATGTCGCGTACTCGTAAGGCAGTACGCGGAAAAAACGTTGCCGTCGCTAAATCGGCGACGATTAAGGGCTCTGTTTTTCTAGATGACGGAGTTCGTGTATTCGAGAATGCCGTTATTTCGGGCCCTGCATATATTGGAAAAAATACAATTATTGCTAATGGTGCGCTTGTTCGCGGTTCTAATATTGGCGAGAATTCGGTTATCGGTTTTGGTAGCGAAATAGCCCGAAGCTATATTGGTTGCGGTGTATGGACTCACACAAATTACATTGGAGATTCAATTGTTGGTAATAATGTGTCGTTTGGTTCAGGTGCTGTGACTGGTAATTTTCGGCTTGATGAAGGCTTTATTTCTGTTAATTGCAGTAATGAAAAGGTCTCTTCAAAACGAGATAAACTCGGTCTTATTACTGGCGACGATATTCGTTGCGGTATTAATACAAGTTTTATGCCGGGGGTTCGCATTGGCTCAAATTGCGCAATAGGTGCAGGTATTGTGATCTCTGAAGATGTTCCTGAGAATTCGTATGTTTCAGGTGAGTATTCTCTTAAAATTGTTAGTAATAAGGTGAAAATTCTGCCTCGAAACAGAAAGGTTTAATTTTTTTCTTAACTCCTCTTATTGTGTACTCAGTATCTTGCATAATTCTAAATTATAATTTGAAATATTTGCCTCGTTTGTGCATTGAGGCGATTAAACGATCGAATACCAATTTTAGATATGAAATTATTGTCGTCGATAATGATTCTCACGATGAAAGCCTTGATTATTTGAAAGAAATGCATAAAAAAGGAGAGATTAAACTGGTTCAAACAGGTTCTAATTTGGGCTACGGAAAGGGGAATAATGAAGGAGTTAAAGTAGCGAGCGGGGAATTTGTTCTTATTCTGAATCCCGATGTTGGGGTTGAAGAAAACACCATTCAACTAATGCATGATTATTTAAAATCAAACAACCATGTTGGCCTTGTCGGGCCGCAGCTCTATTTTTTCAACGGGCAAATTCAAGACTCGTGCAGACGTTTTATGCGCCCCGGAGATTTGATAATTAAGCGCACGCCGTTGCGTTATTTACCCGGAATGAAACAGCGTGTTTCTCACTATTTAATGAGTGATTACGACAAAAAGAAAACTCAAGAAGTTGATATGGTGACAGGTGCTTGCATTATGATGCCGCGCAAAATTTTTAATGAAGTTAAAGGATTCGACCCTCGATATTTTTTGTTTATGGAAGATGCTGATTTATGTAGAACTGTTCATAAACATGGTTATAAAGTCGTTTATTTTCCTTCAGCGCGAGCATTGCATTATCACAAGCGGTTATCTGGTGGAAGTATTTTCTCTCTACTTACAAAAAAGATTTTTTGGATTCACGTTAATTCTGCCGTCAAATATTTTTGGAAATGGAGAAAGGGATAGTTTCTCTTGCTTTGCGATAATCTGAATATCAAATTGGCAGCGTATTAAACTCGTTGGCTAAATAACCTGGTTATTATATTTGAGATATAACCGTTTTTAGCGTTTGTAATAATTTGTGGGCGAAAATTATGGCAACTACATAATCAATTTTTGCATTGTCTGCTGGTTGTTTTGTGGGGTCTGAAATGTATTTTGGGTTTGCATGAGTATATTTTTTTCTACCTTCAGTTGTAATTCCGCTAAGCGTAAAAAGCGCAAAATTGGCAGCTGCGATTGTTTCTCCGTTATCTTTCTTTGCTTCATTCGAAATAACTATTCCATCTATTTTAAGATCTTTATGTTCTATTACATCTTGATTATTGTTTCTTTCAACTTCTGTTCTGTCTGGGTACATGACTCTAAATATAAATTTATCGTTGATTTGTTCGATTACAAGTTTTGCTCCTTTACCGAAGAATTTACTTACATCGATATGTGTAGTTGCGCTGTGAACGCGGTCAGGTTTGTATTCGTCAAAAGCAACTTGTTCAAGAGTTAATAGTGCTGTCTTTGCCAGTGGTATGCAATGTTCTTGTATAACGTCGTATGTTGCAGCTCTGAGTTCGTAGCAGCTTGCGTCTTTCATCATATCTTTGTTTTCACATCTTTGTAATTTTATTTCTGCCATTAATGCACTGGCTCCAGTATCTCCTGTAATTTGGGTGTTATTACATATTTCTGCAAATTCGCCTTCTGAATCAGCTAGGTATTTAAGTCGTTTATTGCGTTGTTGAGCTAATGTGTCTCCAGTTGGGTAAACAACATCTACAAGATTTGTCCCGTATTGTTGCCTTTCATTTGATGCCATAGATTGAATACTTAACATATATTTAGCAATTACGTCAATAGCTGTGCCCGTCACATACTAATACCTTATTTGATT
>JAHFJU010000066.1 GCA_023245725.1 Candidatus Peregrinibacteria bacterium
AATTGAACGACCCTCAAATAGAAAATCTACGAAAATTATTTTTGGCGATGGCTGAAGATATTCGCGTGGTTATGCTAAAGTTATGTGATCGGTTGCATAACATGAAAACGCTCGATCATATTCCTTTAAACAAACAACTGCGTATTGCTCAAGAAACTATGAATGTGTATGCGCCAATTGCAGCACGTTTGGGTATATATAGATTGAAAACTGAGTTAGAGGATTTGTGTTTTAAATATTTGCAACCGACTGCGTATGAAGATATTCATTCACAACTTGAAAAAGCTGGTAAATGGCGAGATAAATTTATTGAAACTGCTCAGAAATCTCTTTATGAAATGCTTAGTAAAGAAGGATTGCAGGTCAAGGTAGACGGCCGTGTTAAAGGAATGTATTCGATTTATAGAAAACTCAAAAAGAAAAATAAAACTCTTGTTGATGAAATTTTCGATGTTTTTGCAATGCGTGTAATTTTGCCGGATATGTATCGCTACGGAAAAGAATATACCGGTAATTTATATACGACGCTTGGTATTATTCATAATCATTTCACTCCTTTAGCTAATAGGTTCAAAGATTATGTTGCTGTTCCAAAAGTTAACGGTTACAGAAGTTTGCACACTACTATTATTGGGCTCGGTCCTAAAAATTATAATCGTCCGACTGAAATTCAAATTCGTTCGATGTCTATGCATAATGCTTCTGAATATGGAATTGCTGCGCACTGGATTTACGAGGAGAAAGGTGTAATTACGAAAGGCGATATTGATTTGGACGCAACTAAAATCGATTTATCTGACCCGGAAGAAGATGGTAATGAGTTTTTCGAGCAGCAAAAAGGTTGGATTACAGATTTAAATAAAATCGGTCAGGAGGTTTCTAATAATCAGGAACTTCTGTCTCATCTTCATGCCGATGTTTTGCAGGATCGTATTTTTGTTCTTACTCCACGAGGCGATGTAAAAGATTTGCCGACAGGTGCGACTCCAGTTGATTTTGCGTACAGTGTTCATACCGAAATAGGTAATCACTGTATTGGTGCAAAGGTAAATGGGAGCATGGTTCCAATTGATTATCAGCTCAAGAATGGTGAGGTTGTCGAAATTGTAACTCGTAAAAATTCTTCGCCGAGTCAGTCGTGGCTTTCTTTTGTAAAAACTACTCATGCAATTAATAGAGTAAAATCATGGTTTAGAACTCGTGATGACGAAAATAATATCAAAGATGGAAAAGACATTCTTAATGAAAAACTTAAGCAGTTGGGAAAACCACCGCTTGATCTGCATTTGTCTTTGTTAAAAGTTTATGATGGTAAAAAATTACCTATGAAAGATAGGCAGGAGATTTTGGCGGAATTAGGACGCGGTTCTATGCTTACGAATACAGTTTTGAGAAAACTTTTTACTCTTAAAGATTTACTTGGCTCGAATCAGCCTAAAGATGAAAATGCCTTAATTAAGCCATTTATTGTAGATAAGAAAGAGTTGAAGAAAACAAGAAAAACCGATAAAGATAATCAGTCAAAGGAATCAAGTCATCTTATTGTTGGAGGTATGAAAAATATGCCTCACTACTTTGTTAAATGTTGTAATGCTACGCTTGATGATGATTTACTCGGATTTATTACTCGTGGAAAGGGAGTTTCAATTCATAAGAAAAAGTGTGGAGTTATCAAAAATTCTGATCCATCTAGAATTGTTCCTGTGCGTGTGTCTAAGAACAAAAAGAGTCAATCGGCAGAAGTTAATGAAATAATACCTGAAGAAACATATGCTGTTCAGGTTTTAATAGAAGCCGTAGATCGAATGGGGCTTGTGCGCGATATTACCGCTGCAATCGCGAATGAGAATGTAAATATTTTACATTTCTTTCAAGATCCTCCGCATAATGGATTGGCTGCGACAAATTTTCTAGTCGAAATTAGTAGTTTTGATCAACTTGAGCGATTGCTCTATAAGCTAGAGAAAATTGAAAGTGTGCGTCTTGCCTGCAAAGTAAATTGAGGGTCAAGTGACTCAAGTTGGAGTAACAGTTCACTTTCAAGTAGTGTAGATTTTATTTGATTTTCAAGGTGCCCGAGCAACTTTACCGCCTTCAGTAAATAAGTAATAACAGTTTTGTTTGCATCTATCTCTTCGCTAATGTTGAGCGCATTTAATGCCTGAATCGTTAGCTCAAAAAGTTCATGCTGATTTCGTGCTCCTTCAGGAACCATTCTCAAAACAAAAAGACAAATTATGCTGGCTGCGCTATATCGAACTGGGTCTTTCTTTATTCTCTTGTAATGTTCTTCCGTTGTAATTTCTCTCAAATATAAAAGAGGAGTTGTTCTGCCTGAACACTCAAGTTCAACTTTTACCACATTAAATAAATCGAGATGGTAACTTCGTTGGCTGCGTGGGCGGCGAACTCCTTTACCTATTACGCGAACAACTCCATCATTAGCTGAAAAAAATACAATCACTTTGTCGAACTCTTTGAATGGGCTTGTCTTTAAAATAATCCCATCAAGTTTTTGGTGAAGCATAGTGACGAATTATTTTAGAACTCTTACGGTAGCCAAATAGCTTACTAGCGTTGTAAGTGAGCAGCTAAATAAAAATTCGGCAATAAGAGCATTTCGCGCGATGGCTGTACTTAGGTCTCCAATCGGTAAAATCAAAACGAATAATACGTTAAGCAGAAAAGCGCAAACGCCGATTATAAATCCTTCAACAATAAATGGAGCGACTATTACGTGTTCTTCTGCGCCTACAAAATGCATAATTGTTACTTCGTGTTCACGGTGTGCCATAGTAATATGCATTGTGCTTACTATTAGTAATATTGCTCCAAATCCGAATAGCACTAAGAAGAACGAAAGCACTCGCGTTGTAGATGTTTCAAGTTTTGAAAGAAATGCTTTTAAGTCGTCAGTTGCTTTAGACGTTGCTTTGTCACTGTTTTTTGTTGGATGCAAAAGTTCTTTCGCGGTTGTTCTTACAAGAGCCGTAACGTCATCGAGTGCGTTGACTTGTGTGGGCGTGACTACGATGCTTGCAGGCAATTGCACATTGTATTTTTCGATTAGAGACGTATCGAGCGAAAATGCCTTATTCAAAAGGTTTAAGGCATCTTGCGATGAAGTGTAATCTACCTTCGAAATTAAATCGGTGTGGGTTTCGAGGTTTTTAATAAGCGTGCTTACTTCGAACGGATCAGCTTTTTCTTTTATATAAAATGTAAGCGTTACTTTGCTTTCAAGATTTGTTACCAATTTTTCTGCGCCGTTGTGAACAAGAATTAGAGCGTGAAATAGCGTAAGTAAAATGGCTATAACAATCATCGCCGGAATAGTTGTCATGTAATTATTTAGAAACGCCGAAATACTTTTTTGTATAAGTTTCATATCTCATTACACGTTACATTATGTATTAACTACCATCAAGAAAATATTCAATGAGTTTATTCTCTTTTTAAGAGAGCTTTTATTATTGAAGATTTAAATTCATTTGGTTTATAGGATTTTATACGAACAATATTTGTGTTCAACTCCTCGTCGATGAGGAGTTTTTGTAAGCGTTGAGTGAATGCGAATTGGTCGTACCCAAGCGCAATAATGGCTGGTTTGTATTTGCGTATAACTTTATATTTATCATTTTTATCTCCAAGAATTACGGTGGTTGCAATTCCACTTTCTTCGACAGATTTTTTGCGCTCCTTCTCATTAAAATCCGGTTCGGCTCCTTTAATTGCTTTTACTGTTTCATCGCGTGCAATCACTACAATTAATTCATCACCAAGTTTTTTGGCTTCAGAAAGGTAAAAAGCATGACCTTCGTGAAAGTGGTCAAAGGTTCCAAACGTAAGAACGCGTGAAGTGCTCATGGTCTAATAAGAGGAGTTGGAGAGTCGGGCATAAATAGCTCAACTCCCATCAAAACTATAAAAGTTGCGCAACCGATACCCAGTAATAAACCAGAAAGCCATCGTCGGTCAATGCCATTTTCGGCTAAATAGTGTTTCAACTGAGAATAAAAAAGTGTGTAGGAGGCGACGTAAAAAGGAATATAGGTAACGCGATTAATTATTCCGCTATATGGGCTATAGTATGAGTTCACGTATAATAAGCCTGCAACAAAATGAGTAAGTCCAATAATTACAAAAAACCAAAATGATATTTTGCGAATATTGTCGTAGAGTTCCATCGACTTGAGTATATCGTGGTGCTTGAGATGGATAAAGGGGAAAGCGATTTTCTTACATTGAATAACCATCATCGTCTTCGGCATCGATTGATTGACCTCCTAATAATGCAGTTTTAATTGCTTCTAGTGCCCGATCTGCGAAGTGTCCAGCAACCATAAACGGAATTGAAACTGTATCGAGAACGTCGCGTGTATCTTTGGCTCCTCTTGGTAATAGTTTATCTATTGCTCCATGCGCTCCATCGATTAATCTTTCGAAAGGACCTTCTTGTCTTATCTCTTCTGATTCCATAATATAAATTGTTATACAATATTTTGGGCAGTCTGCTTGTCACAGATGCCTTTCTCGTTTATCTTATCGACATGTTGACTCGCGAACAAGTGCTACATATTGCAAAGCTGGCTAGACTTGGAATTTCCGATGCTGAAGTTGAAAAATTTCAGGTGCAACTTTCTGGAATAATTTCATATATCGATAAACTCAATGAGGTGAATACCGATGGAGTAGAGCCAACTGCGCAGGTAACGGGGTTGCTTAATTGTTTGCGTACTGACGAAGTTCTGAGTGAGCCGCTTGCTAATGCAGATGATCTCTTGTCGAGTTCGAGAAATAATGATGCGGCGACACATTCGATTTTGGTTCCAAACGTTTTTGAATAATTTTAATAGGATTTTTTACGGCCGATTATCGGCATTCGTGTATGAATTTATCTTCACTTGCAATTCAGGAGGCAGCGACAGCATTGCGTGAAAAAAAGTTTTCTTCGGTAGAGCTTACGCAGTCATGCCTAGATGCTATAAAAAAGCACGATGGTGATGTTCGTGCCTTTACTACAGTTTGTGAAGAAAGTGCGCTCGCTAACGCTCGCGCCGCTGACGCGTTATTGGCTGCAAATAAAGCGCCAAGCATTTTGACTGGAATTCCTGTTGCCTTGAAAGACGTGTTTTGTACAAAAGGAATAAACACAACCGCTGCCTCAAATATTTTGAAAGATTTTAAACCGGCATACGATGCGACGACCGTAAAAAAACTCGCCGCTGCTGGAATGGTCATGCTTGGGAAAACGAATACTGATGAATTCACTTGTGGCTCTTCTACTGAAACTTCGTGTTATGGAACAACTCATAATCCTTGGAATTTAGATTGCACTCCCGGAGGTTCTTCTGGCGGATCATCTGCGGCTGTCGCGGCAGGTGAGTGTTTGTATGCTTTAGGTACCGATACCGGTGGTTCGATTCGACAACCAGCTGCGTACTGCGGAATTACAGGATTAAAAGTTACATACGGTCGCGTATCTCGTTTTGGTGTTATTTCGATGGCATCGTCTCTCGATTCGATTGGGCCGATGACAAAATCTGCTTGGGATTCTGCGGCGGTTTTGCAAGAAATTGCAGGGCACGATGAACATGATACTACTACTCCAAATGTTGCTGTGCCCGACTATTTGGCTGAGTTGGCGAAGGCTGATGTCGCAGGAATGACAATTGGTTTGCCGAAAGAATATTTTATAAAAGGAACTGACCCCGAAGTTGATGCTGCGGTGCGTACTGCTATAGAAGTACTTGTGAAGAAGGGCGCTAAAATAAAAGAGATCAGTTTGCCTCATAGCCCTTACGGATTAGCCGTTTATTATGTTTTATGCCCAAGTGAGGTTAGCGCGAATATGGCTCGCTATGATGGAATTCGAATGGGCCCAGGGCCAACAAAAGAACCGAAAGATTTGGCTGAATATTACTTTAATACACGAGGCGAGGGATTCGGTGCAGAAATGAAACGTCGAATTATGATGGGAACTTATACACTTTCGTCTGGTTACTACGATGCTTATTATACAAAGGCGCAAAAAGTGCGCACGCTTGTAATGAGAGATTTCGATGAAGCATTTAAAGATGTCGATGTGATTATTACTCCAGTAACTCCATCAACTGCATTTAAGATCGGAGAAAATTCAAATGATCCTGTCAAAATGTACCTTGAAGATATTTTTACAGTTTCTGTAAATGTTGCCGGCTTACCCGGTTTGGCTGTTCCTGTAGGATTTTCTTCACAAAAAATGCCTATCGGTATGCAAATAATCGGCCCGATGTTTAGTGAAGCTAAGTTATTACAAGTCGGCCATGTGTACCAACAAGAGACGAGCTGGCACAAAGAAAGGGCGATGAAGTAGAGGAGAAAAGGCCATTTACCTGCACAACTCAACCACTAACCTATCTAGTGCAAGAACAAATTCGCGGTTGTCGCCTGTGGTAATTCGAATTCCTCCGGTTTTTAGTCTGGTGTCGATGTCCAGTAAAAGGTCATATGCTTTTTTGAGTTGAGCCATTGAAAAATTTCGTGTTTGAGAAATTGTGTTTGATACAACAAATGGATGCTCTTTTGTAATGCTAATAATTTCTTCTCGTGATTTTTTGCGATCGGATAGATCTTTAATTTCTGTAATAATTCTGAATTGGCGCATTATCATGGCTAAAATGCCGTGAAGCGCCTCGCCACTATCGATGAGCGTGTGTAGCTCTGTAAGGGCGTGTTTATTGTTTTTCTGAGAAAGCGCATCTGTGAGTTTGAATATTGTTGTTGTGAGCGTACTTACAACCAACTTTTCGACATCTTTAATGGTTATAGCTCGACCGTTCGCGTAATTAACCAATTTAACAATTTCATTTTCCAAACGAAATAAATTTCCACCTACAATATCTGCAAGGTGTTGGCATGCGCTTGAATCTATATCTCCTCTGTTTTTTTGTACCTGAGTTAAAATCCATTTATTTAAATTGCTCCCCTCTATTTTTTTGAACTCAGTGCACTGAACATTTTTTATGAGTTTTTTATATAACGACAAACGTCTATCGACACCTCTAAGTTCAGCAAAAATTACTACGGTTGAGTCTGGAATTTTCGGTAAAAATTCGCCAATAGGTTCTAGTTCCTCAGATTCAAATTCGTTCAAAGCGTTTTTTACAATGACCAATCGTTTTTCCGCTAAAAAGGGGACTGAGCTTGCGCAGTCAATAATTTCTGGCGGCTTATACTGTGATCCTTCGAATAAAGACGTATTTAAATCACCGTATTTTTTTTCAAATTCGAGTTTCCAAAACATGAGTTTTTGACTCAGGCTATAAGTGTCGTCGCCATAGAAAAAGAATGCTGGCATGTCGGAATTGTAACA
>JAHFJU010000008.1:0-1401 GCA_023245725.1 Candidatus Peregrinibacteria bacterium
TTTTCATATGTCTATATTATCATTATTTCGCTTTTTCAACCACAAAGTGCTGCATGACTCCAGCTACTATTGCGCCAAAAAGTGGGCCAACCCAATAGATAAAATGATTATCCCAATGAGCAGAAACTAGTGCGGGACCGAACGATCTAGCAGGATTCAAGCTCGCTCCTGAAATATGGCCAATTACTAAAATTGCAACTCCGAGCATTGCGCCGGCTGCTAATCCTCCAAATCCTGTTGCTGCTTTTTTTGAAACTGCTGCGCCGTATACAACCCACGAAAGTGCGAAAGTGAAAACCGCCTCAGCGACCATTCCGGTGAGAGGGCTAACGTTTGTACCGAGCATTGCATCGCCAAGATACAATTGTGCCGATACGTCAGCGAAGAGAAATTTTAATAGGAGAGCCGCCGTTACTGCGCCGATTAATTGTGAAACTACGTACCCAAGGGCAACGAGCGGAGCGAGGTGCCCAGTGAGTGCTTGTGCGATAGAAATAGCAGGATTCACGTGCGCGCCTGAAATGTGCCATATAGAATAAATGACTGCTGCAAGCGCGAAAGCATGTACCAGGGCAATTCCTACAACGCCAAGCGCGCCACCAGTTTGATTGTTAGCTAATATTGAACCGGCTGCTGCAAGAACGAAAATGAATGTGCCAAAACCTTCTGCGAGATATTTATTCATATGACAGAAGTATACACCACTAGAGTTACACTTTTTCAACGCCCCAACTTAACCTTTCTGCTGGCGAGAACATTGATACCCTAATAATATTTGGTGATTGCAATTCAATTGTTATAGCTACGCCCCCAGCTGCACACGCAGAAGTTAGCATTCGTTGTGATTGCGTAAAAAGTTCCATATATTGATTTACAAGATCAGGTGCGTTTTTGCGTGCCCAACCCATAAATACGAAAGCGGCAAGAACATCATCGAGCGAAGCAAGTTTCGAAAATGCTTCATATTGGGTTTTTCCTCGTAAATTATAAAGGGACATTTGTAAAAACGAAATCGTCGGATCTTCATATCTCATAGGAGTTGGCGCCGAGAGATGTTTAATACAATCATAGGCGTAATGGGCGCCAAGGCCACCGATTAAAACAGGGGCAAATTTTGGTGGGTGATTATTAAAATCCTTTGAAGGGTATCGAATATCATAAGGGTTCAAATATTCTAGAAGGATTGTTTGCCCAAAGTTACTTGCACTATTAATAAGGTGTTTTAAATAAGACTTATTACCGAATTTTTGTATCGAACCATGAACTACAGGAAGGGCACCTTTTATGTTAAGAGAATGCCTTAAATCAACTATGTTGCCATTGTAGGTTAGTTTATCTAAAGGCATTTCGGCGCCAAAAAGATCACGATAAAAGGCTGCCCATTGTTCACATCTTCTTTCT
>JAHFJU010000008.1:1411-29807 GCA_023245725.1 Candidatus Peregrinibacteria bacterium
TACGTCAGTTAATTCTTGGTATATTTGCGGCTTTTTTGTAGATGTAGATATTGAAGGTTCTATCTTTGGAGCTGGTTTTTTATGCCTTACTGCGCGAGCAGCTGAAATAATTTTTGTTACTTTTTCTGTTATCTCTGCAATAACTGTTGTAATAGCACCTGTGCTATTTGGCGATTTAGGTTTTATAAATGTTAATGTCTCGTGCTCCTGAATGAGACCACTCGTATTCGGTTGAGCATTGTCTTGTTTGTGTGATTGAATTACTCCTGCCTTACGCAGTTTTGTCATCGCGCTTTCTATAAAAGATTTCCAGCAATCGGTTCGTGGATTTTCAATCGCATACCCAATCAGCGCAAGTGGAAGTTCAATTAAATCATTAACTTGGTATACAGGTGTACATCTATAGCCCTCACAATCCTTAAAATTCATCGAAGGATTTTTTATCATTCCTGCTTTGTGCAATTCGACATACCCAACCTGAGCAAAATGATCTTTTTTGGGTGGATCTATAAGATCTTCTATACTATAAATGCGATGTGGCTCGGGCGGTCTCACATGTTCATATTTAGCCCTAAAATATTATTATGTCAACACCTGTAAATTTTGATCCAAGCGCGATAGCTGCTTTAAACGGTAATTTATACGGCCTGCCTTTCTCTTTAGATCAAGCTGCTGCTGTTGTAATTCCTGTTCCATGGGACGTTACGGTTTCGTATCGTGATGGTGCGCACGACGGTCCGCAGAAAATGCTCGATGCTTCAGTGCAAATGGATTTATTCGATGAAGATATTAAAGATTGCTACAAACTTGGAATAGCGATGGAGCCGATTTCGAAGGAGTGGCAGCGCAAAAATAAAGCGCTTCGCGCAAAGGCGGTTAAGTGTCTCGATCATTTGGCAAACGGGGGAGCGGTTGGTGATAAAAAAGTGGCTGGTCACTATGCTGAAATAAATTCAGAGTGTGAAAAACTTAATCAGTACATTCAAAAAATTGCGAAAAAACATTTCGATTCAGGAAAAATGGTATGTGTATTAGGAGGAGAACACAGCGTCTCACTCGGGCTTATTCGTGAGCTAAATGAACGCTACGCACAGGCAAAAAAATCCTTTTCGATTTTACATATCGATGCTCATGCCGATCTTCGAAACGCATATGAAGGGTTCACTTATTCTCACGCGTCGATAATGAATAATGCTCGCCGATTGAGCCAAGTTGAAAAAATGACGGTCGTCGCAATTCGTGACTATTGCCAAGACGAATCAGAATTAATTGCTAATTCACGAACAAAACCGGTCGATGGACAAAAACGTTTTTGCCCTGTTGCGGCATTTAGTGATCGTGAAATTAAGTATTCGCAATATCAGGGAAACACATGGCAATGGCTATGCAAAAAAATAGTCGGATCGCTGGGTAAAGATGTTTATATAAGTTACGATATCGACGCGCTCGACCCGTCGCTTTGCCCTCATACTGGTACGCCGGTTCCGGGTGGTCTCGATTATGAACAGGTAATGTACCTCGTAAAAATGTTGGTAGAAAGCGGAAAACGCATTATAGGATTCGACCTTTCCGAAGTGGCTCCGGGAGTTATTGTTCCAAGTGATATGCATTCATGGGACGCAGTTGTGGGAATGCGCTCGCTGTATCGCTTGATAAATTACATGGCTCAGTCGCAGAAGAGGCTGTAGGTAACTACTCTTGAGTTTCGCCAGTCTGTTTTAGCAATTTTTTAATGAGTTCTCGAGGGTCGGCATCTTGAGCGTTTGAAATTTCACCGTTCTTCATTAATGTGCCGATGTATCTTTTTGTATCAGCATCCGGTTCTACAGTAATTGAAATTTCTTTTGTAAGATCGCCACTTATTAATCTGAGCGATTTTCTATTGCCAATTGAATCTTCAGTTGGGGTTGTGCCAAATTCTTTTGGTGCGGTTTTTCCGTCTGAAAGCGCCTCAGTGACTAATTTTAGTGAAGATTCTTGTTCGAGTTGTTCCGCGCTTTTTTCTTTGACAGGTTCAGGTATAGAAGGAGGAAGAGCCTCGTAATCTTTTACATTTTTCTTTGCGAAATCAATTGCCTCTGCAGCAGTTTTTACATCTGCATATCGACTTCCTTTCTTGCCGAGAGAAATGCGCGCACGTAGAGTTCTTTCAATGCCATTTGCCTCTACATCAACGAGTGCATCTTTCTGTTCTGGTAAATTAAATTTTATAGTCGAGCCGGAATTGTTGACAACTTCTATAGTTTTTTTGTCTCCCTCTTTTTGAATATCGTCGTGAAATTTTTTGTACTGTTTCTCCCAGTCTTTATTGAGTTTGCTTTCAGCGGAGTGTTTTTCTATTGCCTTAAATAATTCAGATTGAATGTCTTGTATAGATCCTTCAAAAGTACCTTCACCCAAACTTTCACTGCCGATAATGGCTGATACGCTGAGTTTTCCTCCAGCAAAAGAGGTATATGATGCATCGCAGTTTAGACTTATTTTTATGTTTTCTTTTCCTTTAGACGAGTATTCATATTCATAAACGCCCAAGTTTTCGACTTCTGAATTGTTTGCTTTTTCAACATTATATCCTTCTTTAGATAACAGTTTTGGGAGTTTTGCTGAGAGTATGTTGTGAGACTTTATCGCGATTTCGTGCGATTCGACCAATTCTTTAAGTGAATCTTTTGCAGTCGTTTTGCCTATATTGTCAGTGTCTGTTTTGAATCCGTAGCGATTCATGTCTAAGCGATAATCATTAGGCGCAGCCAAAATTCTTACAGGCAAAGCCACGGTCTTACCATTCTCGACTATAGTGTAGGTTCCGGTTATTACTTTTGAATCGCCGTTTTTTTCGGTAGTTCGATTTATCGAAATAGCTCCTTTAAATTCTGGAGATTTTGCAGCCTCAACGAATGTTTTTACATCGTAGTCGGCGATATTTTCTTCTGGTTTCGCTGGTGTTTTTTCTTCTGCCTGTGGCGACGCCTCTGTGTTAGCGGTTTTTCCTTTTTCGGCTGCTCGATGCGCCTTAATTATAAAGTCTTTTATCTCGTCGGGATTTTCCATAAATGCCGATCTAATATTTTTAAAAACGCCGTCAACTTCTGTTCCTATCAAAAACCCA
Organism: Candidatus Peregrinibacteria bacterium; assembly: GCA_023245725.1. GTDB lineage: Bacteria > Patescibacteriota > Gracilibacteria > UBA1369 > UM-FILTER-53-11 > JAHFJU01. The sequence goes on from JAHFJU010000008.1 coordinate 4,521, forward strand.
TGGTCATCTGCATGTACGAATGCTTCATAAACGTTAGCACCGTCGGTGACATCAATTTTATATAGTGGGATTTTATTCGCTGCATCTTGGCTTTTGCTTCGAGGTGGAATGTCTACTATTTTTCCTATCTTTGAGGTTTGTGCTTTTACGAATTCGCTTCCTATAACATTTTCGAGATTTTTGGTTTTTATAGGTGCGTAAAGATTGTCTGGTGCGTCTTCGAGGTTGCCAGTTTCTGCATAGTTACGAAGATAACCTAAGGAAATACTTATATCTTGATATCGAATATAGTCTTTATCAAAAACAAGTAAGAATCGCGTTTGTATTTTCTCGTTTTTTTTGTATTCTTTGCTGCTTTGATGAGTAACAGTAGTTTCTCCCTCTACATCGTTAGGGCTTAGAGTTGAATCAACTATTTTGCTTCCTGGTACTGTGACCTCGACAATGAATCCATTAATATCTTCTGCTGAGCGTGCCGTTTCATATTGATTTCTTCGGTTATATTTACCCCCATATTTTAATGATGGAGAGTGAATCGGAACAAAACCGCTAAAACCTTCTGCCGGATCAGCCGATCGTATAGATGCGGTAATACCATGCCCAACTTCAGCAGTTGCCATATTTAACATTTCGGTAAACGCCTTGTTCTTTTTGCCTTCATCAGAATCGTCGAATTCTTCACCGGTTGAGTCTGGCAGTTTTACTGAAATCTCTGTTTCTGGAATCACGACTGTAGAACGTGAATTCTCGACTTCTTTCAAAAGTTCATCGAGCCCATATGTGCGAAGATATTCGATCATCGCAAGGTGTTGTTCCGAGCTTCCCACATATTTTTTTGAAAGAAAATCTTTGTCTGCATCGAGTGAAGCTATAAGCCGTTTTGACCCATGTTCACGCATTGCGGCAATGTAAGAATCTCCGTTCATAGATAATTGGCTCCAAATTCTTTTTCTATTCTCCGTAGTGAATTTTATGCCACGAGCCAACATTGAATCGTACAAAATCTTTGTCATGTCTGCTTCTAGAATTGTTTCCCATTCGGCACGAGTTGAATCTTTTATTTGTGAGCGTTGAGCCAGTACTTCGCCTTCGCCAGTTGCAGCTGTGGCTTCTTTCGACAAAGGAATACGAAATTTTTGGCCATTCGCCATGTCTATAAAAAACGTATTATTCTCAACTCTAATAACATCTCCAGGGTGAACTTTATCAACGTTTAGCCCGGCAGTTCGCGCAATACGAACTATCTGATCAGGAATCACCCACCATTGTAATTGGGCTTTACCGATTGAATTAAAATACTCATCTATCCCTTTTGAAAGTGCACGGCTTAAAGTCGGAGTATCTTTATCTATAGTGATGGGCTTCGTTTTGATTCCCTCAAATGATATGCGTTCTTTGTCTGAAACTGCTGGATACAACTCTGCTTGCGAATTGTATTTGCGCCCCATTTCGATTGCGTTTTCTTTGCCCATATTTTTATTTTTTTATTTGCTATAATTATACCATAAAAACGGCTCAAATGACAGGTGATGTACGGTTCCATAGTTTCAGGTGCACCCCCTTGGAAGAGTGGCGGTGTCGATAGAACAGTGAGAAGTATACCGCTGCAGGAGGCCGCATAGATAGTGACTCGTGTGGCCGAATGGTATTGAACTCAATAAGCCAATCTGCAAGTGCTTCGTTGATCATCTGTATTGGCTGCGTCAGATCACAGCGCCAGTAGAAGCCCTGCTGAAGGCTTTTGTTAAAGCGTTCAGCAACAGGATTGTCTTTCGGTGTTCGTGGTCGTGAAAAAAAATGGGTGATCTTCTCGTCTTCACATGCTTTTTGGAAGTATGCTAAAAATTCCGATCCGTTGTCGGTTAAAACTGCATCGATCTTTGTCTGCAGCACATACGACATCTTCTGCAATACCTCTCGTGCGCCCACAGAACTATGCTTGTTCGTGGCAACGGCTATGCTGATTCTCGTAGCAATATCCGTGCAACAAATAAAATAGAGCTTCTTAAAGTTTGGTCCGATAAACTCAATGATTGAATCAAGTACCACTAAATCCCCGGGCTTCTTAACCGGATATTCATCCGGCAATCGTATTCGCTTAATCTTCCACGCCGAGCGTGGCGTTGGCTTCTTGTGGAAACCAGGGCACCGCTTCTTCACCAAAAGTCCTTTGTACGAAAGATATCTATATATCGTTGATGCACTATGCTGAGGAAAAAATATCCGTAGTTTCTTGTGCTCCCAATCAGGGAACCAACTCGCATATCGTTCAATCTCATGCTTTTCGTCACTGGTTAATTCGGTACCACGCTTGTTCTTCGGCCCTGTACGTATTGGTATTAATCCACCAAGACCTTCCGTTAGACGAATATTGAGCAATCTCTGCACATGGCTGCGCGAGGTCTCAAACTCAATGGCGGTTTTAACCTGATTTCTTCCATTTCGGTCGTACCAATTCAGTATTAAAAGTCTTTCGCGCAATACACTCCTCTGCCACTCACTTAACAGCGCTTCGTTGAATTGATTCAAAACAGATCGTATACCTTTTATTCCTTTCGTTGGGTGATATAGTCTCATAGGGGTGTGGTTTATGATGTAGATAATCCTATTCTACATCCCCAACTTTTTTCCCCGAGGGTGCACCTGAGATTCGTGAAACTACGTAGGTGAGTGTATTGTTTTACAGGTACGCTATTTGCTATAATCCAATATTAATGTATAATTATCAGATACTGGAAAAAACTTATATAGAACTTCTTTTTAAGTGAATGGCATTAACTCAAACAAAAATAAATGAAACTCCCTGATCAAGAATTTGAAAAACTTCCAGAAGATAGAAGAGCAATATTGCATGGGATTAATGCGGATTTATTTATACCAATAACGAATTCTGGTTCTAGTCGGTGGATAGAAGAACTTGGATGTAAGGCTGGAGATATTTCGGGTTCATTTGGACATTTTTTCTACGGACTCTTAGAACTTGCTAGATCACGGCCTCAATATGTAATAATTCTCAATTGGAAGGGAAAAAGAATTTGTTATTACAGTAAGAGTCAAATCTATAATGATGTAATTCCTAATGGACACATAATTGAAATTGAAAACCCAGAGTTAATCTCCGATTTATTCGAATTTTTTCAAAGACTGAAACAAGAGAATCCATCATATAATGATAAGCTTTCATATTTTGAAATTGCTAAAAAGTTTTTACAGGATCTCTCTATCGATGCAACTCCGATAACACATATTCGCAAAATTTTGAATCATCTGCTTCTTGATTCATTTAATTCAATCGATGAAAAATGGGGCCGAGTTGGAGGCGTGCAAGTTCGCAGAGACACGACAGAAACAGACATGGAAGGAGTATTCGAGCTTAATTTTGCATTTGGAGAGAATGATACACCTGATTTTAGCGACCAATTGCCTACAGTAAGATATGGTTTTTCTCATGCGGAAGATGCTGTGATTTACGCAGTACAAACTCCTAAATATAAAAATAAGTATAGTAAAGCAACTGCAGAAAGCCTATTGACACGGAAAGTCTATGTAACCAGATTAATCGACCATTTAGCAAAATGGAATGTGTGTAGGCATGATGAATTCGAACGGCTTTTTGGGAATGATTTTGATGAGCATTCTTTCAAAGAAAACTTTGAGGTATTTAAGTGTTGGATGGATAAAATAGGCAGAGCTGGGAACGGGGACAAATTAGACGCCGTATATAGTGTTAATCCTAATGAAGCACATAATTATAGTGTGGCAATTATGAACTATGATGAATATTGTAAAGCAGAAGATGCCGTCAGAAAATTTAGTGAAATGGATTCTAAAATGGCTGTTGCAAAGACTTTCTTTGACAATGGCGTTCCCTCTAAATTGAGAGGCGCGCCCCCTGCAATGCTTGTAAGCTTGTGTACGACAATTCATTTATTTCATAGCACTGGTGTGAGAAAAATCGATATTCCTATGGCTATGATTTTTCGTGATCATCCAGGATCTTTAGGAGCAGAAATCGATAAGAGAAAATTCGATCAAATAAATAAACTAGCTCAACGTCTGGCTTTTGAAGTTGAAGGGTTGAAAATCGTTCAGGGAGTTGAGAAATATCCTCCACAAGGCAATACGACCATAAGAATAGAAATGGAAGATGTGATTAATTTTAGATCATCAGGAATCAGAAAGTTGTTTGAAATTGATGTAGAATAGGCCAGTTCGCGTTTAAAAACGGAGGGATCGCATAGTGGCCGAGTGCGCATCGTTGGAAACGATGTAGGCCCGCAAGGGTCTCCAGGGTTCGAATCCCTGTCCCTCCGCCAGAAAAAAGAAATTCGGATTTGCCAGCGCGTATATATTTCGAGGCTGCGAAGATCGATTCTTCCACCAATTATGACTCTCTTAATGTATAATGGGTCATATGAATGACCTATCTTCAGATTCTCCAAATGTAAATAAGTCTAATGAGGAGTGGCGCGCTCAGCTGACCGAACAGCAGTATCACGTAACCCGAGAAAATGGGACTGAAGCTCCTTTTACAGGTGAATACTTGAATAATCACGAAAAAGGAAAATACATGTGCGTAAACTGCGGCCATACTCTTTTTGACTCTAAAAATAAATTCGACTCTGGTACTGGCTGGCCGAGTTTTGATCAGCCTTCGCAAAAAAATGGAGTAGAACGCAGAGTCGATGACTCTCATGGAATTGAACGAACAGAGGTGATTTGCAGTAATTGTGGTGCGCATCTAGGCCACGTATTCGCTGACGGTCCACGCGAAACAACCTGCGAGAGATTTTGTATTAACTCTGCCGCATTGAAGTTCGGGTCAGAATGAGGGGTAGCACGATTGATAGGATTTGCGCTATTTACAGCTCCTCAAAATATTGTAGAAATGTGTTCCCGGGAAAGAATTATGTTGCAAGTTGACGATATGACAATAGCGGCGATCTAAATTCTCATGACAGTCGAGGAACAGCTCCTCCTGCGTAAGCTGGCGGTGCTGAGTTTGTCCTAATAGATCGCCAAATTAACAAACTAACCTAACAATAGTGATTGCCACATCTCGACAAGTGGGCGAAAATTGTGCCGTGTATTGAGTATGAATAGCTACGTCATATTTCGGCTCTACGCTAATATAATCAACAAAAAATACCCCTGAAAACAGGAGTATTTAAAAGTTGTACAAAAGTCGAACTACGCAACTACTTTAGCCTTCTTTGTCTTTGGGGCTTTCTTTGGGGCAACAGGTGGCCGAGAAGTAGTACGAGCCTTTTTGTTCAGTCGTGTGCGAGGTGGTTTAACCATTGTTCGCAAACAAGCTGTACAGATTTTCACATAAACAACGACTCCTTCTTCAGTCTGAAATCTCTTTCTAAGCAAGTTAGGGAGATATCGGCGAAGAGTCTTAATGTTTGAGTGACTAATCGTGTGTCCAACAGATGGACCTTTTCCGCAATTTTCGCATCGCATTGCCATAAGCCGCCACAGGTTACTATAGGTCCCTTAAATAATGCAAGAGAAAATATCAATTTAGAGGATTAATCCGCTGTCATGACATCAAATAAAAGATTCTCGGCCATTATTTTCACCTAAATCGCTAGGAGGATTTGTGACTGCATCATCCATATCGGTAAAATCATCAGCGGTGAATACACCAGAGTTTTCTGGTTTTTGAGCAGCCGTTTGACTCTTCTTCATTTCTGCTCTCGCCAAATTACCGGCAGCCGATTGAATGCCTTGAGATTCATCAATCGCAATGAGTGACTCAGGGGAAAGAGTCATAAACGGCATTCCTTCGGCGTCGACGCTCAATTTTGAATTGCCCCATTGAACTTGAATGTTTCCGGGATTTTTAAACGTCAATGTGCCATCTGTTTCAGACTCACCGAAGACGGCATCTGATGCCCGATGTGACATTGCGTCTCTCCATGCGACAAATCTGTTTTTAGGGTCTTCTCCTTTATCGAGTAAAACCTTTAATACAAGCCGATTGTTGCGTCTTGTTAGTTCGGCAAGTGCGCGAATAACATCATCACACAATCGCCCTTGTTCAGATGGTTCAACTCCGAGTCTATCAAGTTTAATTGGTCGAGTTGTTGCTCTTGATTCATCAACAACTTCTCCAAGGCGAAAACTACTCATATGAATGTAATTTATTAGTTATGTAGTGTCGTATAGTATACGTTTCTTTTTATGTGTTTCCACCTCATTCCCACCATATTTGAGTACAGTAGAAGATAGTGCGCAAGGGGAGTACACTGGCGGTATATGTCACTCATTCTAGGAATTTTCGCACTTTTGATGTCGGTAACAATTCATGAATTTTGCCACGCTGTAACAGCGGTTTTTTTAGGCGATCCGACTCCGCGCATTCATGGGCGTGTGAGTTTGAATCCCATGAGGCATATCGATCCGCTCGGTACCCTCGCGCTTATTTTCTTTAAATTCGGTTGGGGAAAGCCGGTTGTGTTTAATCCGAATAATTTGAAGAAACCTACACGTGATAGTGCGTTAATTGGTTTGGCGGGGCCTGCTTCTAACTTGCTTATGGCTATTGTGGCTGCGATTCCACTGAAATATTTGGCGACTACTGCATTTTCTCAGACGATTTTTTTTGAATTTATAGGAGTTTTTTTCGTTGTGAATATTTTATTGTTTTCGCTGAACATATTGCCTTTCCCTCCTTTTGATGGCTCTAAAATTATAGGCGTTTTTGTACCTTTCCGTTTTCGTCGCGCTTACGATGCATATTTAGAGTCAGGAGTTGTGTGGGTTTTAATTTTTATAGCCTTCGACCAAATGATTTTGCGATGGATTACAGGATTCTCTGTACTGAATTATTTGATAGGCACAATTTCAACGTTGGTTCTCTCTCTTGTCGGATTAGGGAGTTAGAGTGTAGTATCGACTCTCGATATTATGAAAGAATCACTGCCAACCGATAGTGCTGAACATTTGGGACATATAGAATTACCAGACTCAGAAGATCATCGTCTTGTCGAAACATATGAAGCCGCAGTTCTTTCAACAAGTCAGCCTGATACAGATTTGAGGCTTTATTACGCGGACTCTCTTGTGCGCGTCGATCGCCAGCTTGCAGCGTTTCGCCAATTGCAGTGTGTATTATTAGATCCGGCTACAAATCCGCTTCAATTACAAAAATCTGGAGAAATTCTTATGTCTGCTGGTTCTAAATTGCTTCGTGAAGTTTGTGACGATTTTTCTCGAAGGCAATATGAAAAACGTGGGCAGTATATTGATTGTAGCGGGAAAAATTTAGCGGAATTACATAAAATTGCATACGAAGGTTATAGAGGTTTTACAGATAATATTAGAATGTTTTGTGCTGTTGAACATGAGGCTAGAACTCCTTTAGATAATTCTCATAAGCGAGATATGGCGCGAATTTTAGCTCAAGTTGAAATGAGAAATGAGTCGACTTGGGTTTTTTGGTATGCGTCGTTAGTTGATCAATTAGAGCAATTGAATGGTAAAACGCCAGTTGATCCAGATGCTTTGAAAACGCAACTAATCGAGAGACTTAAAAGGAAGGAGCAATTACTTTGTGCGCAAAAGAAGAATCCAAACGATACTGATATCGCCTATGCTCAAGGTGCAAATTTGTTAGAGTTGCACTCTATTGGTGATCAAATAATTCGAGGCCCGATGGAATGGCTGTGTGTTGACCTCGTGTGTCGTCAAGGCGCTGATTGGGAGGATTTTGTGACGCGAGATGCTCTAACGTGTTTGAGATATCCATATGGATCATTTGATATTTCTCAGTTGGCAAAATCACTTCATAAAAATGGTGATGATTCTGGCGAAGTTATCGTACGAAAGTATCTAAGAGAAATTCACGCAATTTTGAAGGAGGCTTTCCCTGAAGATATTGAAAGCATTATATGTAGGGATGCACATAATACGCAGCACCTCAATGCGGCAAATTATAAACTCTTAGATTAGGTTTTTATGGGGTATTGCAAATTGCAGTCTTTAACACTAAATTTAAGCAGCTTTTTGAGTTCGCACACTGCGCGAATAAGGTTCTCGAGAACTCGGGAAAACGGTCTGCCCATGTAGCTCAGTTAGTAGAGCATTTCCATGGTAAGGAAAAGGTCACCAGTGCAAATCTGGTCATGGGCTCCAGATTTCTTTCATTAGTTCAAGTGTAACCATTACCGAAGGATTATTAGAAGGGGAAAGTTCTATGTTATGTGGATAGTTATTGCGCAAAGGAGTTAAAAACTCGTCTCCCCACGATGGGCTAAATGTAATAACTCCATCAAAATCCACTGTGATTTTTTCATTTTGCTGTAGCCCTTTTAAGAGTGGCTGTAATGCTAAATATGCTTCTTTGCCGGCCTGACGAGAAGTTAATGTTGTGCCGAATTTTTTAAGAAATATTTGCATTTGGTCATGAAGTGAAAATTCTGTACAACTTTTTTCACATATTTAAGTCCGTCCCTCATGTGTACGCAATATGAAAATTATCAAAAAGCAAAATCCTCAATATTTACAGGATTTGGTGCGTCATGAGTCGAAGATGATTGTGCCAGTTTTATCGAAACTCGTTTTGGAACTGTAGAGAATGTCGTATCTTGTGAGCCGTCTGGCGAAGTAATACCGAAACGCTCACTAGGATTATTAAAAGATACCACTTCATGAAGCCCCGGAGTCATCGCATGCTGATGTACTGAAGAGAGCGGTTCCATAGGCTTTACCACCGATAAAAGTTCTCTCATATCTTTCACGAGCGATATTGTGCCAATAAGTTCGTTGGCAATTTCAATATACGGTAGGGTGCGAACGTCGAATGTTTGCCCCTCGTATTTAATGTCTAATATTGTTTCGATAGTTTCATCATCTTGCTCAATCGGGGAAATAGTTCTTCCGACTGTTCGTCCTATTCCGCTACCAAGAAGTTCTAGTAGGTGCAGAATATTTTGCGTGAATAGACTCAATTCAAGGTCGTAAAAACTTGGTTTATTCGCCGCATTGTGAGGTTTAGGATTACTGAATAGATTTGTCAGTTCATTGGTCATATGTCTAGCTATCATTCGGTCAACAACTCCTTCAGCTGTTTTTTTTGCAGGATGTAATTCTGTATTTGTAGCAGGGAGTGCAGCTTTTACTTTTCTCCGAATTTCTCGGTTGAACAAGTCGCCACGTAAAAATCCTTTTAATGATGCGATATTTAAATTTTCATCAATATAGTCGCGCGTTTCTTGGTCAACAGTTTCTGGAATATTTAACGCTGCAGATGGAGAAAGCGACCAGCCATTTTTATTTTGCATATCAATCATGTATTGAATTTGGGCAAGTACGTCAGTAAGTGATCTGCGCCATTTAGTATGATTATTATTGCTTTTTGGTTCTTCTGAGCTACTCTGTGTATCTTCTGAGCTATCTTTTGTTTTTTCTGAACTAGGCCGTTCCGTAAGAAGTGCGTGTTTTATTTTGTGTGGTATTAAAAATAGATTTTGCGCTCTAGGTAGTGTGCTGAGGCAGTCTTGTACAGTTCGAGTGCATTCTTCAGCAACTGTTGCACTGGCCTCTTCAATCAGGTGGATTCCCTCTATTTCAGGGTCTGAATCTGCACGACGAAGCACTTCAGTTAATGCAATTGCGTCATTAACAAAATCATTGTTGCGGCCCTTGTAAACTATTGTCGGTCCATAGTTAGGCGCAGGCATATTTTCGACATCTATTTCAAATAAGTATCCAACGGTATTGCATGCTATTCCTGTCGCAATTGGGCGTGCGGCATCTAGAATTTCATCGAGATATTTAATAAGGCTCATTATTAGGCGCATCCCGTATTTTTGTTCAATTACTTTCAGCCATTCGGCGGTGTGTGCAGGCGGGTGTTTATTAACGAAAAGTTCACCGACTGTAACAGCAAGTGCATGGCTTAAGCATCTGAGTCTTTTGTTGTCTGTTCCCATCGCATTTTGCACTGCACACATTTCAGATATAAATGAATCTGGGCTGAATGTTGTGTCTACAATAGGAGTTTCTACTCGTCGCGCTCTTGGTGTTATTTCTCTTTCATCGAGGCTGTATGACATATTTAGCTTATTAGTTTTGCATTCTACTACCTTTTTTAGAGGAGTATAGGGCATGCACAATAATACTACGCCGGTGTCAACCAATTTTAATGATACTAAGAAACCTTGTGCTATAATCCCCGTGCTCTATGGCTAAAGCTAAATCAGTTAATATCGCATTCCGCTGCACTGAGTGCAACCGAGTTATCAAAACCTCGACACGCGGACCAAAGACAGACTTCACAAAAAAGCCAATCATGCGTTTCTGCAAAACAGAGCGCAAGCACGTGCTTACAAAGGTGAAAGATGTCAAAAAGCCTGCAAAGAAATAGTTCATAATTTGAGGATTTTCCTCTTCGCCGCATGAAAAAACCTGCGCGCATTATTGGGCTTATTGCAACACTCCTTCTTGTTGGAGTGCTTTTTGTTTCCTTTTTGTATTATCAAAAAAATCTGCGCCCCGTATTTGTAACTTCTGCGACTCAGAGTGGGCGGCATTTAGAGGAATTTTTGCCGGCAGCGAGTAATTTTTTCGTTTTTGTTGATGCTCAAAATGCAGATCAGCGTGCGAAAACCGATGAGTTATTAAAAGGAATTTCCGGTGAGACTTCGCAGTTTTATATAAATCAATTTGCCGACAATCTTATAAAAGACGGCACTTTAACTAGTGATGCAGCGACAGCACTTTCTAAAAGCCCTCGCATTGCAATTGGAGGAGTGATGCCGGTATTTAGTCTGAATTCAAAGAGAATTGCTAAGAAAGCAGATGATCCGCAAAAAAATCCTGTTAAAGATGTTACGGCTTTGTATGTCGCGTTTGAGGTTCCTAATGCAGTCGAAATTGCCAATTCGGTAAATGCTCTGCCAGACGCAAAACAGCTCGACCCTAAGTCGTCTAAGAAAAAAATATTCGCTCAAGCCGTCGACGATGTTTTGATTTTTTCAACCGACTCAACAGAAAAATTACAGGCTCTGACTCACAGAAAATTTTGGGAAAACATTTCGCTTTCTCAAACTCAAAACTTTAAAAATTACGCAGTTCATTTCGAGAAAAATTCTTTAGCAAATTTATATATCGAACTTCAACCGGCGATTATTGTCGCTTCGGCCTCTGCAGCAGAAAATGGCTTTAATATAACGAGTTGGAGCACTTTTGTTGATTATCCGGATGCAACTAAAAAGTTGGTTGAGCTTTATTCTAAAGAACACAAATCTCTAATAAATAATGTGCCGACGAACGGGCTGCTTCTTTTTGCAGAGAATTTCGACTTGGCTGCTCAGTTTTCATTTCAGCCGCAAATAGGCGAAACAATAGCCAAAATAACTGGAATTGATTTAGAAAAAGATATTGGTGACGCGGTTGTTGATTTTATTATGCAAGATGCAGGATTGCCTATTCCTACAGTGTCACTTTATGTAGATGGTGGAGCCTCAAACTCAAGTAGCGCATTAAGCTCAGATGGAATGCCTGTATTGCTCAAAAAAATCGATGAGCAACTTAATAAATTAATTGTTTTTGCCAATTATTCTGTAAAAACCGATCCATCAAAAGGGCCATTTATTACACGCGAAAAACTAATAAACACTGGAATTTCGGCAACTCGTGTCACTCTACACCCTGAAAACGTTGCTGATGGCACAGCGCTTCCGCCAATAGTTCAAAGCCTTTCGAGTGCACTTACACTTACTTATGGAACCATTCATCGCGGAGATTTTGGGCCAGTAACATTTGTATCTACAAATCCTTTTATAATTGAAAACCTAACAAGCCCCGCTTTGTTTGGAGTTGGCACTGAAAGCCTCGAAAAGTATCGTGCTGAAACCTACAAAAATGGTGGTTTAACATATATTTCGATTGATAAATTAGGCGACTCTGTAGCGCGATTTATGGAATTACTAGACAGTACGTCTGTTACAAATTCTCAACAATCCGGTTCGTTGCGCAGTGTAGCGACCGAATTACGAAAAAAACTCCAAAAATTCGGCGGATTATTTGCTGTAACAGGTACAGACGGAGAAGGACTCGTGCAAAAAATAGTTTTAAAAATTGTAAAGTAAATTTAGGTAACAGATTACTTTTAAAAGTGTAATGATGAGTGCAACTGCATAACTTATTGTGGCTGCCGTCCCGACGATTTGCCACAACGACAAATTGCCGGGACGACCAAGAAATCTAAATACTTTATTTCTTTATTTGGTCACAAAACTAACGGTTTATTTTCTAACAATCATTTTATGAATATTCGAAAAAACTGCAAAATCGATAGGAGGATTAAAGAGTTCGCGGTCATAACTCTTATTGCTTGTATAAGCCTTTTACCTGTCATGGCGAGTGCCCAAGGAGCGGCAATTTCACTAATGTCTGAGCAATCGCAAAATCTAGTTGCTTCTGCTTCTACGCCAACTTCATTTTCAGATGTAGATAGTCATCATCCTTATTCTGACTCTATTTCTCGCGTTCATGCACTTGGAATAGTGAAAGGGAATCCCGATGGAACTTTTGCGCCCGATAAAACTATTAACAGAGCTGAATTAGCAACAATGGTTGTGGCTTCTTTGACGGCAAAACCCAGAGGTGCCAACTGTTTTACAGATGTTCACAATGAGTGGTTTGCCCCGTTTGTATGTGAGGCAAAAAAGAGAGGATTTGTGAGTGGGTATCCCGATGGAAGTTACCAGCCGTTTAACAATGTAAATTTTTCAGAGGCGGCGTTGATTATTGCAAAGGCAGAGGGATTAAATCCTAATGGTGCTATAAATGGTCAACCGTGGTACCAGCCGGCACTTTCTAAGTTAGATTTGCTAAAGGCAATTCCAGCGACAATCGACAGATACGACACTCTTGTTAGCCGTGGTCAGACCGCAGAAATTTTGTATCGTGTATTAAATCCAAATTTAAATAAGCTGTCAAAGTCATACACAAGCCTTGTGTCGGCGCTTCCTGCTATCAATTCATGCGATGAACTAAACGATAAATTGTCAGTTATTCGTTACAAAGAATATCGTGATAATCAAAATCCTCGTGTGTATATGATGGAGAAAAATGTTGGAGCAATGCCGCCTTCAACTGGAGCTCCCGCTCCTATGACTGCTCCAGAAATGGCAACTCAAGCAGCAGATTCAACGGCGTCAGGACTCGCTACACCAACATCTGAAAATCAAGCATCTTCAGATTTTTCGACAACAAACACTCAAGTAGCGGGAGTCGATGAATCAGATGTAATAAAAAATGACGGAGAGTTTATTTATATGGTAAGCGGAAAAACGGTTAGGATTATAAAAGCATATCAGCCACAGAATTTAGCAGAGGTTGCAAAACTTGAGTTGTCAGATAAGAATTTTCTTCCGAGTGAACTTTATGTGTACGGACAAAAATTGATTGTTATTGGAACATCAAATCAAAATAATTACCCGATGCCATATGCCGAAGGCGGTGCTTCAATGAAAATGATGGTTCCATATAGATACTATCAGCCTCGCGCAAAGGTTTTCGTTGTTGATATGTCTAATAAATCGGCACTAAAAGAAGAACGCTCAATTGAGTTTGATGGATACATGGTTTCAACTCGTCGTGTAAATGGTTATTTGTATTTGGTTACAAACAAGGCGCCAGACTATCGAGTTATGTTTTATAACACGGATCAGTCGGCGCTTGACTGGAATAAATTCAACACGGCAGCAGATGCTCAAAGCATTTTGCCTACATACAAAGATTCGAGAATCGGCAAAGATATGCCGCTTACGGGTTGCAGCTCGGTTCATTTTATTCCCGGATACAATCAAATTAATTTCATGACGGTTGCGAGCGTGAACCTTAATAATTCAACTGCTCCAATTAGAAAGGAGGTTGTAATGGGAGGTGGCGATAACATTTATTCTTCAGCTGATAATTTGTATGTAGCTTCAACTGTTTATAACTATCCTCGTGCAGAAATTTACGACACATTTGCACCGACAAATTACACAGAGACGACTCGTATTACTCAGTTCAAATTATTGAATGGGGGAGTTGATGTTGGAACAACCGGAGTAGTTCAGGGACATATTTTAAATCAGTTTGCCATGGATGAAAGTTCGACCGCATTTCGAATCGCGACAACTGTGGGTGAGGTCTGGGGGCCACGTGGTGATACATCTGGTATGAGCAAGAATAATGTTTATGTGTTAAGCAAAACCGACCTTTCTAAGCAACTCGGTGCGCTCGAAAATCTCGCGCAGGGTGAGACAATTTACTCAGTTCGTTTTGCGGGGAATCGTGCATACCTGGTCACCTTCAAAAAAATCGATCCGTTCTTTGTTATCGATTTGAGCAGCGATAATAATCCAAAAGTTTTGGGTGAATTGAAAATTCCCGGGTACAGCAATTATTTGCATCCGCTAGATGATAATCATGTATTGGGAGTGGGTAAAGACGCGGTTGATCCAACCCCAGCTGAGAAAGAAAGAATAAGCTGGTGGAATGGTGCAAACTTCGCTTGGTATCAAGGATTAAAGGTAGCAGTCTTCGATGTGTCTGATGTTAAAAATCCAAGGCTTCAAAGCAATTTGGTAATTGGTGATCGTGGTTCAGACAGCGAACTTTTGTATAACCACAAAGCATTTTTCTTCGACAAAGCTCGGGGGCTTATTTCGTTCCCTGTTACAATAAATTCGGTTAAAGATAAATCGGCAGATAATCCAAGTGCATATGGTGTTCCAGTATTTCAAGGAGCAGAAGTCATTAAACTCGGTGCAAATAATCAACTTTCAGAGCTTGGTCGAATTACTCATCTTCCTGCTAATGCTTGGGACAATGACGGCGCGAATGCGTACGAACAATCAGCGTTATTTATTAATCGAATTCTTTCAATCGGGAATTATCTTTATACAGTCAGCCAAGGCCGCATTCGCGCCTCTGACATTCAATATTTGAACGAAGTAAAGTCACTCGACGTTCAATATGATAAAGATCAAGGTTGGTGGGGAATTATGTACTAGGTGTTTACTAAGAGAGTGCACTTATCTTGGCGCAGTAAAAGTTGCGCAGACAGGGGATTCACGAGCGATCGTGAATCCCTTTTTAGCAGATTTTTGATTTGGCTTTTCCTAAAAAGCTCACACAAATTTTATCGCCACTTTCTTTCCCAATGCTCCTGCAATTTTAATAAGCAACTCGAGTGTGATGTTTTGTTTTCCGTTTTCTATGCGGGCAATCGCACTTTGAGTCGTTTTAAGTTTGCGCGCGAGATCAGCCTGTTTCATTCGGTTGCGAATGCGTAGTTTTCTCACGCTTATGCCAATTGTAACTTTCTCAAGTCGTTTTTGGTGCTCGTGAGAGCGCAGGCGATGGGTTAGTAGGGCCTCAGGATTAAGAATATGTTCGTCAAAATTCAATTCTAATTGCATCAGGTTTAATTATATCATATACGCTATAAAGCCAGTAGAAATTTGATTTTAAAAACATCTATATGGTATAATTTCTTTGTCGTTAAGTTTTTTTCGCCCTTTGCAGGCACTGCTAGCAATTACCTCCCGAACTTGTCGGGATTTTTTTTGTGCGAAATTTCGCCAGCGTAATCAGGCTGTGCTGTTTATAAAAGCCCGTTTTTTAGGCGGGCCAATATTCGGCTGTACGTACGCTCTTAGGTGAAGTTTGAACCTATTTACCGTTTTAAGTCTAAATCTTTTAAACTGTATGTTCGTAAGCTGTAGCTATCTTGGTTCGGAGCGTCTTTGTTTTGTCTTTTCCCAGCCAGAGCTTGCCCAGTAGCGTATGCGGCTTTTGTATCAGGCGAATCTAGATATACGGAATGGTATTTAGGTTCTTCTAGCAAATGGCCTGTTCCACGAATAGCTGGGGCGACTCGTGCTCCAAACGCTGCCGCAATCATTCTCTCTTCATAGCTTTTTCCATCATTTGTGCCTGATCTACTTGGTAGCCCACGTGGCATAAAACAAAAGCCCTCTTTGGTTGCACGAGTATGAGCTTCATTATAAGAAAGTCCTTCAAAAACGGGTCTAATATCTGTAAAAAGAGGATTCCCTTCAACGTCTAATCCTGCTAGTAAGCCATACCCTTCTAGGTGAGATACATGTTCAAGTTGAGTTTCGTCATTCCCCTCCACTCTACATTGTCTTAGCCGACGGATAACTTCTCCAAACGGCATCATTTTTCTCATTGCATCTGGCCAAAGGCCGAAAGCCTCACGGTGTAAGCCAGAAATAGCCTTGTACGATTCGCTTTCTGGGAGTGGTCTTTTGCCGCCTTGAGTTAATTCATGTGCATTACCAAGGGCAGCAAGAAATTTTTCGATTCGTTCATTTCGAACATGTTGTCGCGGAAGCTCGTTCCTACCTCGTGGTCTTGTATCGAGTGCGTGGGCTACCCAATATTCTGCATTAAGGTGATATTGTTTAACTGTAGCCATCGAAACTCGTCCTTGTCCATCTGGGTCAGGTAATTTTTTGAACCATTCTGCATCTTCGAGGCCTCCTGGGTGAGGGTGATAAATTCGTTCAGACATATATAAAAGGTTTGTTATTGAAAGGATTTAGATCCTATTAAACACATTTTTAGGTATTTTGTAAATAGAAAGTCTTGTACTACGCTAGCAGATCCAATCTGGTTTTGAGGAATGCGCTGTTCGGCAGAAAAAAACCACCTCTACAGCTGTAATCTGTATGTCGGTGGTTTAATTATTTGAAGTATAAATCGCAACTTTGTAAGGTGCTACATGACGTGTTAACTAAGCCTGTGTTCGTCCGAATGATCCTGCTTTTTTAAGAACAGATGCGCCAGCAATGCCAAGTGTAACGATCAATGCGTAAGTGCTGAATTCTGGGGCTGGTGATGGGTTTGACATTTGTGGTCCGCCTTCTGTTACTGAATGGAGGCTTATTTGATCAAAGACTGTAGCCTCCATCATGTTGAAACAATTTACATCACAAGACCATCTTGCAAAATACATATTTGATCCATCGTCTGCTGGGTCATATGTAGCCCAATCGACTGGTGAAACGAAGTTCAATGTGTGAACGCCTGTTCCAACAAATGCGCCAGTGTAGTTATACACGTCTAAGTTTTGCCATCCCGCGCCATTGTAGTATTCGAAATTATTACCAATTGATGATGCCCAAGCTGAGCTTTTTTCTGTTGAAGAAATCTTAAAATATATTTGTTCGAATTTGCTATTTGAACCAAAATATATCGTTGAATTGCCCATTGCCGGCCATAATACGTCTGCCGTTGCCATGCTATTTGCATCTGTAGTGTCATCGGTAAAACTATTCCCGTCGTACACATAATATTTGCCCGTACCCATGTCAGCACCAGTGACATATACGGCCGCCGAAACCATTGCAGGCGTTAAGAATAGTGAAAATAGAACCGAAAGGCTGAGAAGGATTTTGAATTTTTTCATAATAAAAATTAACTGTTAAAAAGTTACCTTATTGTATTCATAATATTGGTATATCTAAACACAAAACGCGACAATTTTACAGATTGTATTGACTCTCTTTCTTGGCGTGTCGAGATAACGTTGTATTAATATGCTTTACTTATGCCCGATTCAGTTGTTATATATGCCCCTATTCGCTATACTCGGCCAGCTTATTTAATCCCACCATATGAAAGTACTAAACATTGCCATCATCGCTCACGTAGATCACGGAAAGACAACTCTTACAGACTTTTTGCTTCGCCAAGGTGGTGCATTTACTGAACGAGAAGAGGTTGCTGAATGTGTAATGGATTCAAACGCACTTGAGCGCGAACGTGGAATTACAATCCTCTCAAAAAATGCGTCTATTCGTTACGACGGTGTGAAAATTAATATTGTCGATACCCCTGGGCATGCCGATTTCGGATCAGAAGTTGAGCGTGTTCTAAAAATGGTTGACTCGGTTTTGCTCTTGGTTGACGCGAAAGAGGGGCCTATGCCGCAAACAAAATTCGTTTTGAAAAAATCTCTGGCACTTGGAATTCGCCCTATCGTTCTTGTAAATAAAATCGATAAACACGACGCACGACCAGACGATGTTGTTAATATGGTATTCGATTTGTTCGTCGCGCTTGGTGCTACAAATGAGCAGCTCGATTTTCCGATTGTGTACACTATTGGTCGTCAGGGAATCGCAAAGAAAAATCTTACCGATGAATCAACAGATCTAAAACCGTTATTCGAAACTATTTTCAGTCACGTTAAGCAGTATGATGAATCGAAAACGCAGGATCCTCTTCAAATGCAAATCGCAAATTTGGCCTACGATGAATATGTTGGGCGTATTGGTATTGGTCGTGTTATTGCAGGTTCTGTAAAAGTTGGGCAGCAAGTGACGTTATGTAAACGTGATGGAACAACTGTAAACGGAAAAGTGTCAAAGCTCTTTAGCTGGGAGGGTTTGCATCAGCTTGAGGTTCCAGAGGCTTTTGCAGGAGACATTTGTGCGGTTGCCGGTTTTTCTGAAATTACTATTGGTGAAACTGTTTGTGAGTTAGGAAAACCTTTGCCACTGCCAATGATTGAAATTGATGAGCCAACTCTCGAAATGAACTTTTTGGTTAATAATTCGCCGTTTGCCGGTAAAGAAGGAAAGTTCGTTACAACTCGGCATTTGCGTGATCGTTTAGATCGTGAGTTGCAGACAAACGTTGGTTTGAAGGTAGAGGAGTTGGGTGGAGCTGAAGGTTATAAAGTTAGCGGTCGTGGTGAATTGCATCTTTCAATTTTGCTTGAGAATATGCGTCGTGAAGGATACGAAATTCAGGTTTCAAAGCCTGAAGTTATTATGAAAAAGGCTGCGAATGGCGATAAACTTGAGCCGATTGAGCAGGTTATAATCAACGTTCCTGAGAATTTTGCAGGTACTATTATTGAACGACTTGGCAAGCGTCGTGGTGAAATGACAAACATGGTTACCGAAAATGGACATACTACTATTGAGTACACGGTTCCAACTCGTGGTTTGATCGGTTTCCGCTCTGAATTTATTACCGAAACAAAAGGCGAGGGAATTTTAGATCATAGTTTTTTGGAGTATCAGATTCACCGTGGAGATATTCCGCATCGTTTAAATGGAGTTATGATTTCGGGCGAAACAGGTGAGACTATGGGTTATTCTCTATATAATCTTCAGGAGCGCGGCACTTTGTTTATTGGTGCAGGTGTTCATGTTTACGAAGGAATGATTATTGGTGAACATTCACGCGATAACGATTTGACGGTTAATCCTATTAAGGGAAAGAAACTTACGAACATGCGCGCATCTGGTAGTGATGAGGCAATTCGTTTGGTTACTCCACGCGAAATGACGCTTGAGCTTGCTCTTGAGTACATCGAAACAGATGAGTACGTAGAAATTACACCTAAGAACACGCGTCTTCGCAAGAAGGGGCTTACTGAAAATGATCGTAAGCGGTCTGGCCGATAGATGAACGATGGCTCATGCTCGAAAAATTTCTTCTGTAACATAGTTTAAATGTGTTTCTGGTTGGCCTATTTACGGGTGGCGCATAATATGTTATTATATTAGTGGCTAATTATTAAAAAACTAATATGAAAAAGAAAATATTGATTGGTATAGTAGTACTAGTTTTAGCTGCTGGTATCTATTATCTTTTTTCGAGTGATTCAGGAACATTTAAAGGATCTATTGCAGGTATAGGTGTACAGCGTTCTCCGATGTCAGTCGGGAATATTTCTGTCGTTCCACAAAATGTTGCAATAACAATACAAGCTCCTTCTCAATCACGAGAACAAATACAGACACAAGCGCAAGAAAAAGCATACGCCGTAACTACTGACTGGAACTATAGTGAGTATTTTTTTCATACAATCCCAGTGTATAGGCAGAATACTGGTTTGTTTCTTGCGTGCAGTAGAGGGGCATCATACAAAGCTGAGTTTGAAGCAGATTTAAGCAATATAGAAAATGAGATGGAAAGCTTTAGGTCGTTCTTTTATGTTCCTAATGATCAGCTTAACGAAACATCTGCACAGCGAAAATATCGAGTTTGGGCATCTATGATTTATAATCGCCCACGCATTCTGCAATTAACCAACTCAATGGAAATCAACTTTGAGTTTATGGTAGGTATTTTAGGTACGCTCAAAAACTCAAACTGTTTAAGTGAAGACGCAATTTCACGGGCATTCACTGGAATGGTAAGCGGTCACACGATCCAATATCCAGCAAATTACACTCGTTGGAAAAATGATTTGAATGCATTTTATGCAATGCCAGAAAATCGATAGAGCAACAAGAACAAGTTACTTCATGCCTTTCGATGTATCCATTACCTGTTTTTCTCTTGCCGATTGTGTAGTCCATTTTACCTGAACTCCTGTGCTGTATCTGGTGTCGCTTTCAAACTCGAGTAATAATTTTTCTTTCTCTGCCAATATTAGTGGCCTTTCAAGTGGTAGGTAAATTTGTTCCCAATGTGATTTTTTCTGGCCGCTTCCATCTGAAGAATTAAGGGGAGATGTCGAAAACATTACATCTTTTGATAGATGTGCGGTCCACCATAAAGCAAAACCATAGACCGTCGTCGTCTCTTTCATTTTCCATTCGGCGCGTCCTCTACGTGTGCTCGAAGGTTTTGTGGCGAGCATACAATCGTCTACTGATTTTGGCTCAGCCAAAACATCGCGCGGCGAAATTGCATAAACATACATATTGTTAAGTGCCGATTTTCTAGCAATATTCCAAGAAAGTTTATAACCAATATTGTCCCAAACTGTGAGCTCTTTATAAATTCGTGGTGCAATGACAGGAGCAACAAACTGCTCAATTCGGTAGGGAATCATTGTTCCGCCAGAAATCAGAAATCGGTGAGCATCGTTCATAATTTCGATAATGTGTTCGTCGTATGCAAAATTGCCGAGCGTTTCAGAAACAACAATATTTGTTTTTTGAGGATTTTTTATCTCGTCGCTGTATCCTTGAATAAAAGTGAGTCCTTCAATTTTATTTTCTCGTGCAAGATTTTTAGAAAGCTCAAGTATCGCCTCGTCTGCTTCGTACAAGTTGCAATGTCGTGCTCCAAGTTGTCTTGCGAGAAAGCTCAGAAAACCAGTGCCAGAGCCAATATCTGTCACTGTGCTAACTCCCGGAGTTATAGCTTTTGTAAGAGCACGATAGAACGCATCGTTGCGTCGTCGATCACCAAGTAGTTTTTGTTGAAGCTCAATCATTATTTTCTTGGTAGATTATTCGTTTGCGAAATGTGCATGGATCCATTCGTAATTTCTTCTTCAAGGTGCATCTGCATTTTCTCTAAATTAGTTTTCTTAAGCATGTGCTCAAGTTCTTTATCGTGTTTATATTCAATGCCATTTTTCTCGAGTAAAAGAGTCATCATCTGCATGAGTTTTGTAAGCTCCTGTTCGGTAATTACATCTACTTGCAGATCGATTTCTTCACGAAGATCGGCAACATCTCCAGCACGATTTTGTGAGAGCAAAACCAAAATCGACAAGAAAATAGCCTCGAGTGAAACCACCATTGTAAGCAGCCCGTATGGGTACGGGTCGAAATGTTTGAAGTATGGAACGTTGAAAGTATTCACAATAATCCAGCCGCCAAACCAAACAATATGAGTAATAAAAAACGGAATGCTTCCAAAAAAATCGGCTGTCCAATCGGCGAAGCGTTCAGTGCCGGTTCTATTTGCTTTTGCCTGTGCTTTTAGGCTTTTTAAAATATGTTTACTGTTTGCCATAAATTGATGTTATTAGAGTTTACCTGGAGGGATATTATAGTATTTAAACAGAAAATCCGAGATGTCTTTAAATAGAGGAGCTGCCGAAGCGTCGGCCCAAACTGTTGAACGAGGTCGATCGATTTGTACAAGCATAATAAATTTAGGATCTTCAACTGGAGCGAATCCCATAAATGAGCCAATAGTAGAACCTGTTCCAGTTTGAGCTTTCCCGTTTTTATAAGTTTGTGCGGTACCAGTTTTACCTGCAATGTGATATCCGGGAGTAAGCACGCGAACTGCGCCGCCGTTTTCAACAACGCTAACAAGCATTGCACTTATAGTATCAGCAGTTTTTTCAGAGATTACGCGGCGCACCTCTTCAGGCTCTGTTTTTACAACTTCACCGTCTTGGTGAATTATTGAATCAACAATGTGAGGTTTCATCAAAATTCCTTTATTTGCCAAAGATGCAAATGCCGTAATCATTTGAATTGGAGTTACAGCCAAACCTTGCCCGAATGCGTGAGTTATTAGTTCGCTCTCAGCCCACGAGCCGTAATCGGCAACTTGTCCGGGATGTTCGTTTTCAAATTCAATATCGGTTTTATCGCCAAATCCGAATTTTTTAATGTATTTTCCAAAAAGTTCACGTCCCATTTTTCGTGCGACGAAAGCCATTCCCGTGTTAAGCGAACGTTCAAGAACCTGTCTCATGCTTGTTGTTCCATAGTACTCATTTAGAGCGTTGTGAATTTCGTATTCATCTACTTTTATTGGGCCGACATCGTTAAAAGTTGTAGTCGGAGTTACGTCTCCATCGTCGAGTGCGATAGACATGGCAATCGCTTTGAAAATCGAGCCGGGTTCCCAAATGTCTGTTACAGAACGGTTTTTAAACACGCTTGGTCCAAGTGTGTTTTTATATTTTGAATAAATGATTTTTCCAGATTGAAGAATGGTTTTGAATATTTGAATATTGACGTGTGAATTATCGGCGGATTCAAGAAAAAAACTTTCTTCTCCTTTCGTATTTGTTGTAGTTTTCATGCTCGCCAAATCTCCGGTAGAAAGTGCAACGTCTTCAGTTTCAAGAGCCTCGCTGAATTTATTTGGATCGAATGTCGGGTAATGTGCCATTGAAATAATACGCCCGGTTTTTGGCTCCATTATTATCACCAAGCCTGAATCGGCTTTTGTGTCTTTTACTGCTCTTGCCAAAAATTTTTCTACGGTCATTTGAATAGAACGATCTAATGTTAGAACAATTGAATCACCGTCGATTGCCGGTTCAATAATTAGGTCATCACCCACAATAACTTGTTGCCCCGTAGCGTCGAGACGGGTCTTGAAAATTCCTTTTTTTCCTCGCAAAGTCATGTCGTAGCTTTCTTCAATTCCATACACTCCTCCTTTTTCAGACGTGAAACCAACTGCCTGTGCAGCAAGCTCTCCCTCTGGATAATATCGGTACGTTTTTTCTTGAAAATTTATTCCAGTGAATAATCCTTTTTTTGAATCTTTGTCTTCTTTAATCATGTCTCGGATTTTTGATTCAATTTCTGTTGGAAGGCGAGTTTGCAAAACCGCATAACGATTTCGTCCGTAAAGTAATTCTTTTAATCTTTCAAATGGAATTTCTACAACAGGTGCAAGTAATTTTGCGGTGTAATCTTGGTCTGAAATTTGCCCTGGATAAGCCAAAACGCCGTCTGTGGTAAGCTCTATTCCCGATATTTTATTTTTGGTAAAAAAATCTTTAATATTATCGGTTGGGTCTTTATATAACAGGATTGTTGAGCGGGTTTTTTGGCTCAATCTTTGTAAAAGGTCAGCCTTATATGCCGCGAAAAGTTCTTCTTCGTTTCTTGGTTTTAGTGAGAGTGCCGCAGTAACTTTTATTTGATCGGGGGTAGGCGGCGGAGGCGGAAGTACTACCGCCGGTGTAGTTGTTGTGCTTGATGCAGTATTTAAAGGATACCCGGGAATTGCTATCGCTGGAGTGTCGGTTGCTGCTTTTCCTGCCGATGCCGTAACTCCTCCTAATAATGAACCCAAAACTCGAGCTTGTTCTTCGGGGCTAACATCTGACGCGATGATTCTTTTTGTTTGTCGTATGCGCTCTTCTTCTTTTTTAAGTTCGTCTTCTTTGTCGAAAATTAGTGGGGCCAATTTGTCGGTAACGTATTGTGGGTCTTTAATAAGGCTTGGATCTGCGAATAATGTTGGTTGTGAAATGTTTGTGGCTAATCTGAAAAGCTCGTTTGAATGAGGGTCGCGAATGAGGATTTCTCCGCGTCGTGCTGTAACTTCGCTGTATCCAAGATGATTTTGTTCGGCGAGTTGAGAGTAGCTATTGCCCTGAGCAACCTGTAAATTTATCATTTGTGCGCAAATTCCAGATGCTGCTACCGTGCACATAATAAAGAGAGCCTGTATGCGAGAAAATTTACTTCGATTTCGTGTACCTGAACGTGATCCGACCATGGGCCATATTATAGGCTAGTGATTGTATTTTTTGCGATCATTTTATGGATTTTTTGTGCAGTCCGACATTCGTCAAAAATTCACATGGCTTATTCAAGCCCAGAAGTGCTCGTTTGAGTTGCACGTGCAACTCGCTTTATAACGTTTGTCATAAAGTAAATTTGGCGATTTATGTTGATGCATTATGAATTATACGATAAACTTTTTGTGTCTACGGCGTCTGTGTTAAGTCGTGAAAAAATAGTATCTCTATCTGAGATGCAAAAGAATCCTGCCAAAGCTCTCGATGGCGATATCGTTCGCATAGTAAAAAATGGCAAAGTGATCGGTATTTTTATGAGTAAAGAACAATTCGAGGATTTCATAGAAGAAATCGCTGCATTAAAGCCATCATTCAAGGCTGAACTTGATTCTGTAATTAAGAAAGGTAAGAAATTAAAGACTGCTCAATTTTCGCTTTAGTCACTATGAAGGTATTTTCTTCCGACAATTTTTTAAAGGATTTTAATGCTCTTACACCAATTTTGCAGGAGTGTATTAAAGACAAACTTCGTTTTTTTACTGAGCAGGAAAATCCTATTCAGTTTACTAAATATATATCACCAAAAGCTGGCGTGTGGGCTATCATTATTTGGGGGATTTTACAGATAGATAATAGTCGAGCTCTACTTGTGATAAGTAATCATCGTCGTCGTTAAAATCATTTATTGCAGCGGTTTCAACGTCGAGATCAATTTGTTCTTTCATAGATATATTCACTCTAATAAAATAGCCCCTGTTGATACCCCTCCAAAAAAGTCTTTACGCGTAAGTCGATTTTGACATCTGATTTTCTAACAGGATTTTTGAGTACAACTCCCTCGAATGTTGTACATCGGCTGAGCGCGACATACGTTTGCCCCGAGGCGAAACTGCCGTTGCCCAAGTCGACTATAACTTTGTCGAAAGTCTTTCCTTGGCTTTTGTGAATTGTAATCGCCCACGCCAATTTGAGTGGAAGTTGTGTAAAAGAGCCGAGTTTTTTTTGAGAGAGAGTGCGTGAGTCGGAGTCGTACATGTAGCGGTACATATCCC
>JAHFJU010000067.1 GCA_023245725.1 Candidatus Peregrinibacteria bacterium
GGTTCAATCACGGGATATGACGGATATTTTTCGCTTTGTGAATGAGCAGTGTCATTTTCAGTCCGTGATGACCCCATTACAGCCGCACTATGCCAAAAAGATGGCGGATGAAGATAGCCTGATGGCGGTGATCATGGCGCAAGCCATGAATCACGGCAATTTCAGTATGGCTGAGACGGGGGATATTCCTTATCACGTGTTGGATGCCACTCATCAGCAGTACTTACGATTAGCAACTCTGAAAGCGGCAAATGATCACGTCAGTAATTTCATTGCTCAACTCCCTATTTTTCCCTTCTACTCTTTTGATCTTGACGTGTTGTATGGCAGCGTTGATGGGCAGAAATTTCAAGCGGCTAATCCAACCATCAAAGCACGATACTCGCGAAAATACTTTGGCAAAGACAAAGGTGTCGTCGCTTATTCATTTTTAGCAAATCATGTGGCGTTGCAAACGGAGCTTATTGGTGCCAACCAACATGAGAGTTATTGGGTTTTTGATATTTGCTACAATAACACGTCAGACATTGTCCCAACGATGATTACGGGGGATATGCACAGCATCAATAAAGCCAATTTTGCTATTTTGTACTGGTTCGAGATGAAACTCGCACCACGATTTACGAATGTGCAGGCGCAACTAAAACACTTGTACTGCGGCGTTGATCCTGAGACTTACGCCAAGAAAAACTTTCTCATCATGCCCGCTGGGCAAATCGACAGAGAGTTGATTATTTCAGAAAAAGACACGATTGATCGTATCGTAGCAACGTTGGGACTTAAAGAAATGAGTCAGAGCGTTTTAGTTCGAAAATTGTGTACCATGTCTGGGCATCACCGCACTCGGAAGGCTATTTTTGAGTTCGACAAGTTGATACGCAGTCTATACACCCTTCGTTATTTCCGTGATCCCCAACTACAGAAAAATGTTCATCGCTCGCAAAACCGTATTGAAGGCTACCATCAGTTGCGTGGTGCCATTGCTCAAGTGGGTGGTAAAAAGGAACTCATGGGTTATACCGATTTAGACATTGCTATCAGTAATCAGTGTGGACGCTTATTAGCGAACATCGTGATTGCCTACAACTCAATTTTGCTTTCAAAACTGCTGACTCGCTACACCGCTTCGGGTAACCAAAAGGCTCTAGAACGGATAAAACGTATTTCTCCTGTCGCTTGGCAGCACATATACTTTCTTGGACACTATACATTCCGTGATCAACATCGAGATTTTGACCTAGATGCTATGCTTTCGAGTGTTAATCTAAGTTAAATCGTTTAATTACAATAACTTAAAGATTCCGCAGTTTCGGGCTTACAACCCCATCGTGTGTGAAACACGCTCAATCTGTTTCCCTGCAACAATGCTGGCCTGTTTTGATAACATCTGTTTTAAAGGCAGTCTAGGAATAAGGGCATACTGCAACTCACAATCAAGTGCCTCGGCCACTCTCCGTAAACTGGCTAAGGTAATGGCATCTTCTGCCTCAGCAAGCTCAAGTTTCCGAATAGCAGAATCACTCACATCACCCACGCGTTGCGCCAATGCACTGCTCGTCATGCCCAATGCCATACGGATTGTTTTTATCCAACCCTGTGGCGGCCTACGAGGGAGATTAGCCTTACGCCAAATAGCCAATCCTTCATCTACCTGTCGTATTCTTGTTTCTTCGGCAAATGTTTTCATCACTTAAACCTCACACATTTTCCATATTATGTGACTTATAACTCCTAATATCAACATAATAAAGGATTGATAGCTCACTATTTTTTATAAAAAAATGACTTATTACTCATAATTTAAAATTATTTTGTGAGCTATAAGTGCGTAAAATTAAACAACTACTAAAAAATGCTAACTTTTTCTATAACTAATTACACTGCATAAATCGTGAAATGAGCCTCAACACAATTGAAAGCCAACACGTTTTATTAACTAGCCTATCTAGAAAATAGTTATAATTATCAATAATGAGTAAATACTCAATTGAGTATTTACTCATTATTGATAATTATGTGGGGGCGGCTAAGTGACATAGCCAAACTAGAACGTGTTAAGGAAAGTACGTTTTATTTAACATGTATATTTTTTAATCGCTAGACGCTAGCTTTAAAATAAGTCATCAGAATGGCGTGGTTGTCTTCGTTGATTTTTTACTTTTAGACTCATTTGAGTAAATACTCATTTACTCAAATGAGCTTCAACACTATCAATAATAAGTTCAGCCAAAGGACGACCTTGTCGAGCTGCCTCAGATTTCCATCGCGCACGAGTCGATTTGGGTACGTTAAGATTTATTCGGACAATTTGCTCTTGTGTCACGATATCTACAGGAATACTTGAGCGCACTTCATCCAGTTTTTTTGATTTTAGAGCCATCCTTTCGTCTCCAGCTCTGTGATTAATGCATCAATTTCTACTTTGGCAGCTTGATCTGTTGTGTCAAAAACTGACAATCCATCACTCAGTGATTGAGCGTATGACACTCTATTTGCAATGGCAGTAGCCATCAAAGGAAGGCCGTATTCATTCCAATTTCCCGCCAAAATTTCTTTTGACAGTTTGGTTTGCCCACTCACGCGAGTGGCGATAAAAGCCGCATGAATCTGTCCACCCACATCAATTTTAGACTGGACTAATTTAACAGCCGCAGCCGATGCCCAAACATCAGCAGCACTGGGTTGAACAGGAATCAAGGCGATGTTCGCTATTCGGATAACATTAGCACTCATGCGTTCGGCTTTAGCAGGGGTGTCAATAATCACCCAATTTGCAGCTATTGCTTTGATGGATGACAGCAAAAGTTCAGGGCGATCTAAGGCAACCACGGAAGGTAAGTCTGCATTCTCTGGTGACGCTTCTCGCCAATCACGAGCAGTTCCTTGAGGATCAGCATCAATTAAAACCACTTTTTCACCTCGACGGTGTAACGCAGTCGCAATATTAATACTCAAGGTAGATTTCCCAGAACCTCCTTTTTCGTTCAGCAGGGCGATGATTTTCAAAATGCTCACTCATACTCAAATACTCATTTACTCAAATTAGCATGGGATTATTTTTTATTCAATCTCATTAGAACTTTGAGATTCAATTGACTAAACGCTCATCTAGAAAGACTGAAATAACCACTAAAAAGTACAAATTACAGCAAAAAGAAATGTTCTTTTTCTCAACCAGAGGCTCTACAACGATACCTAATGCCCAGTCCTTCTAAAACAGCCGAAATAGAGCCTTTAGATTCAAAGTAGTACACAAGTCGGAAAAATAGTTATTTACCCCTTAAAACGCTGTTTCTGCGCGTTTGGTCGCATTTCCTGCTTAGTTCAAAACAAAAATTAGTTTTCTTTCACATTGAATACTTAAAACTATCGTTTTTGACTCTGAGATACATCTAGATCCAACTTAACAAATATGTTTAAAACACACTGAAAAGTTGTGACTTGTCAATTTGGACTGTTTTTTGTTTTGTTGCATCAACACTAAAATGGTTTTTATAACCAAAAAAAGAAAAACACACACATTGAGCCAAAGGCGAAATAGGGGGAAAAATGAGTTTCCCCCCTGTTGTTTCTTTATTTATTTACTTTATATAGTTTATAGGGGTCGAAAACACCTTATATAACAATGTGTTACAACGACATGTAGGGACAAAAAGCGGGTGAAGTAGGGACAAAAAGCGGGTGAAGTAGGGACAAAAAGCGGGTGAAGTAGGGACAAAAAGCGGGTGAAGTAGGGACAAAAAGCGGGTGAAGTAGGGACAAGTAAATAATGTGTCACTTTTGATGCTTATTATTGCTTTAATTAGGTCTAAAAACCGTTTTAAATAGGGACTCTCTAAAAATGTGTCCTTTTGTTTTGTGCTAAACGAGCCGAATAAATAGGTTTATTAGTATATTTATAATACGATTATGGCTAACTAGGGACAAAAAGCGGGTCAAAAAGCCAAAATAAAGAAGGGTCAAATTTTAAAGATGTCCCTTGTTTTAATCTTGAGATTTGCGTATATACCCAATGGAAATGAAGGCACTGGGATTACTTAATTAAAACTTCATTAAATTCAATCGATTATGATAATTTTTTCCAGTACCTTCAGGTTGAATGGGTATATAACTAACTTTATTATGGAATTTCGAGGGATTTTGATGAGTGCAAGCAAAGAGGGATCGTTAGTCGTCAGAAAGCATAATGAGTTGATTGAGGCGAAGTACAAGCTCTCGCTCAATGAACAACGCTTAATCCTCAATCTGATTACCATTCTTAGCCCAGATGATGATGATTTTGCTGACTATGTTATTCGAGCATCTGACGTTGCCGAAATGTTTGGTGTGCATGACAAAGATTTCTACGTCAAGATTCAAGATGCTGTAAAAACCTTGATGACCAGAACGGTAGATATATCAAAAGATGATGTTGTCGAGTTGGTTCATTGGTTCTCAAATATCCGTTATGTAAAAGGTTCAGGAATAATTAGTGTTCGTTTTGACAAAGCATTAAGGCCATATCTATTTCAATTGAAAGATCACTTTACTCAATATCACATAGGCGCGATTGCTCAGTTTAAATCGTCGTACTCCATCCGTTTTTATGAACTGCTTAAAGTGAAAGAGTTCCAAGGGAAAGGAGGACAGTTTTATCGAGTGTTTTCTATTGAAGATATTCGTAAGTACATGCAGTTGGAAAAAAACGAATACAGTGTTTTTCAGGACTTAAAAAAGCGTGTCATCGCACCTGCACTTAAAGAAATTGATGAGTATTCTGATCTTCGGATCATACAAGTTGATTACATCAAAAAAGGAAAATCAATTGCGGAAGTAAAAGTTACGGTTGAGCCAAAAAAACTGATAGTGCTGGATTTACACGTATCGAGCGATGATGAAAAAGAGCCAAACGATGCTACAAAAACGCTTATGACGTTCGGTATCACCGAAGATACAGCGACTAAGTGGGTAAGAAAATTTGGGGTAGGCAAAGTGCTACGTAATGTGGCTTATACGATGGCCATGCAAAAATCTGGGGAAGTAAAAAATCCTATTGCCTATCTCGCCAAGTGCATTGAGCTAGATGCTGGGAAAGATTGGGAAGAAGAGCAGCGCAAGCGCGAAGAACAACAAAAACAGACTATTAAAAATGAGAAGCATAAGGAAGAAAAGCATGAAGAAGAGCCGCGCCACAATGAGCAGCAAGCAAACATTGCAGCATTAGAAAATTTTTGGTCACTCAGTGAAATAACGCAAGACGCAATGCGCGATATTTTCTTTTCCCAACTAAGCGATGCTCTGAAAAAAATGTGGAAAGATGAAATCAAAAAAGAAAACAAACCTGAAGACAAAGCGATGTTTCGCCATGACTTCGTCGAATTTATAAAAGCTGAAAATGTGTCCTCTAAGTAATGCAAGCCATTTTTATTAGGGAGTGTATAAATAATAGAGGGGGGTGGCCTTACTAAAGATATTTTTCCCATAGCCGTTATGGAAAAAGATTAGTTGCCGCCCCAAAATACATTTGTGAATAACCAACCTGTAGCATTACAAGCACCGCAGGAGTGATTACCAGTTTTGCCAGTAGCCTCACAAACTTGACACTCAAATAAAGTGTTTGGCCTCAATTCACTTTTCATTGTGCCTTTTTTACAGCTAAGGCATCGTTTGTTAATCACATCATCATCACCAAAAACATGACAGTCTGTACATCTTGAATAAGGGTGTTGCTTTTTAGTAGGCATTTTTTAAACCTCAAAATATGAAAAACTTGATTTGAGGATGGTAATTAAACGTCGACTAAAAACAAATAGCCGAAAATTTATAACGACCAACTTACGTCGCCTTTAGTTGATGATGGTGAAGATCTTGCTTGGCATAGATTCAAGTATATGAGTTAAGGTCAATAGAAAGGTGACGTGAGGCGGTAGTAACTGCTTCTAGGTATTGTTGGAGTGCGTTCTGCTTTGACGTGAGTATGTTAATACACTCATCAATACTATTAGCATGTACCCCAGCTAAATATAAATCAGATGGCTCTATTGCACTGCAATTTTCAGGAACATGGAGGTTGTCACGGCCGATATACATCAAGGCCGTTATTTTTCGCAATACGTTCAAATCTAGAGTCGAAAGATAGTTTTGCAAAGGGAGGCGATTCGGAGTGATGCTATAGCTAATCACATTCTGGATAATATTATACATATGTAAAAACCACCTTGTGTTGTCGATTTTAAAAGGTTAAGCAATCTGTTATAGAGTAATAAAAAGACTGCACTAGTGCCCTTTGTAAACAATACTTGGTTAGTTGTCACTAACAATTTTATTGAAGTTTCGTAGCATATTTTGAACATTACTATGTGCTGTGTAGTCGACATTGGCAAGTGGATTGATGAACTCTATCAGGCGCATGAGCAGGGGAGAGGACGTGAAGATGAGGCGGAGCGGTGAGAACGGGATGTGTGGAAAAGCAACCTTAAGCCTTAGCCGCCCCCACTTTCTTCACCTTTTTTTTCGGCACAGGATTAGGCAATCGACGGACATACGCTAAAAATGTTGGCAGGGGAGGCATCGGCTCATTATCCTTCCTTAACCTCAACCACTCTGCTCTAAGCCACTTACTCAACATGCCGACCTGACGGCGAACCAAGCGAAAGCCCGGACTGCCGAACAGGGAGGCAATGGCCATTTCAAGGGCAAGGTTGTTTTTAGCCAGTATCGCGTTCCGTAGCCGTTTTTGGTGGTTGGTGTAGGTAGTCTTCTCCATACGCCATGACCACGAAACGCCGTCATGAACTAATTCATACCCTGTCAGTGAAATACGGTGTTCTTTGTCTCGCAGGTCAACGAAACTCTCTCGATCCATGACGCGACCTTTACCGCCTGTGGTCAGTAACCAAAATGTGGCGGTATCGCCGCTTTCAGGTTTCCAGACTAAAAACTGGGTAACCGCTTCACCCGATAATTTACGACGGCTACGCTGGGATTTCGTCAGCTCGGTGTCGTATTCACG
>JAHFJU010000068.1 GCA_023245725.1 Candidatus Peregrinibacteria bacterium
CGTGATTGGAACAGAGGGGCGAAGCCCCCTCTCCACATGTGTCGAGGGGACGTCCCCCGATAAAACGGGGGACTCTTCTTCCTCAAGATTGTTCCAATCAGTAACATCGGCTTTTACCATTCGTTACAGTTCACCTTTCTGGATTAGTTGTTATTCAAAGTAGAACTCGAGTTTGTGTGCGGAAAATGTTATACTGTAGGGAATAAATATGAAAAATAAAAATATTTTTGAACGGCTAAAACTGACCATGTTTTTTCGTGCGCTGACGAAGAGATCGCAAGACGAGCTTTTTACCAGATGGGATAGTTTGCGCGATGATCAGATTCATTCAATTAATAACCTCATTGTGAACGATGGGATTACAGAGCGATTCATTCAAAAAGTTGGTCCGGTTCTTTCTCGAACATTAAAAAAATCCTAATAAATACAATGAATGATTTAGAAAATAATAAAGGTTCAGATCAGCTTATTAGCGATCAAGAATCGTATGAACTTTCAATGTCAGGTATTGATAGAGTTGATGATGGCGAGGCGAACACCCAGGCTGATTTAAAAGCGTTCGTTGACGAACAACAGGCTCAGGCGAAATCGATGATTGATGCGCGAATGGCAGAAGTTAATGGTCTCTCTCCCGAATTGGTAATTAAAGCGAAGGAAATTAATAAAAAGACAGGTGAAAAAATCGATGCTGTTGTGGTAGACACGCTCAAAGATTTGCGGATTGAAACAGTTCAAGTGTGTGCCTCAAAATTAAGTGATATTGTTGGTTTTAAACTGGAAGTTGATATTCTAGGACACGATCAATTCGGTTTAGATAAAAGGTATACAGATCGGGAAGTGCGAGTAGGAAGAGGATTTGCGGGGTACGAAAACGAAGACATGTCTCAAAGTCGAGATTACATAGGCGGTGAATTTTTTGAAGCGGAACTTGCTGAAGGCTTTAAAAAAGAGAAACAAGCAAACCTTAAAGAAGTAAGTGAGGTCATGCAGAAAATGAGAAAATTTGGAGACGTTGCCTATGAGAAGTTTGAAAAAGAAGGCCCCGTGTTAGTAATTGTGCCAGAATTGCACTATGACTCCAGTATATTAAAAAATAATTTTGAGATGATGGATGCAGTAAAATCTCACATGGATTTTCTTGCAAGTGAAGGATTTGATAGGGAGGTGACTCAAGATGATTTAGGCACTAGAGGTGTAACGACAAAAAAAGAAAAGTTAGCAGAAATTGACGCGCGAAAAATTGCAATCAGCTCTGTTGCGCTCGAAGATGTCTATGGCGCAGATATTAAGACCGTTGGTGTTGATGAAACAGGGCTCGTCGCAATCGTTCAGAACAAATTTATTAAAAGGGACATTGATCGTAAGCTCGGGTTGAGTGAAGCTCCAGAAAAAAACGTACCAACGGTTAATTATAAGGCGATGACGAATGGCGAAATGGCGAGATACGGCTCATCGAAACTTCTCGATTTGGGCGAGATGGGCACATTGATAGTTAATTACCGTAATAGTATTTGGCTTTCTAACATTCGTAATAGAATGATGTACGACACAAATCCTCGAAAAAAGAGCTCAAATATTGTTTTTTTGGTGTGTGGTGCGGCGCATGAGGCGAATCTAACCACGCAAGCGCAGGAAATGGGGTTTAGTGGGATAGTTCACTTTACTCCAAATGCATTTAACGAACCGTTCGACGAAGGAACAATATTGGCGTACGCAAAAAATCAGTTGAATAGAGAATAAATGATATAATCCAAATCGATGCAAATAAAAATATCACCATCACTTCTGTCAGCCGATTTTGGCCGTATTAACGAAGAGATTGCGACTGTCGCGCCGTATTCCGATTTAGCTCATATCGATATTATGGACGGACACTTTGTGCCAAATATTACGTTTGGTCCGCCTGTGGTTGCGAAAATGAAGTGCCCGATTCCGATGGACGTGCATTTAATGATTGAGCATCCTGAAAAATATTTAGAGGATTTTGCTGTCGCTGTTGCGTTCGCGCGTGGAATTGAAAACGCAGGCAAAAAGGGGGCTGATGGAAAAATAATTATTGACTCTGAGTCGTATCTTACAGTTCATGCAGAAGCGTGCGTGCACCTTCATCGTGTTATTCAGCAAATAAAATCGCTTGGAATGAAAGCTGCTGTTGCATTGAATCCTGCTACACCACTTTGTACTGTTGAATCAGTACTCGATGATGTAGATATGGTTCTTATTATGAGTGTGAATCCCGGATTTGGAGGACAGTCGTTTATAGAATCGGTTATTCCTAAAATTAAAAAACTTCGTGAAATGAGGCCGAATCTCGATATTCAGGTCGACGGGGGAGTTACAGACAAAACGGCACGAATTGTTAAAGAGGCGGGTGCCAATGTGCTTGTAGCCGGTTCGTATGTATTTGGCTCTCCAAACAGAAAAGACGCTTTACAAAGCCTGAGATAGATGTTAAATTGCTGCCTTAGTTATTAAGGCAAAGGCATGGCTGAAAAAAATCCGACAATTACAGAGGCTGCTCAGTCAGTTGCTCAACAACCTGTTTCGGTTGTTATAGAAAAGCAAAACACACAGCCGTATGGTATTTCAGATTTACAGGGATTGCCTGTTATTGTAGTTACTGAAGCTGATCAGTTGGCTGGTAGAGTTGCCCATTTAATTAACGGAATCGGTGCTTTAAGTCGTCAATTAGATACTCCGAAACGTGGGTATGCGGCTGGGAGAGCAATAGATCCACGGCTTGCTGTAGCCATGCAGGTAAACGCTTTATTGAGTGCTGGTGCACCTAAATCTGCTGCGCCGCTTACTTCTGGAATGTCAATTTCAGATGCTGGAGTAAAGCCTCAAGTTCCTTTTCAGCCAACACCTCAAGCGAGGGCAACGGCAGAACTTGTTTCTGTTTCGCCATTTGCCGAGACGGAGTTCGCTCTTCCTGTAACAACGATTCCTGATAATAGAGAATCTGGCGTATTAGCAACCCCACCTCCAATTGCGCAATTAAGAGGAGCCCCAAAAGTACAGCCATCATCTTCTGCCGGATTACCTCCAATTGTTAATCCTCCAGCGATTTCTCTATCGGCTGGCGCTGTGCCTCCTTTATTAGTTCCTCCTCATTTTGAAAAACCTGCTCCAAAAAATCTTACCGATCTTAATGATTTGCGTTGGCACAGTGTATTGGCTAAGTTTATGAATTTGTATTTAGGTAAAGGTAGAAGTAATCCAACTGCATTTGCTCAGGCGTGCAGAGATGTTGGATTGTTTGAAGTTTTGAGAACCGCCGCACCGACGACTATTTTAGAAAATGCACGTGTCGATTTAGATTTAATCGTTCTTTTGTTGCTCGAAAAAGGCGTTATGCGTGACGATGGTTTGATTCAATTTAAAGCCAAAATATCAGATGAGGTGTCTGCGTCGTTTTTGATGGAAAAACATAATAATGATATTGAACTAGGAATTTGTAAACATCCAGCTTGTACTATAGTTGTTGATATTTCGACTCCTTTATTTGTAGTTGGCCAAAATAATCCAACTGAATTTAATAGGATAAAATTGGAAAATTACATTCCTTCGCTTGAAGCAGGGCAGTTATTGGTTAGAGAAAAAGTACAAGTTATATCAGATGGAATTAGAGACCCTGATATGAAATTTGTTTGTTCAAGTAGAGAAACTGGTGCGGCATTGAGTCCTATTATTGCTTATGGCACTGGGCAAAAAGCGGAGCTTGATTCTATAAGGAACGACGCAGTCCTGTCTTTTGTAGTTGTAAAGTGGCTCACGGCGCTATTGTCTTAAATTAGTAATTATGTTATAGTATTACTACAAAACATATTTTATTATTTAACAAAAACAAAAATATGAAGGTCGCCTCATCTCTATCTCGCGTTAACCCAATGGTTCTATTCTGGCTCGGTGTTCTTACAGGCGCTTTGATCGTCGGTTTCGTTTTCTTGTACAAAATGTTGAACTCAGCTGATTACAATAATGCGTTGTTGAAATACACATCGCCTACATTCAACACATCTTCAACTTTGT
The DNA here is from genome assembly GCA_023245725.1 of Candidatus Peregrinibacteria bacterium. Taxonomy (GTDB): domain Bacteria; phylum Patescibacteriota; class Gracilibacteria; order UBA1369; family UM-FILTER-53-11; genus JAHFJU01. The sequence goes on from JAHFJU010000068.1 coordinate 4,033, forward strand.
TGAAAGGCAGCTTGTCTATGCCAACACCACAGTTTTAATTATTACATCGTGATATCTGTCGTATATGTGTTCGCATACGTATTGCGAGATGTAAAAAGTGAAGATTCACGATCTAAGTCGCCGTAAGTAGGGAGAGTGTCGGGGATAATAAATCCTCGGCGCTCTTTTTCTTTCACAGGTAATAAATTTAGTAACCTGCTTATTTGGTGTTGCGATTCTCGCGCGAAAGCGATAGCCGCTTGCATCTGAACTGTTGAAATAGGGTTATCTGATTTCTGTTGGGCTTTTATATATGTGTCCAATTTTTTGTATGTATCAATAATTGAAGGAATTATTTGATCGACCAGTACAGATTTATCAGGGAAAAAAGTGGGAGTAAGGTCTTCTTCAGAATTATCTTTTTCAGGAACATCACTTAATTTATCTAGTGTTGTTTTTAGAGGCACACTATCTCTCACGGATTTCCACAATATATATGAAGCTAAATTATCAACATTTATGCCAAGATTTTCTGCTGAGTCTCCAAACGACGCGACTATCCAGCGGTTCAAAGAAATATTAATTTCTTCGCCAGAGACTAAGGATCTTGCGTCTATTAATGCTGTAAAGAATTTCTCTTTGTCATCGTTGTTATTTAAATGATCATCAATAGTCTGTCCGCAGTTTAGTGATGTTAGGCATTTTAGTGTAGTTTTTTCATCTACTGTACGCTGTGCAGATCCTCTAGCGGTTTCGGCATAATAACTTTTATTCATAAGTGCAGATATACGACCCGCTAAAGCCGTATTCCCTGTTGTATATGTTTCTCTTGATAGTTCTTTCATGTTCTCTATCATTCTAAGTCTTCGCTGTACGGCAAAAACTTTGTTACTCATGCTGCGAATTGCTTCGAGTTGAATAAGCATCGCTTCGAGGTCTGCCTCTTTTTCTATCACCGATTCAGGTAAAGCATCTGAGCCTCTTTTAGCTTCACGATATGTAATGAGTCCGTTGGCAGCGAGAAATGACTGGAATAGTTTGTCTATATCGTACGCTAAATACATCGCACTCTTTCCTGTATCAGTTGTTAATATAGGAGGGTGTTTGCGTTGTTCATCATTACCTGTTTTTGCTGTGAGAAGCGAAAGTCGGGCTTTCAAAGTTGTATAAAGTTCGAGAACATCGGCGTCGATAGATGCCGTTTTAAGTCCCTCCAGGTTTGTTAAACCAAGTAAAGTTTCATCAAAATGTTCAAATTCAGGTTCTTTAAAGATTTTTTCAGCTTCGTCTACTTCACCTAGAAGAGCCATGACTCTGCACAAATTTAGAATTGTTTTTGGAGTTCTTTCTCCGGAAGAAAATTTTTCTTTTAAACGTAGAAGTAGCGGCCTAGTTCCTTCGTTTACTGCAAATAGAGTATGAATCGACAATAGATCGTGTTGAGAATAATATTCTTTGTCTTCGCTTTCTCCGGGTGCCCTCATCATGTTTGAAGGTCGAGAGTCTGTAGGTTCTCCTAGCGTGTTCAGCTTGTAACGAAGCGCTGTATTCTCTAGTAATTCTACGAGATCGCCAATATCTGAACAGTTAGAGAGAGATTCTTCAAAAAGTGCATTTAGTGCTTTTGTTCGTTTGTCATAATCATCTGCAAATGTATTATCTCTATGTTCGGCCTGAGCGTGATATAGAATTGCGCCCCAGATGTCTTCTGGTTTTAAGATAGGAGATTCTTTGAATAGTGATGAATAACTGATTTTTTCGAGACCAAGTTTCTCAATATTTGGATCTTCATTGAAAGTTCGAATAAGTGCGCAAATTTCAGCGAAAGCCGGAATCAAATATGATTGCATCTGTGCATTTCTAAGGTCTCCTCCTATATCTTCAGCCGATGCGAAATAAACTGAGTTCGTTGTCTCTGCTGTTTTGCATGCATTGACTAGGTGTTCTCGAATGCGTGATATTTGTTGTTTTGCCTCAGCAATTCTCGCAGCCTCATTAGGCGTGTATGGTTCCGTTGCCTGAACTCCGCAGGCACGAATATTTGCATCAGATATATCGGCGATTAGTTCAAATCGTGTAGAGGATAAGAAAAATTTAAAATAATCATTATTAACGTAAGAATCTAATATTTTTGCATCTGCGCCATATGCTAAATCACACGCGGCAAGAAGTTGATCTATTTGTGCATGTGGTCGTGGTTCGAGTCCTCCAGCCTCTCTTTTTTGGGTAGTAGACATATACCTATAGGCGTGAGTCAAAGAGGCTAGTGCAACAACTGCGGCGTTGTAGTTTCCTGTACTCATAGCCATTTCAAGAACTGTTTTTGCCGAATGCAAAGCCCCGTTAAAATCTCCAAGATATTTTTGCATTCGTCCCACAGTTTCAAGAGTTCTAGTAAATATTGGAGGAGGAATTGCCGTTGGTTTATCGGCTGCAATCGCCAATAATGCTTTTGAGCTATCTGCAATTGACTTAGCCATTTCGCGATCTTGTTCATTCGTTGCGTGGTAACTTTCTGCCAAAAAACTGTCACGTTCTCTTCCTGCAGCAATTCCTCCTGTGCCTATCCCTTTTCCTAATTCTATATTTGGTTTTTCTAGTCGCTCCGATAATTCACCAAGTGGAGTCATCACGTCTCTTGCGCGAATAAACTCAACAACAATTGGCGAAGGTATTCCATGGTTTCTTCTCGCATGTTCTAAATTATATTCTTCCAATTGCGGTTGCGCGGCTGAAATAATCGATTTGAGTTGATTCATGAGGCTTGTTTTTTCGCCATCGGGAATCTGTCTATTGCGTAACGCTCTGAAATAAAGTCTTTCTGCACTAAGGGCCAAATTTGCAATTATTTCTTGAGATTCATATATA
>JAHFJU010000069.1:0-591 GCA_023245725.1 Candidatus Peregrinibacteria bacterium
GTGGCTTTGTTCTACAAAATCTGCGACCGTAAATCGCTCGTCTGGATTAACTACGTCTATAAGATGGTGGCGAACGCCTTTGTGAAAGAGTGCGTAGTCTCCATTTGATATAGCGATTTTTTCGAGCGGAATTTTATCGGTTCCAATATCCATTCCTCTGTAAACTTGGCGGCTGTCAGCCGAAATAACCTCGCCGCCGAAAAGGTTTGATAGTTCAATTGAAAGTGCCGTTTTACCTGATGCAGTTGGTCCTGCAAGTACTATAATTTTTTGCTTTTCCGATTTGCGCGCCAAAAAATCCTCTAAAAGTTTTTTCGTTTTATCGAGAAATGTCATAACGTTATTATACAATAATTAACGTGAGGTAATTTTACCGAGCGCATCGCAAACTTCTTTTGCATCTTTAACGACTTCTTTGAGTTCTGAGTCGCTAATTTTTTCGCCGTTGCAGCTCCCTTTTTCGCAGACATAATCACCAACTTGAATTTTTACATTCAAGTCTTTAGATTCAGGAACGAAAAAAATCACTGTAGCTGGGTATTCTGGTGCGTTTGATGATTCTATTTGACAGCCTATTTGTGAGCTCCATTT
>JAHFJU010000069.1:601-6864 GCA_023245725.1 Candidatus Peregrinibacteria bacterium
TGTGCCTGTACAAATTAGGCGTTGTTTGCCGTATCCTTGGGGAATTATTGAGCAGTTATCGCTGGTAACTGCTGGAAGTAGCGTTGTTCGAAGTTGAATATTTGTTAGTCTTAGTGAATCTGTAACGGTTGTAACAGCAGGAGTTTTTTCTGATTCTGGCGATTTGCCGTTATTTAACTGAGGTGTCCCGCCACATGACGTGCTTAATATTGCTGAACCTATTGCTAATGTTTGTGCTAAATATGATGGTTTATTCATATGGAACGTTTAGTAAGTAATCATATATAGCACATATTGTTAGTGTTTGTTAAATGTTGCGCCTAATAGGCGCGATCCCTCAAATTTATACATTGGGTTTCCTATTTTTGCGGCAACAACGATTTTATATACCCAAAAACTGTTCCTGCGCCATATACCAGGTGGCGAACCGCGAATGTTGGTGGGCCTGTCAAAATCATTCCGAGGGATTTGTTTTTGTAGGCAAGGTGAAGCGACATTACTATTGTAGTTGCGAGATAGAGGGCGAGCGCTGAAAGCGCGAGCCACAAAAATGGTTGCCAAAAAATCCCTAAAATAAAACCTAAAAGTAGTGCTCCTACAAATGCTCCGGGCGCTAAGTGTCTAAATTTAAGGCGAAATGCCTTGAATCCTCGTGGGTAAATTGCCCATATTCCATCGCGCCAGTTATGAATTGCAAATGATAAAAGTGTTTTTTTAGGAAAATATGAAATTACTACATGTGGCAGTAATAAAATTTTACCGCCCAACTTTCTGATTCTCATTGTAAGGTCTATGTCTTGGCTGCGTACAAAACGTTCATCAAACAGCCCCGATTTTTCCAGGATTGATTTTTTGTAACACCCTGAAAAAACGGTGTCTACTTCACGCGGTGGGCCTTTGTCGATTGTTCTAAACGATGATCCAACTCCAAATACGTGTGAAAGTACTGCTGCAATTGTTCGATTCATCAGTGTGTCTGTTGCAGCGACTGCTTTCGTACGGCCACCGACAATGTCGGCACCATATTCAAATATCGCATCGGCACATTCTTTTAAATAGTTTTTTGGATACTGTGCATGTGCTCCTAAAATTGAAATCAGATTTCCTTTCGATTTTCGAATTGCGATATTCCACCCAGCTGCCTGAATTTTTTTGGGATTATGAATCAGGTGAATGAATTTGTGTTTTTTCTCATATTCATTGACTGTTTTTCGTGTATTATCAGTGCTCCCTCCATCTGCTACCAATATTTCAAAATGCCCCGATTCGAAGTTTTTTTCTTCACTCAGAATTGATTCAAGACACGAAGCTATATGCTTTTCTTCGTTGTATGTTGCAATTACAATTGATATATAGCTCGTGTTTTGCATGAATAATTAACAGATTAATTGTTGAGTATGCGTAAATTATAGCTTTGTGCTTTTGCAATGCGTAAAATATATTTTCTCAATTTTTTCCATCTCGGTTTTGTAGTCGTTTTTTTCTAGAATCAAAGAGCGGTTATAAGCTCCAAATGATTCTCTTTCATGTCGATTTTTTGCCAGTTCTATTATCGAATTAGCTAGGGCTTCGTCGTCGTTCGGTGTAACTAAATATCCACCTTTATTCGGTATTATCCATTTATTATTATCACCGGTAGAAGTAGCTATGACAGGAAGCTCACATGCCATTGCCTCGGCAGTAGAAGCAGCTAATCCGCTATCGGAAAGAGATGTAGAAACATATATGTCTGAAGAATTAAGCAGCTTTGGTAACTCACATGCATCTATTCGGCCTGCGAACGTAACGGCCTGCGAAATTTTTAGCGACTTTGTTAGTGCTATTAACTCGTCGTGTTGGCTTCCGCTCCCAGCTAGAATGAATTTTGTATTTGGTAATTTTTTTAGCACGATGGCGCATGCTCGAATTAAATGAGAAATGTTATATACAGGCTCAAAACTCCTAAGTGAAATAACTGTGCAGTAATTTTTTTCTTTCTTTTCTTCGGTTTGTTTGAATAATTCTGTATTGGTTCCGAATCTAACTATCGAAATTTTTTCAGTTGTAATTCCGTAATCAATGAGCGCGTCAAATGTGTTTTGTCCATCACAGGTAAAATGCTTTGAAGTTTTTAAAATGCGTTTAATTAGCAGTTTATTTATAGGAGATGCCAAAAGAATATCGCTCCCCCAAGGCGTCATTATGATGTTCTTAAATTGGCTTAATGCAGCGATCAATCCATATGTGCCGACAGAGTGTACTTGCATAATATCTGGGCATTCGCGCTCGATAATTCGTTTAACTTTTAATGCAGCCTGAGGAATATAGAATAATGCTTTTCTACCATTTTCATCTATTAATGGGCTTGGTGAAATTTCATAAAATGTTACGCGGGAAATAAGCTCTTTTGCTTGGTCTATTGGAGGAGCGAGTGAAATCCACACTATGGAGTGTCCTTGTTTTTCGAAAAAATCAATCCACCGAATACTGTGGATTGAATTTGCCCCTGCAAGAAAACATATTTTCATGTTAAAAGAAAATGTGAGGTGCTCGTTTTGTAATTAGTCCACGTGTATCTACGATTAGTTTTGATTTCGAGCTTATCATTTTTGTGTCGAAAATCGTATGATCTGTAAGAATAACAACACAATCAGCAGCCTTTAATACTGCTGGCGTTAGATTCTTCGAAATTAATTTTGTGCCTGCAACATTGAACGCTGGAATATATGGGTCGCAGTAGTTAACTTTAGCTCCTTTTCTCATTAAATCGGTAATAATTGGAGTAGCTGGCGATTCTCGCGAGTCGTCTATATCTTTTTTATATGCCACGCCCAAAACCAGAATTTTCGCTCCATTTATAGATTTTTTACGTTTATTAAGTACCCAGTTTATTTTTGTAACTATATTGTGTGGCATCAACTCATTTATTTCTCCAGCGAGCTCAATAAATCGAGTGAAAAAATTGAATTCTCGAGCTTTCCAAGAAAGATAAAACGGATCAAGAGGAATGCAATGCCCGCCTACACCCGGTCCGGGTCTAAAAGCCATAAATCCGTAAGGCTTTGTACTTGCCGCTTTTAGAACTTCATAAAAATCTATGCCCATTTTATCGGTGAGCATTTTTAATTCATTCACCAAACTGATGTTTACTAATCTAAAAATATTCTCTAACAATTTCGTGGTTTCTGCCGCCTTAATACTCGATACAGGATATACAGATGGAAGATATTTTTTGTAAAAATCCACCGCGATTTTTGTCGATTTTGTGTCTAATCCGCCGACAACTTTAGGGATTTTTGTTATTGGATATTGCTTGTTTCCCGGATCGACTCGTTCTGGAGCGAATGCCAAATAAAAATCTTTGCCCGCTTTTAATCCGCATGATTCAAGAATCGGTTGTGCGATTTCTTCAGTAGTTCCTGGAAAACTTGTGCTTTCTAAAACGACAAGCATATTTTTTTGAACATACGGTGCTAGCGATTTACATGCTCCTTCAATTGCGCTTAAATCTGGTGTTTTGTTTTTTGTTAGAGGAGTTGGTACGGTGATGAGTACGACTGAACATGATTTCAGCGATTTGAAATCGGTAGTATATGTTACGTTTTTTTGTGTGCCTCTAATGTCTCCATCTGGAATTTCATTGATATAGCTTTTTCCTTTTTTGAGGGATTCAACGCGCTGTGCACTAATGTCTACGCCGACTACGGTAAGCCCTGCGTTTGACATTGCTAAAATTGTAGGCAAACCAACGTAGCCGAGCCCGATTACTCCTATTTTCGTCGCGTTTGAATCTTTCATATCGCGGAGATACTACATCAGAAATTATTTTTTTTCTATATTGGGCGGATTGCTACTATTCGCATAGTGAGCCCAATTTATAGTAATTTCTAATTTCGGTTTTATCTGAAAAAGCCGCACATAGACTCAATAATCATATCTCGATTCTCTACAGAAAGTTCAGGATAAATCGGCAGTGAAAGTACTTCGCCACAGGCTTTTTCGGTCTCAGTAAGGTCTCCAGATTTGTAACCTAGATAACTCATTGCAGGCTGTAAATGAAGCGGAACGCGATAGTAAATCATTGTAGGAATACCTTTTGATTCAAGGTGATCTTTTAGTTCGTTCCGTTTTGATGTTCTGATTGTGTACTGATGATACACATTTACGCGGTCTGGCGCAGTCGCATGACAAACGATGTCGCCGATTCCTGCGAATGCTGTGTTATAGGCTTTTGCATGAGCAATTCGCATTTCGTTGTACTGTTTTAGTCGAGGTAATTTAATTGCTAGAATTGCCGCTTGAATTGTGTCGAGGCGAGAATTATAGCCAAGAGCAACGTTGAAATATTTGTCGGTAGGGGAAGATCCGTGACTCTTTAAAAGCTTCATTTGTGCCGCAACTTCTTGCGAGTTTGTTGTTGCCATTCCGCCGTCTCCACATCCTCCTAAATTTTTTGATGGAAAGAAACTGAAACACCCGATGTCTCCAAATCCTCCAACTTTTTTGCCTTTATATTCGGCGCCAACTGCCTGACATGCATCTTCAATAATTTTTAAATTATGTTTTTTTGCAATTGCCAAAATTGAATCCATGTCTGCCGGTTGGCCAAAAATGTGAACTGGTAAAATTGCTTTAGTCTTTGCGGTTATAGCATTCTCAATTAATGAAGAATTTATGTTAAACGTAGCTGGATCGATGTCTACGAATACAGGTTTTGCTCCAGTTTGCGCTATCGCTTCTGCGGTAGCAAAAAAAGTAAATGCGCTGGTTATTACTTCATCTCCTGCGCCGATGCCAAGTGCTTCTAGGCCTAAGAGTAGAGCATCGGTCCCAGAGTTCATGCCGAGTGCGTGCGATACACCATGGTGTGTGGCAAAATCTTTTTCAAATTGCGCTACGGCTTTTCCGTTTATAAAATCACCGTTTTTAAAAACGGTTGTCATTGCCTCTATCGCTTCTTTTTCAATCGCTGAATGGTGTTCCGTTAGGTCGAGAAATTGCATTTGGATAGTGAGTTAGAAGAGAAATATTCGGGAAAGGGAGAAAGAGAGGTGTTATATGAGTTAGATGTAATATGTGGAGAGTTAGACGAGAAAGGAGCGAACTTTCTATCCTTTTTCTTTCAGAAAACCATCTTCAGTAATTTCATACTCGCGTTTGTCTCGAGGGCAAATAAGATCTGCTCCGAGTTTTTCTCCTGCATGGCTCATCCATCCTATTTGGCGTGCGGGATTTCCTACCATTACCGCATGAGGTTTTACATCTCTAATTACTACTGATCCGGCTCCTATAAAACAATATTCGCCGAGAGTTACACCGCATACGATTGTTGCATTTGCCCCTATTGATGCACCGCGTTTAACAAGAGTTGTGCGATATTCATTTTTTCGTTCTACCTCTGATCGTGGATTCATTACATTTGTAAAAACGCATGATGGTCCGCAGAAAACGCCATCTTCAAGAATTACTCCTTTGTATAAACTTACGTTATTTTGAACTTTGCAGTTATTGCTAACTATCACGTCTGGGCCGACACTGACATTTTGCCCGAAACTACAGCTTTTTCCGATTTTTGTGCCGCCTAAAATGTGTGAGAAATGCCAAATTTTAGTTCCCTCTCCGATTGTAACTCCATCGTCGATATACGATGATTCGTGTACAAAATAATTTTGTTCCATCTTGCAAAAGTTGGTTATTAAGTTGCGATGAAAAAACATCTAAAGTATATCATTTGCATTCTTCTAGAACCGAGAGAACTCGAACGCCCTCTTCTCCATCGGTTAGAGGAGTCGATTTTTTTTCAATACATGATACAAAATGAGTGAGCTCGTTTAGAACCGGTTCTGAATTTGGTAAATCTACGACGCGCGTTCCTTTGTTTACTGCAATAGGATTTTTTCGTTCGTCATATTCTGTGAATGAATCGAATATAGTTAATTTGTGCTCTGCCATGTCGTCAAAAACAGCCATGCCTTTGTCTCCTATAATTGTGAATTTTCTTTCTTTGTAAGGATTTAACCACGACGTATAAATATGTGCATTTCTGTTGTCGGAAAAATGTAAATGAATATGAGCCAAGTCTGGAATATTTTTCTGCAGATAGCTCGCCCCTTCAACGTGAACTTGTGTAGGACTTTCACCAAAGAAGTTTAAAATAAGTGAAATATCATGCGGAGCAATTGACCACATGACATTTTCTTCGGTGCGAATTTTGCCAAGATTTAATCTGTGTGCCGCGATATGTAAGATTTTTCCCAGTTCACCTCGTTCAATTATTTTTTTGA
>JAHFJU010000070.1 GCA_023245725.1 Candidatus Peregrinibacteria bacterium
CACCAATATTGGAGAACTTATTTTCACTATCGCGGCCACTACAAAATTGTTCCGATTTTTATTCCTGTGTATCAAGATGCGCTCCAAAATAAAACGTACTTTACAAGTCTGGTCGGGCAGTACAAGCAGCTTAGGCGTTGGGCGTGGGCAGCATCGGTTCTTGCATATATTTTCTACACACTGCGAGAACTCCGCCAACAGAAAGTTAAAATGCCATACATGCGCACATACATGAAAGCCATTGAACTTTTTTATCAACAAGTTATGTGGGCAACTGGGCCTATAATCCTCTTATTGAACCTGTTCATTCCTGCCGTTATTAACCCTGAATTTTCACGCAGTCTTTTTGCATATAACGTGAGTGAATCAATCAACATGATGTTCAATGTTATGTTGGTTGGAATTATTAGCTATATGTTTATTTCGCTTCTTTCATTACCGAAACCACCGGGGCGTTTTTCAAACATTAGAAAAGGATTGGCAATAATTTCATGGATTTTACTACCGGTAGTTACGCTAATCTATGGAGCATTTCCTCCTCTCGATGCACAAACAAGGCTAATGCTTGGCGGTTCATTGGGGTTTGGCGTTACAGAAAAAGTTAGGAGAAAATAAATAACAAGAAATATTATGTGGCTCAGTTTACTCACTCTTTTTCTACCACTTGTTCCAAACATTCTGTGGGGTTCAAGCGAAGTCACAAAACAAGTGTGTCTCTCATTTACAATTGCACTTCAATGCGTCGAGCTACTTTATCGACTAATACGCGGAGAGAAAATAATTTTATTTCACAACCGTAAAATTGTCTTTTATTTCTTATTACTTGCAGTGTCGTTTGTAATATCTACCTTACTTTCACAATCGATTTATAAGAGTTTTTTTGGCAGCTACGAGCGCATGCAGGGGTTGGCAACGCATCTTCTATATTTTATTTGGGGCATATTTGCTCTTTTATCATTACGAAACGAGAAAATTAGAACCGCAGCACTTACAACTACATTTGCAGTAGGATTTTTTTCGTCAATAATGGCGATAGACCAGTATATTTCGGCTGCGACTAATGTATCATCGGAGATTTTAACATTTGGCATTCGTTCATTTGCGTTTATGGGAAACCCTACCGAATTGGGACAATTTTTAATTTTTCCATTCTTTGCAGGAGTATTTCTTTTCATAAACCAACATAAAAAACGCACGAAAATTTTTGCTCTTATTGGAGTTACAACCATTTTAATCGGATTAATAACAACAGCTAATCGCGCCTCTCTTTTAGGACTCGCCGTTGGAATCGGAATATTGCTAATCACCAAAATATCGAACCGAAAAATCAAAATATTGAGTGTTATTATTTTAGGATTTTCTCTTGTGGCTGGCGTCGCATTTATGGGATTTAACAGCCGTTCACTCAAGTCTCGGCTTCTTCTTTGGCCACAGGCAATCAGCATAATTAGAGATGCTCCATTTTTTGGCAGCGGACCAGACACATACAAAGAGTTGGCGATTCCTTCAATTCAAAAAGAGTTATACCAATACGAAAAATTGAGAGAAATTCCCGATCGCCCACACAACAGTGCGCTAGAAGCTGGAGCACATAGAGGCGTGTTCGGAATATTGTTGTATGTAATTCCAATCCTCTTTCTAATAAGAATTTTTATTCAAAAAAAATCTCCACCACTTAATGCAGCCATTCTAGCCTCATGCTTACTATCGTATTTTGTGTCTGTCCAATTTGGATTTTCATTATCCGTTCACGTAATTTTTCAAATCCTATTTTGGGCATTACTCCTCTTTGAATTACCAAATGAACTAGATAAATCGCTCCAATTAAAGCCAAAATTCGCGATACTACCAATAGTTGCAATTTTCGTACTGTGCGCGCTTTACGGTGTATCAATAATAAATTCAGCTCAAATATACGAAGAGGCAATTTACTCTTTCAATGAGTCTTCTTCTCCAATTTATTTCGCAAATGTTCTTACAGCGTCACCACGCTACAGCGAAATGTATGAAGTATTCTTCGAGCTATATGCTACACGCGCACATGAAGACAAAAATCTAATTCCTTTTTTAGAAGAGGTGGAGAAAAACTATGAGCGAACATTCCATAACGAACTACAAACACTCATATTCAAAGGTTCGCTTGCCGCAGCTAAAAACGACTCATCAGATACTCGCCTATTTTTTGAAAATGCCGTAAAGATTGCCCCGAATTGGCCAAGCCTAAACCTTTTTAAAGCAAAGGCCTTTCGACTACTTGGTGATGCAGCAGCTGAAAAAAACGCTCTCAAAGAATACATCGAACTCGCTCCACCACTTTGGCACTACCCTGTCTCGTACGGATTAACGCCGAACAATGAAACCGAAGCCGAGCGTATTTTTAGAATATCAAACCAAGACTTTTACCAAGCCTTGGAAAGATATTCAGCAATTTGAAATTTTATATTTAGTTATCTATTTCACCGTTGTTGCATGTATGTACATCATCTCTAAGCTGAGAATATTTAGCAGGATTTTCCGCAAGCGCAAAACGAGCCACATCGCAATTTTTCACATATGTATTATCCATTATATGATTGCCATAACGGCACATAGATAAATTGTCCGATTCTTGATCATTTTGCCATGCGTTTTGGTGCTCAAGCAGTACACAGTTCTTTAGCAATATTTGCCCACCGTCTGTCTGCGATAATCTATTTAAAGGAGCCGCCACAATACCGCCTCGACGACATGTAGCTTGTTCAGAAAGCAATGTAGCCCTATGCGTATTATTTTGATCGTTTGATAGAGCAAGATCTATCGCCTCACATATTGTAGGAAAACCATTGAACATTTGAAGATTTCCTGACGCACAAACTCTCCAGTTAGCCAAAAATTTGGCATTGTTTGCATCGTTTGAAATACCGCCATTTCGAGCAATAGCATTCAAAGCCACACAATTAGGAGGATCCTGATTTAACGAACTTGTAGTTAGAACTGGCGAAATCGGAGATTTTAATGCAATTTTCTGAGCCTGTGGTAATAATCCAGCTACAGAACCTTTTGACAATGAACTGCTAGTAAAGGCAGTAATAGCAACAACCGCGATAATAGCCGCTACAATTCCAAGCTTTTCCCATTTTTGCATATAATATTAGTAAATTTATAATTAGTTATCTATTCCACCGTTGTTACATGTATCTATATCGTCAGCCAGCTGAAAATATTTAGCAGGATTAGATGCAATCGCAAAACGAGCCACATCGCAGTATTTTACAAATGCATAGTCCATAATATGATTACCCTGTCGGCACATTTGCAAATTATCCACCTCTTTATTATCGCCCCATGCATTTTGTTGCTCCAGCACCACGCAGTTCTTTGGCAATAATTGACCTCCGTCTGTCTGTAATAATTGATTTGCTGGCGCAGGATCAATTCCGCCTCGACGACATGTAGCTTGTTCAGAAAGCAACGTAGCCATCTGGGGATTATTTGGAGTGTTCAATATGGCAAGATCTATTGCCTCGCATTCTGAAGGAGACCCTCGGAACACCTGAAAGCTCCCGAACATACAAAGGGACCAATTCTTTAAATATTGTGGGGCATCATGAGTAATACCTCGATTTTGATCAAGAACACGTAATGCGGCACAATTTGGAGGATCCTGATTTAACGGACGTGCATTTGGTACCGGCGGAATCGGAGATTTTACTATGATTTTTTGAGGCTGTGGCGGAAATTCACCGAACTGACCTTTCGACAATGAACTGCTAGTAAAAGCAGTCATAGAAACAACTGCTATTATTGCAGCAATAATTCCGAACCTTTCCCATTTTTGCATATAATTTTTGTTAAGAGATAAATTTATGGTTACAGCTTACGTCGTTTCACGAATCTCAGGCACCATTTTAGGCTATTTTTGTTGACAAAATAACGCGTTCAGTCCTAAATACCGACATGAGAAACACTCCGACCTATAAAACATACTCACGTCGTCTAACTGCGCCTATTATTGCAGCCTCACTTAGCCTTGCCGGTTGTCATTCAAGCATAATTCCAGAAGACAATACCGCTGGCGAGTTGATACAAAAAATAGCAGATAACTGTCACGAAATTAGAGAAAAAGCTGGCCGAGCAACAGGAACAAATCACAGTATGGATGGTAAATACTTTGGTGCCGACGGACGCTCAGATCATCCAGAAAGCGAACAATGCGTATGCAATGAAGAATCATGCAAAATGACTATAGAGAGAGTAACTCCTGAATCCTGCCTATACGATGAAAAAGGAATAAAAATAGTACCAGATGATGGCAAGTGCTCAAAAAACGACACGGAATATGCAACTTTGTCTTCTTTTGTGTCTGGAAAAAATCAAATATCTGAAGCAACTATAAGTGTTAGAGGATTGATGCAGAACGGCGATACGAGCCAAGCTGGCTATGAAATATATGTTCGTGTTGGCCAAGATGATAAATGCGACATTGAGGGGAAGCACTTTCAAAGCCTAATCGGAGAAACTGTAGTTATGACAGGAAATTCACCTTCTATATGCGAGGCTGTAGAAAAACAAATACGCGATAATCTGAAAGGGCTGAATGCGATGAAGAAGTAAATAACAAATCATTAAATATGAATGAAAAATTTGACAATGAACTCGAGAAAATGGCTCAAGACAGCGCATACAAGAAGGAGCAGAAAGAACTAGCTAACGCGGATTTTGACTAAAAACGTAAAATTTTATTATTACAATCACGTCAAACTTAGCTCCACAGCTACCCTTGCTTATTTTAATATATATGGTACTATTCTAGCCTTATGTCAAATACCCTTCGTAATTTTGCGCTCGCAGCTGGAGTAATAGCCATCGGCGGTATTGCCGTAGAAAAGAATAGAATCGTAGAAAGCGATAACAAAAACGAAGCGGCGTCCTCTTCTACTGTATTAGACATAAAAAGCTCTGTTGTCGCTTCCGCAACAAATAGCCTAAGTAATACCTCATCATCAGATTCAACTCTACAACCACCAGCGGCAGAGAACGCCAGCTATCCTATAATTCCCAGAATTTCTGCAGCCACCACGCAAACAGCCAAAGAATCCAACGCTGAATTTATAGAAAGACTTGGCAATAATGGGATATTTACAAAAGTCGAAGCCGATAAAACTGGCGCACCTCTTATTACAACTCTCGATCTTCCACGTGGAGAACCATATATCACAAAAAATGCGAACACTGTTTCCCAATCTGAATGGCTTGATCCTTTAAATGGTGAAGACGCACCGGAAAATATTGATCTTAGGCCGAACTACATTACAGACCTGTTTGATACAGTTGAGTACTTTACTGCGCACTCAAATGATATGAACCCTGCTTTACGCTTGATTGCAACTGATTCATTGATCAGAGAAGCTGAAAGTTACCTAGCTATCGACAGCGATAAAGACTCTAATGCGGCATCACGAGGATTAGACCTTGCCGCGCAAATTTACGCAACAGTCGGAATGAAAAATGAAGCAAAATTGGTGCTCGAAAATGCATTTAAAGACGGCAAATTTGATGGCTGCGAGGCATATTTAGACGGCATAGGATGCGGTATTGAACAAAATGTTTTTAACGGAGACGAATATTCGTATCTTACATTTGTTGCTCGTGGACTCGCCCTCGCAGGAAAAAGCGAACGAGCCAATGCGGCTGCAGAAAGTATTCGTTGCTTAGAAGGCAGCCATTTTAGCGAGTAAAGTTAAAATCCTACTCCTCATCTTTCTCCTTTTTTGGCGCAGGATTACACTCAGAACAGCGTTCATCGCCATCTTTATTTTGCGTAACGACGCCCTTTTTACAGGTTGAGCAATTGCGAACTGGCTTGTCCCAAGTTGCGAATTTACACTTAGGATATTTATTACAGCCATAGAATGAACGGCCACCTTTTCGTGTTTTCTTTTCAACAAGTTCGCCACCTTTTTTCTTTGGATCGTTGCCACAATCAGGGCATTTTATGCCGGTCGAAATAACAATTGACTGCAAATTTTTACACTCAGGATAGCCTGTGCAACCCAAAAACTCACCGAAACGGCCACGCTTTATTGCCATTGGTTTACCGCATTTTTCACACAGTTTTCCTTCAAGAGATTTTTCGAGCGCGATTCTTTCTGGAGATTTTTCAACTACCTGAACCTCGCCGTTGGCTCCAGCTTCACCAGCTTTCGGTTCGAGCGGCTTTGCATTTTTACACGTTGGATAATTTGAACAAGACAAGAATTTACCAAAACGGCCAAGTTTAATAACCATAGGTTTGCCGCATTTTTCACACATTTCAGTCGACTCTGTATTTACTATATCCTGCTTTTTCAGAGTTGCATCTTTCTCAACAATTGCCGCATGGAATGGCTCATAGAAAGCCTTAATTAGAGGAACCCATTTTTGATTACCTTCTGCGACTTCATCTAAATCCTGCTCCATTTTTGCAGTAAAATGAACATCGACGACTGTAGGAAAATGCTCAACCAAAACATCGTTTACCACCTCGGCCAAATCGGTCGGAGAAAGCTGACGTTTATCGCGCAAAACATAGCCACGATCAATAACAGTAGAAATTGTTGGCGCGTAAGTTGATGGACGACCAATCCCCTCAGACTCAAGTTTTTTAACCAAACTCGCTTCTGTATATCGTGCAGGTGGTTTTGTAAAATGTTGATTAGGATTTATTGCCTTACAATCCAACTTTTCTTTTTCATCGAGTGCAGGTAATAGTTTTTCGCCATCT
>JAHFJU010000071.1:0-5271 GCA_023245725.1 Candidatus Peregrinibacteria bacterium
GTTAAATAGTTACGAAGTGAATCATACCAAATAAACCAACGCGCATCAGGTGCATTTAGCAATATTTCCAAAGAATTCATCATTAACGGATCAAGAGGAGACCCCTTAGCCTTATTTTCTCTAACAAAAAAATATTTTAATATTTGATATATCCCTAAAACTCCATCAAACCATTCTTTAATTACCTTTTTACTATTTTCGCTCTTAAAGTCTGGAAGACTTATTATTTCTTCATATTTCTTAATAAATATTGTTGCCAAGTTAGAAATATCCGCAAAAATAAGACTTAAAAGTGCTTTCGATGGGGATTTTGCATTCATAACTATTCCTTTTTTCTCATCATTATCTATCACATTTTTTCTGAATAGCAATTCTTTCCAATTTTCAGTTTCGTCTAAAACACGAAATAGACCTTCAAGTTCTACTGCATCAGGAATTTTAACATCGTCATCAGACTCTAACTTCGCCTTATTGAATACTTTCGCTAAAACTAATTTATCTTTCAATTCGTGCCAATTTGAAAAATATTTACTAGATATTGTATTAATTGCGGCTTTTGACCAATATATTCCCAAATAATTATCTCTATTCCTCAAATATTCTACCAAATCGGGTACCGCAACAATCCCACCATCTTCACTAAATACATGCAAATACTTCTGCGCTGCCTTGATTGCAGATTCAAATAATTCTTCAACAGAATACGCATCATTTTTCTCATTTCTCGTTTTCTCAGCATCGCACTTTCTTTCGTTAGTTAATACAAAAAATCCTAATTTTCTATCACTACATCCAATTTGCTTATAAAGCGACTTAAACATAGATAATTTTTTATAATCTCTTTCGCTTTTTTTATATTGATTATAGAGATTTACAAGAAAGTTAGCATTTCCTATATGCGCATTATATGACTCAATTTGATTTTCAGAGAGGCAACAATTGAAATTATTAATAAAAAATAGATCTCTGGAAATTGCATAAAGCTCTTGCCCATCCTTGTTAACCATTGCAATTCCAAATGTCTTTAGCTCATTAAAAATATCAACATACTCTTCTGACCTTTTTTCGAAAAATAGAATATTATCACAAAATTTAGGTAAGTTATCGTGTACAATACGCGTAGCAACGGAAGTAGCAGCTTCTTTTTTAGTTTCGTAATAGTTCTCTCGATTTTGATTAAACCCACCAAAATAAGTAAAGAAATTATTAAAGGAACTGAGCGTTTTAATCAAAATAGTAGGCTCAACTAAGTCAGTAAAAAAATCTAAATTCTCCTTTATATAATCTAAAACCCCTTTTTCTGTAAGAATTTTATAACCTTTTTTCAAAAAAATATCTTTACCATTTTTGTCATTCTTGGCTCTTTTCTTCCATGCTTCAGCTGTATTCGAATATATATCTGAGAAACTTGCCCGAAGTGTTGTTTCAGATTCTTTCAAATCTCCTTTTTCTCTGTAAATCTGAAAATAACTAGTAAAATCGAGTTGTTTAACTGATTCTGATTGCAAACTCTCATTTATAAATATCTCGTGTATACGATCTAAAACTGGTTTTAATATTTGGTATGCTTTTTCAATTTCGTCATCCACCAAAAATGTTTTCAAGTTTTCATCGTACTTGAGATCATCCTTCATATGATCAAGAGTGTTTAGCTCTGGCTTCAACTCAAAACGCAATGTTTTAGTTAGTGAATATAAATTTGTAAAGCTGTCAAAAACAGTACTCATAAATGTGTTTAGTTAAATTTCCGCGTAAGTATAGAACAATAGCAACTAATACAAAACTTGAATTTTAATTTACTAGAAGCTGCGCATCCTCAACCCGATACCCCCCTATTTTCGTTCGTCGAAGCTCTTTAACATAACCACCACAACCGAGTACCTGACCAAGGTCGTGCGCGATTGAGCGAATGTATGTTCCCTTTGAACAGGCGATTCGCAGACGAACAATTGGCCATGAAAAATCCAAAATTTCAATTGAAGACACATGTACTTTTCGTGGCTCTAAATGTACTGCTTGACCAGTACGCGCTAAATCGTAGGCACGACGACCTTTCACTTTGAGTGCGGAAAAAATTGGTGGAGTCTGCAAAATGTCGCCAATGAATTGCGGCAAAAAAGATTCAAAATGG
Source organism: Candidatus Peregrinibacteria bacterium (assembly GCA_023245725.1). Classification (GTDB taxonomy): domain Bacteria; phylum Patescibacteriota; class Gracilibacteria; order UBA1369; family UM-FILTER-53-11; genus JAHFJU01. Next base: position 2,132 of record JAHFJU010000071.1, read on the forward strand.
GAGCGGGGCATAGCTAAAAATTCAGGAAGGTGTGACCCCGCGTGCGGGGTCACACTGCCATCAGCATCATATGTATTCGAAGTTTTTCCAAACTCAATATCAACCACATATTCTTTTGGCAGTCCCATAAATTCCGAGATTCGTTTTGTGGCTTTACCACAGGCAATAATCAACAACCCGGTCGCAAGCGGATCTAGCGTTCCGGCGTGCCCCATCTTTTTAATATTGAGTTTTTTGCGTAACTCGCGAATAACTCCAAACGATGTAATTCCTTTGGGTTTATCTATAAACAAAATATCTGAACTATTTTTTTGTTCGCCCTGTTGTAATGAACTGCCATTTGAACAACTGTCATCAACCAATAAATTATCAACAGACATATTTATGTAAATATATTACAGTGCCACCTCTGTTACTCCTCCTAAAATTTCTCGTGCTACTTTTCTATCATCCCACTCAATTTTCTCACCATCTAAAATTTGAATCGGTTCACACCCTTTACCTGCAATAATGACCGTATCACCCTCACGCGCCAATGAAAGCGCAAGCCTAATCGCCTCTTTACGATCACGAATTTTCCAAAGGCCCTCGCCCTCGGTGCGCTTAATTCCTTCACAAACATTATTAATAATAGTCATACGGTCTTCTGTATAAGAATCGTCATCGGTAACAATAATCATGTCTGCAAATTTATCTGCCACAGCACCCATCAAAGACCTTTTTCCAACATCGCGACCACCACCAGTACACCCAAAAACCAACCACAGTTTTTGTTTAGTTAAAGGCTTATATAGCTCAAGTACTTTTTCGAGAGACTCCTCTGTATGCGCATAATCGACAAGTACGGTAAACGGCTGACCAACATCGATTCGCTCAAGTCGTCCTGGAATTACAAACTCTTGCTCAAGCCCTTTTTTAATCGATTGTAAATTTACACCGCAACTAATTGCAGCACCTGCAGCAGCCAAAGCATTTCTAACATTAAATTCTCCCGGTAATTTAAAGTCGATAGTTTCGATTCCGTTTGGAACACGCAACGAAAAACGACACCCTGTAGCCGAATAAGCCATGTCTTCAACGTGCAAAAATCCTTTAGAAATTCCAAAAGCCAATTCACGATCTTTAGCAAACTGTGAAAAATATGAATAATGTTCGTCTTCAATTGGCAATACTGCAACTTTTTCAATGCCATGTTTGCGCTCGTTACTCCCCAAAATTTTAAAGAGCAAACCCTTCGCGTGCATGTAATTTTCAAAACTTCCGTGATACTCAAGATGATCATTTTGAATATTTGTAAGAACCGCAGTATCGTAATTAACACCCCACAAACGCGCTTGTACAAGCGCATGCGACGTCACCTCAAGAATTGCGACATCACAATGATCGTCGACCATCATGCGCAATAATTTCTGCAAACGAAAACGCCCCTGAGTTGATTGCTTCGTTGTATTCGCCCATTGCAAGCTGCCAATTTGAAAACCGATTGTAGATGCAACGCCAACTTTGAAACCAGCAGACTCGAGAATTTTTGCGGTAATATGAGTCACTGTCGATTTGCCTTTCGTTCCTGTAATTGCAATTACACGAAGACGTTGAGCCGGAAACCCATAACGAACAGCTGCCAAAATCGCCACCAACTTATAATAAAGATGTAAAAGCGGATTATGATCAGATATAAGCCCACGGATAAATCGCAACATACGGGTAGTGTATAGGGGTTGACGACTGTCGTCAAAAAACTATGGCACACCTAAGATTCATGAAACTGCGAAAACTAAACTCCAAATCAATTTCTATAATCAAATTAATCTCTACCCTTCAATTCGTTCTGAAAGCCTTAGCAATATTTCATAAGCACTTATGCCGGTAAGTGCCAATTTCTTTGCGGCTTCAAAAGTCGCATCAGGATCATTAGTTTTGTTAACTCTAACTCTTACATACGTATACCTTACACCTCCGTTATTAAACGGTAATTCAACATCTGGAATATGTATAAAAAATTCTCCACCCTCTTTAATAAGTGCGATTCGTATTCCTTTTATCATTACTTCTGTTGTCTGAACCGGTAAATTTGGATATGCAAGAACAATAGCATCATCAGGATTAGAATCCACCCTGAAACCAGATGATACAAATGACTCTACTGCAATATATATCGGAAAATTATCCACGCCTCTTTCAATTAGTTTTTTTGCGTATTCAAAAGTTAGCTCTGCGCTTTTTACATCTGAGCCAAGTACAATATAAGAAGGAAATAATTCTGAATAATCTGTCAAAACATTTTGTGGCATTGAAAATACATACTGAGCATGTTCTGCACTCCAATATACCTCAATTCGTATATTTCTAATTGTTTCAGCGGCAAAATACTTTCCTTTTAATGTCTCATCGATTTTATAGGCACAATGGCTTTTAATTTGTGATCGTTTCCCCATTTGAGCCGCAAGTTGATCAACTGTACGCTGAAATACTTCAATATAACCTCTCAAATCTAATAATGTAACTTCTGAATCATCATTAATTTGAGTAACAAGAGTCTCTAATAAAGCGGCCACATTTTCATCGGTAAAATTGAATAGTTCGAGTATATAACCAGCATTTGGTGGTCTTTTTACTGTTATAGAATGGATATTCTGACTTTTTTGAACTACTCGAATTGTTATGTCATAACAATTTTTTTCAAGAGAAAGATTTTTTGAATTAATTGTATCCATAAAAAGGCAGAATTATAACATAATCACCCGCTACACCTACATCATATTCAATCATTAAGCATTTTTGGCTATCTCAATGTCTTTTTCTATCTGGAATTTCAAATCCTCAATACTTTTAAAATTCTGAACTTCACGAATAAACTGGCCAATATTAACCTCAACAGCTGCTCCGTACCAATCATCATTAAAATCAAATAGGTGAACTTCAAAAGATTTTGGCGCATTTACAGCTGGCCGTGGACCATAATGAAGAACTCCTTTATAAACAGGATTTTCAACAACCCTCGGAGCATCAGCCACTTCGCCAGAACGTACTGATTCAGCAGTACGCCTCGCCGTCACACAATAAATCCCCTCTTTTAATTCAGCAACAACAACCTCTGTGGCAATATTCATAGTAGGAGGCAGATCAAATTTTTTGCCTAT
>JAHFJU010000071.1:5281-6725 GCA_023245725.1 Candidatus Peregrinibacteria bacterium
TTGCCTATTTTTTGACCGTGAATAACGGTGCCACGAACGACAATAGGCCCACAATTTTTCTTAGCAACTTCAATCATATAAATTCTTTCATTATTTTCGCGAACTCAACCAAAACCGCACGAGGATCAGCAGCTTTCGTTACTCCAGATGCCACCAAAATTCCACGCGCACCGAGTGAAAGCGCAACACGAACGTCTTCACCCGTTTTTATACCTGCACCAATAATTACTGGAACTCCTTTAATTTCTGCAACAGCTCGCCTGATAATTTCAGGGTTAGCGGTTGAGACCGAAATATCTCCGCCAATTAATTCAAGTGGTTCAATAGCTACCGCATTAGGTTTTAATGCCGCTATATTCTTGCCCTCTTCAACCGTTGCTGCACAAACACATGTAAAAAATCCAACCTCTGCTGCACGATTCAAACTATCTGCAATGACTGTAAAAGGCACCCGTTTTTCTGCATGATTTAGTAGCGACCCGTCTGCACCAGCCATTTTTAAAGCCTCTGGAACAATATGACCAGTGAACTGACCATGCGTAACGCAATCGAAGTGATGGGCGAAAACCGGAATTTCTACCTGTGAAGCAATCATCCAAATATCGGTAGCTTGAGGTGCAACTGCAAGGCAAACACCGTATTCTTTAGCCACTTCTTCATGAATTTTGGCGAGTTCTAGCGCCTTTATACCGGTTGCACTCTGGTAAGCCTTAAAATTTGTTATTAAAATTGGGAATCTTACCTGTTCCAGCGCATTATTTTGAGTATATTGCATACCAATATTGACAAGTTGTAAATATAGTGATATAGTAGCACCTTCTTAACTTAACTTTACACACTTTTATGAATAAAATGAACTCACTTGGTGCCGCAGCCCTTGCTACAGCCATTTCAATCGCTCCAAATTGCGCAGATGCAGCAAAGAGAATTAATACTGTTCCAGATAAAAATGCACCGACAGTTGGTGGCTTTCAGTATGAAATTGGTGCAAAAGCAGGTTTTATTGTGGATCCACTTCGCGTTACTTTTGGCGGCCACATGCACACTACAGAGCCAAATGAACAGGCGGCGCTAGACCTTGGTGTTGGCCTTATTCTTACAGATAATTTGACTCTAGGAGTTGATTTTACAGATGAAACACATAAAAAAGGAGGTGACGATGTAGGAATGGGTCCTGTACTCGAAGCACGATTCGGCCATAATGACCGCTACGAATTAGACGCTGGAATGAAGTTAAAACTAGCACCACACAAAGGCGATGTAAGCGCGGTGCAAGCAGCAAATCTACGATTCACAGGTGACATTAAAGGTGGATTATATGCAGGCGTGGCCTATGATGGAGAATTTCACAGTGACAGTTCGGCAAGTTGTGGGCTTGCTGAAATTGGGTTGCGTACAAAAGACCATTATTTAGGGCTAGGATTAAGCGCAGGACCATGTGCTA
>JAHFJU010000072.1 GCA_023245725.1 Candidatus Peregrinibacteria bacterium
AGATACTGTTCCTTCATGGCGTCGGTTAAATTCATGGTGTCAAAACTCAACTCAGGCGGCTGCGCATATTCAAACTACGGTACTTCCTACCGTAGAGCGTTTTTTAAAGGTTGCTAGAACAGAGCGCGTGCAGTCTGCTGTTTTAGGTGGAATTGATTCTAGGCATCCTATTGAGTTGGTAAAGATGGTTCTCGACCCTAAAAATAGTAAACGGCAACGATTTGAAGCGTATAGAACGCTTTATATTATTATTTCTCATTTTTCGTTACAGTCAAATCCTGTTTTTGTTGCTCAACAAGAGGTAAGAGCTCGCTTAAGTGTTTTGGTAGGAGCAAATTTATTCGATGGAAGCCAGGACCCAAGTCCGATGGAGGTTCCTCAAGAGGTTAGAGATATAGTTTACCAAACTGAATTTAAGCATGATCCATTAAAACTACGATCTGCTACGTCGAATCCCTTTCCGGCAGCACTTCGTGCTCGGAGAGTTAGTTCATCTGTAGCGGGAATTCTGTCGCAATCGCCGTATGTTGGCACTAATGATGCAATGACCTTTGATGAACGAGGAAAAACTCTTGAATCAACAACATGGAAGCTAACTTTGAAGCATTTGATGTATTTGAAATGTAAAGCGATTTGTGAAGGCAAATCTACTAATCTTCCAGAAAAATATAATAAAGAAATCGCCGAAAAATATATTAACGAATTGCGTGATAATAGAGATTTTACAGGAGTTGCTTCTGATGATCGTGAAGAGTTTTTTCGCTCAAAACCAGTTTCATTACAAGGAGCCATTGATGACACGGTTGGAATGGCATTCTCAATAAATATGGATAAACCGATGTCTAATTATTCAGATGATTCTGAAAAACGAGAATCAATAACCACGGTATTTTCTAATTTGGCAGAAAAAATTGTTAAAAGTCTTGGGTTAAAGAACGTACGACACGAAAATTATCTTTGGGGTAAGAATGGATCTAACGGTACGAGTTCACATAATTTTAGATTATATAAAATTCATGGATTCTCTCAAATTGAGGTTGATGATTTTGTTGACGGCAAACCAGTGAAGAAAAATATTATGATTCCTGTCGAGATTCAATTGCGTCCTGTTGAGACTCAATTGCGTGCACATGGTGATGGTGAAACCGGAGTACAGCGTTATAAAGGAGAGCAAATGGCAACACTTGGTGAATTTATTTCTCCAGGTGGAGTATATGGGCCGGCGCATAGTCACCCTTCTTTTGAGGAGCTTTCAGTGTTATTGGGGTCTACCTAGTATTTGATAATCTTGATTTAATAATCGGTTCTTTAGAACTCAATTCGCAATTATTTTTTGAATGTATTCTTCGCCCATTCACTTAGTGTGGTGTTAGCTGAAAGTGCTGTTTTGAGCTGCATCCTAGCGCATTCTTTTTTAATTTGCGGTAGATTCTTTGGCATACGTATTGAACCTATTAAACCCACTTCGCCAACAGAAATTGATTTGTGCGGTAACGCAGATTGTCTTAACGATGAGAGAATTGCAGAGCATACGGCAAGGTCTGCGCTTGGGTCTTGAATGTTGTATCCTCCAACTACGTTCACATAAATGTCGTACTGTCCTAGCGATACATTCAAATGCTTCTCAAGTGTTGCAATTAGAAGTTGCAGGCGTTTTGAATCAATGCCTCGCGATGTACGTTGTGGGTATCCGAAAACTGTTTTATTCGTAAGTGCCTGAACTTCAAAAAGCAGGGGACGAGTGCCTTCAAAATTCATTGTCAGAGCCGCGCCAACCGGCAATTCTTCAAGATGTTCAACGAAAAATTCCGATGGATGTTCAACTGGTTTCAATCCTTCGCCGGTCATTTCAAACACTCCAACTTCACTCACGCTACCAAAACGGTTTTTAACACAGCGAACTAATCGTGCCTCATATGTTCGGCTGCCTTCGACGTACATTACTGTATCTACCAAATGCTCTAAAACTCGTGGGCCAGCAAGAGTTCCATCTTTCGTAACGTGCCCAATTATTAACACGGTTACGCCGCTCGATTTTGCAAAATGCATTAGCTTTTCTGTACATGTGCGTACTTGTGTAACAGTACCAGGGCTTGATGGTATTGCGTCCGAGTACATTACTTGAATTGAATCCACAATTAAGAATTCGCTTTTGCTTTCTTGTGCCGATGCGATGATCGTTTCAATTAGTGTTTCGCCTAAAAATGAAACTTCTTGTAATTTTAAACCAAGCCTTTTGCCTCGTAGTGCGACTTGCCGATCAGACTCTTCGCCAGAAATGTAGAGTACGTTTTTGCCTTGAATTGAGAGCTTTTCGGCTATTTGTAATATTAGAGTGGATTTTCCTATTCCCGGTTCGCCTGTAATTAGAGTGAGTGATCCGTCTACAATTCCGCCACCAAAAACACGATCTATTTCTTCAATTCCAGTTTTTTGTCTTTCGTTCTCATCGCGCATTAAAAGCAGCGCATTAAATCGTGCAGGTTCGCGGGCATGTCCTTTAATTGTTCTCTGCTGTGATGGGTTGTTGCTAAGCAGTGTGCCGTCTTGATCAAATGTATTCCATTGTTCGCACTGTGGGCATTTGCCAAGCCATTTTGAAGAATCAAATGCGCAGTTTCGGCATGTATATACAACTTTCGTTTTCATATAAATATCTGTTAGAGAGATTCGTACACAAGAGCAGTTGCATCTGCCATTCTTCGAGCGTTGTAGGTTGCTCGAACGTACTCGTGTGCGTTGTCTCCTATCGTAGCACGTAATTCTGAACTTTCTATGAAATCGAGTAGCGCTTTTTCAAGATCGTCGACGCTTTGTGGCGCTACTAGAAGCCCTGTTTCACCATTGCGAATTATTTCTGCTATGCCACCGATATTTGAACCAATTACAGGTTTTGCCGCCAAACTTGCCTCTAAAACCACCAATCCAAATGCCTCGCGCTTGCTCGGCAATACGAAAACATCACACGCTTTCATAAGAGCTGGAACGTCTTTTCGGCGTCCCATAAAGCGAATTCTGTCTCCAAGAGCAATTGAGCTCTGTTTGTATTCGTTCTCTTGTGGCCCGCGTCCAACTAAAAACAACTTTGCTTCTGGGTGCATTTTTACTACACGTGAAAATGCCTCTATCAAAAATTGTTGTCCTTTGCGTTCGTTTAATTCTGCTACACAAAGTATTGCAATTTCATCCTGCAACAATCCTAATTCGTCTCTTCTTACGGCCGCTATATCAACTTTTTCAAATTCACTTTCCCATGCTTCGTTATCGAGACCATGTGGAATTACCGTAATTTTTTCTGTCATTAACGGGTCTTGTGCAATTACAATTTCTTTAGAGGAGTTTGAAGCTACGATTGCTTTTGTAATTCTCTTATTGCAAAGTTTTTTTACCCAGCCTTTCAATCCTGTTAAAGCAAAGGGGTCATGTTCAGTTACTACAAGCGGTTTGTTTTTGACAGATAAAAAGCTATAGCGAGCCGCCCCGGGGTTCCATAAATGTACATGTACAACATCGAATTCTTTCGCTGCATTTTTTAAATAGGAGTAATGACGCGGATCGTGTTTGTGCGCTACCGGAAAACGAATTACTTCAAAGCCAGCCTCTATCCATTGTTGGCACCAGCCATTAAGAGCGGTGAATTTTGAGCATGCAAGAGTGACTGGATATTTTTCTTTCGGTAAAAATTTCGCCAATGTCAGCATTTGATTCTCAGTGCCGCCAAGCATTGGTGTGTCTGTGTAAAAGAGGATTTTTTTCATATACGCAAAATAACGACGGGATTATACCAGATTGTAGTTTTTTGGGTTTTTACTGATTTTTCTGCACCGATGTTTGTATCGTCATTTTATTCTGAAATGATTTTTCCAGTTTCAAGGTTAACTATGAATTTCTGATTTTGGTAACTTATGTGAGCAAGCGATTCATCAGTTTTATCCCAAATAAAAGTAAAATACCCTTGAACAGTTGTGTCTGGCGAAAATACTTTTTCTAGAGAAATAATTTTGTATGGTTTAGATAAATTTACGGTTGAATAGAGTTCAATATCCGATGGTAAAAAATACTGTGAAGTGACTCTCTCCATTGCAAATTTGGTAAGATTTTTATCCAATGCCAAATAGTATAGCGATCCTCGTTTCCCGATGATTGTCGATTTTCCGCTTTCGTATTCAAATATTCCAAATTCCGAGTTGTCTCCACCTTCACCACATAAGCTGGAATATATCTTTTTTGCTACGTCGTCCCATCCCTGAATGCAATAAAATCCATACATTTTCGTATACCCAGGTTGGCCTGCTTTTTCGGCGTTATCAACGATATCGTCCTTTTTGCATTCCTTTGATTTATTTGAACACATATAATTTGTTGTGTTAACTCGTCCTAATTCTCCTGAAAAATCATTATATTGATTTGAAGATTTGCTATACGTTATAAGGCTATAGATAGCGTTTTTATTAGGTAGTGATTCAACGAGTTTACTGTAGGTTTGAATTGATGATTCAGTCTCTACGGGATTTGGAAGGCCTTTGTAATTTACTAACAATGTTTTTGATAATTCTTCGTTATTTTTTTCAAACTTTTTTACATAGTCTCCAATAAACGTTTTTAATGATTCGTCATGTTCTTTTTGCGCTTTTTCTATGTCAAATAATGGCTCGGGATTTTCAATCGGTTCTACACTGCTTGCATTATTATAAGATTTTATCTGCGAAATTTCTTGATTTATTGTTTTCACTGGCTCAGTTCTTCCGCATCCTGTTACCAATATTGATAATGCGATAACCACGATAATTGTGATATTTTTCATGACAAAAGGTTTTATGATTTTTCATGGTGGGCGAGGCGGGGATCGAACCCGCGACCATTGCCTTAAGAGGGCACTGCTCTACCAGCTGAGCTACTCGCCCGAATTTTTATTTGCGCCTATCTTACGATCGGTGCAGGCACTCACGTTTTTTACCATAGTTTTATCAATTTGCAAAATTCCTATCTGCTAATCATTTTATTAGCGTTGACGCTCCAGATAAGGATATGGTAAAGTCGCATTAAGGTTTATCCTTAATTTTTATTACTATGGCATACGCACACACAAATAAGAAGGGGCAGACGTACGTTTTACATTCAAAGATGGTTACCTTACGAGGTGGTCGTCAGCAAACTATTTTCTTCTTCGCTCGTGAAGAAAGAGAAGGCGCTTTAGCTCAGGTTCCAGATGGATACATGGTAGTTGAAAATGCTAAGACAGGATTGCCAATGCTTAAGAGAATCCCATCAGACAAATAGTTACTAGTTTTTTGTTTTAATTTAAAAATCCCTCGAAACTCATAATGAGATCGGGGGATTTTTTTTACCCAAATTTGTATTATAAAATAAACCGAAAATATATTTCGGCATAAATTATTTAGTGTGATTATATTAATCTTTGGAGGCCGCGGTCGGATTCGAACCGACGAATAGCAGTTTTGCAAACTGCGGTCTTGGGCCACTTGACGACGCGGCCAGCCTCAATTCACTAAAGTACTTTGATAGTATAGCAAAAAATAACTTATCATAAAACACTAAGTAATATTTTTTGCATCATGCTTCCTGAGCTACTCGCTCCGCTGCCTATTCGGCAGCTCCGCTCGTGCTTAGTACATTGCCAAGCGCCGCTTTAAATTCGGGTACAGCGACGCGCTAATTTACCCGTAAATTCGGTGGTGCCCGGGGAGGGACTCGAACCCTCACGGACTTGCGCCCACAAGATTTTAAGTCTCGCGTGTATACCATTTCACCACCCGGGCAACTTTGCGAATTTTACTTCACTGCAAAAGACTTCGCAATAATTTCGATTCGTGATTTTTCTGCATCGTCGGCATTTGCCAATGTTGTGCCAACAATCGTGTATGCAATATTGTTTCTTATTACAGGAATATGTATGAAATATTTCAGATCTCCTTGTACTCGTTCAGATCCTTGGCTTTTAATCATCAATGTATCAATTGGCGCTCCACCAGCAGATAAAGCCGCTGCCTCTGTTCCTGCATCTGAGTACGAAACCAGAGAAGTTTCAATGCGATGTTTTAATGATTTCGCGTAGTCGAGTGTTAGTGTATTTGGAGTTACGGGGCTTTTAGCAATAGTCACATTTGCTGTGAAAATAGGATTTTTTAGATTGCTTCTAAAGGCAATTGCAGTTTGTGCCGGGACTCCGCTTGAAAAATCAGCAGGAGTAATAATTTCCCACTCATCTGGAATGCTCAACGAAATATCTTCTATTCCGTAAGTGTGATAACCGCTTGGAGGCCCACTAGAAACAACGCTGCTACCAAAACATCCTGAAAGCAAAATTGAAAGAGAGATGAGAAGAATTCCAGCAAATCCACGAGAAAATATTTTTTTCACGTTTCAAGTGTAACTTTATATTAAAAATATTGCCACTTGAATCTGCCACCATAACGCTCTACAATTGGCCCGTTTTCAATGCAAAAACCTCTTAAAATCGGCATTCTCACGTTTCATCCAAGTCGTCCGCGACTCGGTCTTGATGACCAAATGATTGCGCTCGCAGGTAGAAAACGTGGTCATAAAATTAAGACTTATTTTACGAAACACTTTCAATTCACGTTTCATAATAATGAGCTTGGACTCATGTATAAGAGCAAAAAGTTCAATCCTCCAGATATTTTTATTAC
>JAHFJU010000073.1 GCA_023245725.1 Candidatus Peregrinibacteria bacterium
CAAATGAACGGCCAAGCGCCATAATTTCTCCAACAGATTTCATTTCAGTCGAAATCTCCTGTGAAACTTTTTTGAATTTCCCCAAATCCCATCGAGGAATTTTCAGCGCAACATAATCAAGTGCCGGTTCAAAAAATGCCGATGTGGTTTTTGTGATCGAATTTTTAATATCTGAAAGGCGGTATCCGAGTGACAATTTTGCCGCGATGTACGCTAGCGGATAGCCAGTTGCTTTCGATGCCAAAGCCGATGAGCGCGATAAACGTGCGTTTACCTCTATCACGCGATACTCCATAGAAAGCGGGTCAAGAGCATACTGAATATTGCACTCGCCGATAATTCCAAGGTGCCGAATAGTGCGAATCGAAATTTCACGCAGCATGTGATATTCCTCGTTACTAAGTGTTTGCGATGGAGCAATGACAATGCTTTCACCCGTGTGAATTCCGAGCGGATCAAAGTTTTCCATGTTGCAAACGGTCACGCAGTTGTCGAACTGGTCGCGCACAACTTCGTACTCAATTTCTTTCCAGCCTTTTAAACACTCTTCAACAAGTACTTGCGGAGAAAATGCAAAAGCAACTTCGATTAATGAGTTAAGCTCGTTTTTGTTGTATGCAAGCCCTGAACCCTTGCCTCCAAGCGCAAATCCTGCACGCACAATAACCGGGTATCCGATTTTTTCTGCTGCGATTCTTGCCGCCGAAATATTTTCACAAGCGGTGCTTTTTGGGTAGCGAACGCCGACCGCGTCTAATTCTTTTTTAAATAATTCACGATCTTCTGTTGCGGCAATTGCAGATACAGGAGTTCCCAAAACACTAACACCATATTTTTTTAAAACGCCGGTTTTTTCCAGCTCTAAGCCGCAATTAAGCGCTGTTTGTCCGCCAAAACTCAATAAAATGCTGTCAGGTTTTTCTTTAACGATAACTTTTTCAACGAAATATGGATTTACAGGCAAAAAATAGACCTCGTCCGCGAGCTGGCGAGAGGTCTGATTTGTAGCAATATTTGGATTTATAAGAACCGTTTTAATCCCCTCTTCTTTTAGGGCTTTGATGGCTTGAGAACCTGAGTAATCGAATTCTCCAGCTTCGCCAATTTTAAGCGCTCCAGAGCCGAGCACGAGTACTTTTTTAGGGAGTTTCATAGGTCTTTGCGCGAGAGTATAGCGATTAACGGCCAATACGTCGAGGTTTTAGCTTTTGCGTCGTTGGAATGATTATTGCGCGCGTCTTCGGCGAGGTCGAACAGTAGTATCTGTTGTTGTTGCGTCAGTGCTTGGAGGGGTTGCCAAGTTGATTTCGCCAGCAGTTGCTTGAGTTGCCGAAGGCTGTGTTGCCGTCGAATTCGTGTCAGTGGTTGGAGTTGTTCCAGACTGTGAATCAGTAGTGGTTGAAGTCTCGGTTGTCGCTGTGTCCGATGAGGCTGCAGCCGTGTCGCTGGTTGAGTCAGATGCAAGCGCTGGAGAGTCTCCGCCATCTATAACTGGTGTATCTGAGGCGTTTGATGAGTCACCAGAAACAATAAATGTTGAGTAAACAAAAAATCCGCCGCCACCGAGGGCCAAAATCGCCCCGATAATTATTGCAATGACTAGAAGTTTCATGTTCCTTTTTGGCATTGGAGCGTTTTTAGCAACAATTTTTGAAGGATTGAAATCTGCGTTTAGATTTGGAGTTATTTTAGGTGCTGAAGGTGAAGGCGTTGTTTGTTGCTGAGTCATATTTTTTTGTTAGGTTGGTCGTATTTTATCATACCGTGTTTCGGAACTAAGAGAGAGAGCTTCAGTAATGTCATTTTCATCTATTTCGTCACGTTCTTCTATGTCGGCTATCGTTCGTGCAAGTTTAAGCGTTCTGGTTATTGAGCGCCCAGAATGAAGGTCGTTTTTAAAATATGTTTTGAGGATTTTTTGCGCGCTATCTGACAGTGGACAAAATTCATCGACCTGCTTTCTGGTGAGATATCCGTTCAATGTTCCACGGCGCGATTGCATGCTTCTCGCAATCACAATTTGTTTGAGCGCAATAATTGTTTCGGTTGCAGACTTTTTCTTTTCTTTTGCGTGCTCTGAAAACACATCGCCGATTGGTCGTCGTGGAACAGAAATCACGCAATCTATACGATCTAGTAGAGGGCCGGAAAGTTTTTTCAAATATCGTTGGCGTTGGTTTGGTAAGCATGTGCAGCGTTTTTCTTCATCGCCGTAATATCCGCATGGGCATGGGTTAGTAGCCGCAACAAACATAAATCGTGCCGGATAATCTACTCCGCCAGTTAGACGGCTAACTGTAATTACACCCGATTCTAGCGGTTGGCGAAGCGCATCAAGTGTTGCCTGCGGAAATTCCAAAAGCTCGTCGGCGAAAAGAATTCCATTATGAGCTAGCGAAATTTCTCCGGGTTTTGCGTATGTTCCGCCACCGATTAGTGCAGTAAGTGGTGTAGATTGGTGAATCGAGCGAAAAGGTGGAACGTCTATAAGTGAGGTCGCTTCATTTAACAGTCCTGCGATCGAGTAAATTTTAGTTGTTTCTAGAGCCTGTAGCTCGTTAAGACGTGGCATTATCGTCGCGAGCGTGCGAGCGAGCGTTGATTTTCCTGCTCCGGGGGCGCCATGAAATAAAATGTGATGAAAACCGGCTGCTGCAATAATTGTCGCGCGTTTTATTGTTTCGTTACCATCTAGGTCGTCGAGCATTGCGCTAAATGCAGGTGTTTCTTGCCTATTATTGTTCGACTTTATTTCTTCTATTTTTTGCGGATTTATTTCACCTTTTAAAATCCCAACTACTTCAAATAAATGGCTTACGCCAATGCATTCAATGCCCGAAATCAGGCTTGCTTCTATGGCATTCTCTTTGGGAACAATAATGCGCGTACAACCTGTTTTGAGGGCGCACTCGCTCATCGCGAGTGCGCCCGATATTCTTCTTACGCTTCCGTCGAGCGCCAATTCCCCTACCACTAGCGTGTTTGAAAGTGCGTTTTTTGGAATTTGTTCGCTCCTCACTAAAATGCTTAACGCAATTGGTAAATCGAAAAGCGGACCATGTTTGCGAATGTCTGCCGGCGCAAGATTTACAATTTTTTTATTCTGCGGATACGTGCAGCCACTATTTTTAATTGCAGCTTTTATACGCTCCTTAGATTCTTGAACAGAGGTATCGCCAAGCCCGACGATTGTGAATGCAGGAAGCCCAGTATGAATGTCGCACTCTACTTCAATTCTCTCGGCAGTGAGGCCGCAAATTGTTGCTGAAAATACTTTTGAGGTCATGGCCAATTGTCTACCACTTCGAAATGAACAAATAATGAACGGAACATGAATTATTTCTGAAAAATCCTATGTTTGTATCTTATTTCACAATTTCAAAGATTTCTTTTTCTATTCTTAAAAGTAGTAATTTATTTACATTCGCCATGTCGATAATTTTCTGATTTTCGGCGAGCGGAATACTTAGTAAGGTTTTTGTTTTCTGAGTAGCGATGTCTAATTCTGTAAGATACACGGTGTAACGCGATTCTTTGTTTATGTTATCGAGAACATCTGTGCTCGACGCGTCGCTTACCTCTCCGTCTGAATTTGAAATTTGAGCTATTTGTGAGATTACATCTTCAATCGAAGTTTGCGATGCTCCACCGTTTATGTCGGTCTTTTCTTTTGTAAAGTAAACAAGGTGAGAATCATCGGCACGGGCGACAATTCCGCCAATCGCTTTCGGAAGTACAATCGCATTTTCGGTTCCGTAGTTTGTGAGTGGAACGGCATTTATACGAGTTTCATTAAGAGTAGTTTTTTCTGAAAAGATCGCAAATCCGTCTGCAAATCCTAATAATTCGGCAGTTGTATTAAGTGGAATTCTCTTCTTTGAAAGGTTTTTCACGTCGACTAAATAATGTACTTTTTCTTTGTCGAGGTCGCTCACAATAAGAAAATCTCCTGAAGGGTCAGCCGCTACAAATGGGGCAACAAGCGCGCGTTCAAATCGAACAATCTGAGTGTCTGCGGTCGCTCCATATAAATAAATTGTTTGGGTTTTATCTGCATCTAATCCTATAAAAACTATTGATTCACCTGCCCATGAAAATCGTGTTTGAGGTGTAATTGTTAATTCAGAGACTAGCCCTGTTTTGGCTGAATATAGCCCTAATTTTGAGTCGATCGTAACGATGGCTTGCTGAGCAGATGGGCTAAATATTGCCCGCGTGGCAGCTTTAGGAAAGTTTGGCAAATCGGTCGGCGCACTTAAAATGCTTGAAAGCGGAAAACTCGAAGGAATCGCATGGTCAACATATTTTTTTATCGTAGGAACTACTGAAAAACGTGCAGTAATCGGAGTCTGTGCAAATCGCTCAACGTTGATTGATTGAGTGTCGTCAAAGTACCCTGCGCGTCTAAAAGTAACGGAATATTGACGTGGTTTTAGCGTTATTGAACATGGTGGAGATTGGCATTCGATAGTATCGCCATTGACGTACGCGCTCATTGGTCCGTCAGCTAGAAGAACCAATGTTCCGTGGTTTATGAAGAGCTCCCAAATTGCAAGTCCGGCTGCGACAGAAAGTGAAAAAATCAAAAAAACGATTGCTTGTTTTTTAGATGGTGTGTGCGGATTTGTTAGTGTTTTTAACACGCCGCCATTATGTTCCGCTAAATCGACCCTGTCTAACCCATGTCAACATTTTTAATGTGCAATATTTTTTTTACGAGCAGATTTTTTACATCGAGAGTTAGATCAATTACGTCGAAGCGTATTTTTGAGAAATTAATTTGAGAGGATTTTTGGCGCTGTAAATATTCGCTCATTGTTCGTTTTAGAAATCTTTTCTTGTTGATAGTAATTGCGTCGACACCACTCCCGAAGCTCTGCTGTGTGCGAGTTTTTACTTCAACGAAAATAAGTGTCGATTCTTCAGCTAATTCTTTAGGCAATATTTCAAGAGCAACAATGTCTATTTCTCCTCCACGAATTCTAAAATTTTTATCGAGGATTTTATAGCCCAGTTCACTCATGTAATTTGCCGCAATATGTTCGCCAATCGCTCCGATATTCATATCGGAAAAGTATAACAGTCAATTATGAACTAAACCTGAAATCATTTCGCTTCTACGATTTCGGTCGTTATTGTTTGCTGAATTGTTGTAGTTTCTCTTATTCGGGGATTTTCACTGCTTCGTTTAATGTATCTCTAGCTGCACGTGCCGTATTTCTGCGTTCTTCGCTTATTTCTTTTGCGACTTCTGGCATCAACTTTAAAACCAGCTCGGCGTATGTACGAGCATATTCAGCATCTATCATATTGTCTCCTCCTTTTCGTCGATGCTCATTTAATAGCCACCTTTTTTCTTGCTCATCTTTCATTCCAATTATCTCATCAAATACAGCTTTTCTTATCGGTGTATCAACATCATTCGGGCGCTCGGTTAGTGGAGATACGGCTGTAGGAATGGCTAACATTGGAGGTAATGTCTCTCTGCTAATTCTGTCGTCTCTACAAGGCAATTCCATAAGCAATCAAATTAGTGGTTCGTAATATTTACTGTAATCCAGCGTCTTTGTCAATACGATCGCGAGCCGAATGCTAGAAAAAGTTAATAGTACGTTGCTAGAGTGTTCTGGCTTATTTAACTCCTTATTATTCATGCTTTCTTCAACTTCTATTTTCGCAGCACTATCAAAAATCGGTTCGACCATCGAAACTCCAAAAGGCATTTTTTACTGGAGCAACCGAGCATCGAAAGAGGCCACAATCAATGGAACAATCGGTATTGCTCAAGATGACGACGGGAGTATTTCTCATATGCCATGTGCGCGAGAATTTGTTGGTGACGCAATTTTGGCTCGTGCGCCTAAAGGAAAAGTTTTCGCATATGCACCGATTCCGGGAGTCGAATCACTCCGAAAAAAATGGCTTGCTCGCATGCTTAAAAACGCGCCTGAGCTAGAAAACAACGCAACCCTCCCAATTGTTACTAACGGCATTACCCATTCAATCGCGCTTGCTGGTCGATTATTGTTGGCTGCAGGAGACACCATTCTAACAGCCGACAAATCGTGGGAAAACTACGAGCATATTTTTACAAATGTTCAAGAAATTAAAATTGAAACATTCCCGTTGTTTGACGCTGAAGGGCTCTTTACCGTGGCTGGAATTGAGGCGGCGTGTCGTTCGCAGGCACTCAAAAGTAAAAAGGTCGTGGTATTGGTGAATTTTCCTCATAATCAAACAGGATTTATGCCAAGTACAGACGATGCAAAGGCGCTTGGCGCGGTTTTTGACAAGCTGTGCGTTGAGTTCTCAGATGTCTCATTTGTAGTAGTGTTAGACGATGCTTACGAGGGCTACGTATACGATTCGGTTGGAGCAAAATGCTCTATATTGCCACAAGTATTCGTAAAACGCCCAAACTTTTCCATATTGAAATTAGACGGAATTTCAAAGGTCATGCTTGCTTACGGTTATCGTGTCGCGTTCATTACCGCATTCATAAATTCGCTCGACGGTCATAGTTTTACAGACGAAGAAAAAGTTCAATTAAACGCCGAAGTTTCTTCTAAAATTGGTGGTTTTATTCGCGGTGAAATTTCGCAGGTGAATCATCATGGGCAACTTTT
>JAHFJU010000074.1 GCA_023245725.1 Candidatus Peregrinibacteria bacterium
AATAGGTATTTTATGCGGAATGGAGGAGCCCAGGGAAAAATGCAAAGGCGCTCCGCTCACTACGTTTACTGATCACTGTCTTTCAAAAATCCACCAGTCTGCAGCTCAACCATTCGGCTGTAATCATCGCTGGTTTTGAGCAGTTCGAGGTGTGACCCCTGCGCAACCAGCTCGCCGTTTTTCAGCACGAGAATTTTATCGGAGTTACGTACCGTTGCCAAACGATGCGCAATAGTGAGAGTCGTGCGACCTTGCATTAAATGAACCAAACCTTTTTGCACCTGCGCCTCTGTCATACTATCGAGTGCGCTTGTCGGCTCATCTAAAATAACGATCTTAGGATTTTTTAAAACAGCACGCGCAATTGCCAAACGCTGGCGCTCGCCCCCAGAGAGCCTCACGCCGCGCTCACCCACGAGAGTGTCATAGCCAAGTGGCAACTTTTCAATGAACTCATCGGCTGCTGCAATACGGGCAGCTTTTTTAATTTGGGCTCGCGTTGCCGCTCGCCTGCCATACGCAATATTTTGAGAAATTGATTCGCTATATAAAGAGTGCTCCTGCAAAACCGTACCGATCACCGCACGAAAATCTGCCTGCTTTAAATCTTTAATATTAATTCCATCGAGTAAAATTCCACCCTCAGTAGGATCATAAAGCCTGGTCAGTAAGCCCATAATCGTCGACTTGCCTGCTCCAGAGCGTCCAATCATTGCAACGTGCTGCCCCGACTCCAAAGTAAATGAAACATTCTTTAAAATATAGGCGCCCTCTTGTGTTGGATACTTAAAACTAACATTTTTAAACTCAATTTTTCCCTTAACCGTACGTGGAGAGATTTTTTGCGCACGAGGAGAGTCGGTTATCGTAACAGGCTCATCCATTAAATCTATAAAGCGCTGAATCTGTCTCGCGCGTCTACTATACTGCGGCAGCTTATCTCCCAAAATACGGAGTGGCACAAGTATTTCATGCAATAGTCCCATGAACATAAACAAAATACCGAGCGTAATAGTTCCCTTGCTAACAAAGTACACACCCATTCCCATCACCATAAAACGACCAATAGAATCTGGATTGAGCATCTCTGCAATGCGCCACTTTTTGTTGAGTTCAGATTGTGCATGTACTGCAGTGTTCATATGCACCTCCTGCACCTTTACAAAAGCACGTTCATCTTGATTAAGTTTGTAGGTAATCACGTTAGCAACTTGATCTGCCATGTGCTCGGATTTTTTCTCCCACAGTTTATTCACCTTATGCTGCTCACCTTCGGCACGACGAATAATCGTTATAATCATTCCTAATCCCATTGGCAAAATAGATAACGACACTAGAGTCATTTGCCAACTTACACTAAAGGCGATCGCAAGCATTCCAACAAAGCCCAATGTAGCTGGAACAAAAGAAGCAAACCACCAGTTGGTCATTTCCCACATAGTTGAATCTGCATCGTCGATAATTTTACAAATGCGGCTCGAGTGTTTTTGCGTGTGACGAAAATAATCCATACGCAGCAGTTTTTTAAATCCAGTAATGTGCACCCACTGCGAACTGTCATTCCCAATCGCCCACACTAAAAAATTTGACTGTGAACTCAAAATATTATTGAGGATAGAGAGACAAAACCACACACCAACTGCAAGTAACAACGTGTGAAGTATTGCCTCGCTAAAGTTATGTGACAACAATCCATCGGTGAGCGCATCAACTACAACCTTGTACAAATACGGCTCCGCCAAACGCACTGCCGTAGAAATAACAATGAGGAACGACAAGGCAACAACCCTCCTGCGGTTTTTCATCGCCAATCGAAAAATCAGCCTAAGATAAGGTTTAAAAAGTGACATACAAATACGAAACTATTATAAAAGCTTAAAGGATATAAGCCAGTGATAATACTTTATGCGCTTTTCACCTTATTTAGATTTTGCAGTAATTTTTCAAATGCTCTCTTAGCGCAGGCCCCAAGTCTTTTCTTTGAAGTGCAAAATCGATAGTTGCCTGTAAAAAGCCTAGTTTATCACCCGTGTCATAGCGGCGACCCTCAACTTCAAGGCCGTAAATCGGCGATTTTCCGAGCAGCATTTTGAATCCTTCGATCAAGCGAATCTCGCCATCGGCACTCTTTGGGCTCAACTCAAGAGCACTCATCACCTCTGGAGTTACAATATATTTGCCGATAATTCCCAAGTCAGATGGAGCATTCTTCGGCTCTGGTTTTTCAATCAGTTCAATAATCTCATGCAGACGCGCATTACCAAAAACAGTTCGCAACGATTTAATCATGCCATATTTGTATGAATCCTCTTTCTTAATTTTTTCGAGAGCAATTACAGGCGCACCTGTTTGGTTATAAACGTCGATCAACTGTTTAATTGCCGGCACTTTTCCATCTACCAAATCGTCGCCGAACAAAACCGCGAACGGCTCGTCACCCACCACCTCTTTGGCACACAAAATCGCATGACCGTCGCCAAGCGGCCTTGGCTGACGCACATATATAAACTTCGCCATCTCTGCAATTGCGCGAACTTCTTTAAGCAACTTCGACTTTCCTTTTTCAACTAGTGTTTGCTCAAGTTCATACGAATAATCAAAGTGATCTTCTATCGAACGCTTGCCTCTACCAGTCACTATAATAATTTCTTCGATTCCGGCAGCGACCGCCTCCTCAACCAAATATTGAATCACCGGTTTATCTACAATCGGCAACATTTCTTTTGGCTGCGCCTTGGTAACTGGCAAAAAACGAGTACCAAAACCGGCGGCCGGGAACACTGCTTTTCTAATTTTTTTATACTGAGTCATGCGTGCGCTTGATTAGTGGTGTGTAATAATTATAACAAATAAAAAGGCTCTATCTAGCCCTCTACAGCAACCACCTTAACTTCTAACGGCTTTAGCTTTGGAATACGAACAGCGAGAACTCCGTTTTTAAATGAAGCCTTAATTTTAGTAACATCAACATGGTCCGGTAAAATTATGTTTCTTGTAAACGCACCCCAAAAACATTCTTGCGTAACGTACTCTTGTGGCGATACATCGAAACTAAAAGCACGACGGCCGCGAATTGTTAAAACACCACGCACTACATTTATCGAAAAATCTTTAGAGGTAATTCCTGCTATCGGCGCAACAACAACAATTTCGTTATCATTATGAAAAACATCTACAGCCAATTCACCGACCTCACCAGTCTCTTCAAGATCAAGAAATTCTTCTTCTGTAACAAGTGCATCTTCTGCTTTCGTATATGGCACAGACTGCTCACGCTCATCGGGCACGACCATCAAAGATGCATCGGGTAAAATATTAGATTCTGCTATAACATCGCCTTTTAGATTCGATGATTTTTGTGAAAAGGATTTTTTTGTCATAGATTCAAATTTATAAAAGAGAGACTCAGCAAACAGCTATGCCGTAACTTTTTCAGCGTCAGAAACGAGCTCCAAAAACTCCTCACGAGAAATATTTTCTTTTTCGAGAAGAACTTTTGCAACTTTTTCAAGAGTAGGACGGTGCTCAGAAAGAACCTTTTTTGCCCTGTCGTAAGCGCGGGTGATGAACACATGAACTTCAGCATCGATTTTTGCAGCAATTTCTTCTGAAAAGTTTTTCATATGACCAAAGTCTCTTCCAAGAAATACCTCGCGATTGTGTTCGCCGTAAATAACAGGACCAAGTACATCGCTCATTCCATAATTCATAATCATCTTGCGAGCTGTGCCAGTTGCCTTTTCTAAATCGTTTGAAGCTCCTGTCGTAATATTTTCTTTTCCAAAAACCAACTCTTCTGCAACGTACCCTCCTAATAATGAAGCCATTTCTGCATGATATTTTGCTTTTGCATATAAATGTTTATCTTCGTCTGGCATAAACCAAGTCACACCTAGAGCCATGCCACGCGAAACAATAGAAATTTTATGAACAGGATCGCAACCCGGAGTTAAATGTCCTACAAGCGCGTGCCCAACTTCGTGATACGCAGTCACTTCTTTTTCTTTCGGTGACATTATTTTCGATTTTCGTTCAGGACCCATAACAACCTTTTCAACAGACTGCTCAATTTCTTTCATTCCGATTTTTTTCTTATTGTAACGCGCTGCAAGAAGCGCCGCCTCATTCATCAAATTTTCCAAATCGGCACCAACAAATCCGGGAGTCTGCTTTGCAATTACCTCAAGATTAACATCTTTCCCCATTGGTTTGTTGCGTACATGCACCTCTAAAATCGCCTCGCGATCTTTAATATCTGGCTGATCTACTACCACTCGGCGATCAAAACGTCCGGGACGTAACAAAGCAGGATCAAGCACATCTGGTCTATTTGTTGCAGCCATTACAATAACGTTTGTGTCAGTTTCAAAACCGTCCATCTCAGTCAAAATCTGATTCAAAGTCTGCTCACGTTCATCGTGACCGCCACCTAAACCAGTTCCGCGTTGACGACCAACCGCATCGATTTCATCTACGAAAATAATACATGGCGCGTTTCTCTTTGCTCGTTTGAACAAGTCACGAACACGCGACGCACCAACTCCCACAAACATTTCTACGAATTCAGAACCTGAAATGCTGAAAAAAGGAACATTAGCTTCACCAGCAACTGCTCTAGCTAATAAGGTTTTTCCACATCCGGGAGCACCAATCAATAAAACTCCTTTTGGAATTTTCGCTCCCATAGCAAGGTATTTAATAGGATTTTTCAAAAAATCCACAATTTCAATAAGCTCCTGTTTTGCTTCTGTAGCACCTGCGACATCGGCAAAAGTTGTTTTCTTATTATTGTTTTCATAAAGACGCGCGCTCGATTTTCCAAATGAAAGCGCCTGATTGTTGCTCGACTGCGCCTGACGGAACATAAACAAAAAGAAGACGACGATAAGCACAAACGGAACCACGCTTATAACAATATTCATCCAAAAATCGCTCTGACTTTCGTCGTGTACTTGTATCTGAAGTTTGGCTCTAATATCGGGCGAAACATCTGCCAGCACATCTGTCATGCTCTGCTTTGTCTCTTTATTTGCAAAAACTTTTTTGCCGTCTTTCAAAGTTGCTTCGAGCTTGTTTGCCGTCACATCTACACTCACAACGTCGCCGATTTTCACTCCTGAAACGAGTGTAGAAAGAGGAACTTCTGTAGAAGGCGCTGAACCTGTATCGAAGTACAAAAACAATGCGCTTACAATGAGCGCGATAATTAATAATGTCGTGAGCCCTGCACGTGGGCGAGGCATTCTTGATTGAGGTTTAGTTGTATTTTCCATAATAATTAGTTGTAGTTTCCAGAATAAAAAAGTGCTGACAGTATGCTACAAACAGGTGCCAAATACAAACTAGGTTATGCCACATTCAACTTGTCTTCGAGGCTCTGAAAAAGGCGTGCATTTTTTGAAACCGTCTGCGCTATGGAAGGATTAATTTTCTTTAAAAGCGGAATGATTTTTTTTCGTAAATAAACACGAGTGTATTTAGTATCATCGTTCATTTCGTCATGACAAAATTTCAGCTTATTTTTTTTGAGGTAATCAAGAATCTCTTTTTTAGAAACAGCCAAAAACGGCTTCATATAAACACCTTCGACACTTCTCATTCCCGCAAGGCCACCAATGTACGCACCGCGAATCACATTAAACAAAATGGTTTCAAGCTGATCGTCTTGCGTG
Source organism: Candidatus Peregrinibacteria bacterium (assembly GCA_023245725.1). Classification (GTDB taxonomy): domain Bacteria; phylum Patescibacteriota; class Gracilibacteria; order UBA1369; family UM-FILTER-53-11; genus JAHFJU01. The sequence continues at coordinate 5,673 of JAHFJU010000074.1, forward strand.
TGTGCGGTAAAAATTGCACTTGCATTATTTTTTTTCAAAAGCTGTTCAAAAAACGCCCGACGAATTCGCCTCCCCTGCTCTTCAAGCCCACTCCCTTTAAGTTTCACTCTCTTAATTTTACAGACAAAACCGTACTCACGAGCCAATGAAGCCACAAAATTCTCGTCACGCTTTGCAGTATTTTTTCTAATTCCATGATTTATATGAGCCACAATAACAGTAAGAGGATTTTTTTGAGCAAAAAGCGAAAGTGCATGCAGTAATGCAGTCGAATCAGGGCCACCAGAAACACCGACTATAATAGTATCGCCAGAAATGAGCCGCTCCTCACAAAAATCAAATATTGTAGCTGGAATTAATGGCAATTTCATATATTAATCATGAAAGTCTATCGAGTCGCTCGTCGTCTTCTGCCGCTCTATTTCTGTGCGTTTTTGCGCACTTTTCACAGCGATGAAGAATAACGTATCCCTTTGCTCCACTATACTCAAGACCAATCGGCTCCATAACTCCAAAACATTCACTAGCTCTGTCTCCTGGAGTTTCGTCATCAACATGTAATGATCTCAAACATTTTCTACAGTGATTTCTCTCAGATCGAAGCGCAGGAGGGTTCTCTGTTTTACACGAAACGCATGTGAATCCTGTATTAAATTTCTTAAAGTCTTTTCGCGCCATATATGGTATAATATATACGTACTTTACAAATAAAAACACACTCATCACATGATTTCGGAAGAACTTCAAGAAGAACCAAAACACTGGTTTGTCGTAGTAAGTGTAATTGCATTCGCTATTGTACTTTTTTTCTCTATTTATTTTGAGATACAAGACAACCGAATTCAAAGCGCTATTTCAGATATGAAAGCAAAAAAAGAGGAGCTTACACAATCTAATAATGCGCTAAATAATGCCGCGAACGA
>JAHFJU010000075.1 GCA_023245725.1 Candidatus Peregrinibacteria bacterium
GGGATCCTGAAACTCGCATGGCAGGTGGTCAACCTGTTGCTACTTTTGCTGTAGCTACTAATTTTTCATGGACCGATTCAACTGGTGCAAAAAAAGAAAAGGCGGAGTTCCACAATATTGTTGTATGGAGAAAATTGGCTGAAATCGCGCAGAATTACGTTAAAAAAGGAGGCAAAATTTATGTGGAGGGAAAAATGCAGACTCGTGAGTGGGAGGGTGAAGATGGTATAAAACGATATAAAACCGAAATTGTCGCGGACAATCTTATTTTGTTAGATGGCCGAAAAGGAGATGGATCGTCGGTGGGCGGTGGAATGAGCCGAGAAAGCGAGGGTGAAATGAGTTCTCCGTTTCAGGGCGCACGACCTCAGCGTTCGGTAAAAAAACCTTCTAGTTCAGGCGATGAAATGCCTGCTGAAATGGGTGCAGGACAAGTAAGTGCACCAGAGGTTTCAATTGATGATTTGCCGTTTTAGTAGCGCGGCTGATTGTAAGGGATTAATTAAAATCACAAATTTATTGTGAAGTCGAATTTGTTGTGAATAAATGTGCACTGATAAATACACTGTTGATCTTGTAGCCGATTACTGTTTAATTTTGAGCTCTCTCTTTAACCCAATTTATGAAGGCTCTTTTTTCAATCGGATTAAACCCTTCTGCATACAAATATCCGTCATCTTTATATGTGAAGACCTTTTCCGTGTATGGTGGGAATTTAACTGCAATCTCATTGGGTTTTAATGTGCCATTGTCTCTAGGTGCACCCAGTGTATTAATTGAAACGAGGCAGGTTGTCTCTAGCTCTTTAAAGATTAATTTTACCGCTGGGGTTACGCTTTCATAGTGTTTTTTAGTATCCTGGGTTTTAGTAGGCAGATTTAATAAAGATTCATAATTACATTTACTCAACCTCGTACATTGAGCATCGAAGATATCTCTAAGCGAAGTAACCTCAGGAATGTTGTTTTTACTATCTTCTCCTCCATTTATTTCTTTGGGTTCCTCACGTTCATTGGTAGGATTAACTTTGGGTTCAAACTTATGCCTTTCTTTTGGTTGTAATTCTGCATGGAATTCGTCAGTCATATTATTTAGTATTAAGATATTAAGAACCGGCTCTCTAATTGGGCACGTGTAGCCTTTAAAAAAGGTGAATACAGAGGTGAGAAAGCCGGCTCAACGCAATGCTCTTTCAAGGTCCCGATAAATCGGAATCACGTTCCGATCTGCCTGCATAAATTTGTGTAGACAGAGGAGTCGCTTTCATGAATGAGCGGTAGTCGGCATAAGGCGACTATGGTCTTATGCGTAGTCTCGTAGCGTGGCGAGACAATCTCCCTACCGTTCTTAGGTGGATTATATAATTAAGCTCAGCTCATTCAGAACCGGCAAAGCCGGATTCTTCACTCGCTTCGCGGCGTCGCCGTGCGGCGCCTTATAGACCTTTACCACCAGGGTCTTTCTTTGTTTTTGTTTTTTGTGTCGGAGTCCAATTAAGAACAGACGACTTTTGGCGTATTTATTTTTGCTTTTATTTTTTTTGAGTTACCCATTCTGATTGGAATGAATAAAACAGAGGTAGTTTTTCCTGCTGATAGTACAGATGGTGTGCATGAACGGTGCCTTCGCATCGAATCCGCAGAAACCATTCTCATACTAAGTGAGGAGTACTTTTCACTGTGTTGGGAACTGTAGTCGGCAGTTCCACGCATGAAAAGTAGGGAGAGAGGCGCGGTGAAAATTTTAATTTTCCCAAGCGATATTTTAAGACGCCTGTGACAATCGTGAGCAGATGCAAGCATCATCTCAGATGAGAGTCATAACGCCTCTTTCCCCGCTTTTCACACGGTTTTAAAAAGCGGTAGAGAGTGACTGGTTTTTAAAGATCAATGTATTAAATCAGTATATCATTTTTGGGCGACTTTTACAATCCTCAAACATTAAGGAACCGCTGTATATTTCACCGTTATACTTTTGGTACTGCTGTGGTTTGCCTCTCAATTTTAGCTTGTGACGTAATATATTCCGCAATTGCTATGGATCCTTTGGTCGGATAATGAAGATTCGCTTCGTTATAATGATATTTTTCAGGGTTATTTTTAAGCTCAGTATTCAGGTCAACTATCTGTAATTGAGCCTGTGGAACAACACTGGTTGCTTGATTTCTAATCCAATCATTAACAGCATGAATTCTTTCAACGGTTTCATCTGCGGTGAAAGGATATTTATCCTTGCCATACGTTTTCCAACGACGGTCATATTCTTTTAGTGTTTCTTTACTTGGTTTCCAATCTGGCAAGGTACACGCAACGATTTTCATGTTATGCTGAGCGGCGAATTTGTAAATTTTTGTTAGTGATTCGATTATGCTTTGTACAGATCGCGCGCTTCCTATATCGTTTATTCCTCCCCATACAACCATTCCTTTGCCATCGTTCAATTCGTTATTTTTTGCTGCGTACTGCAATGCCTCAAGCATAGCGGGGGTTTGTTTCCCTCCTACTGAGATCCCTTTTTTACTAACATGTGTTTTCCCACCCTTATCTCTCCATGTTTTTTTATCGTATTCTTGAGGTTCTATCGCTCCATTGAGTACGCCAGTATTTTTCATTCCAACGGTAAGCGAATCTCCCACAAAGAGCCATGAGCCAATATACGTCTCGGGAAGTGTTTCATGCGATTCAGGGGCAGGAGGCAATGGTACGTCAAGAGCTTGTTCTTTTGTAGATACAGGGGCTCGAAGGGCCATTGTATCTGAGGGCGGCATAGATTCTCTTAAGGCACTCAATGAGCTGGTGTTTTTACCGTGAAGGTTTACATCTTCATATTTTCGTAGTGTCGCGGGGCCACACATACCATCGTGAATAAAGTCGTTTTCAGTTTCAGGCGGGCCAAGGAGTCTTTGAAAGCAGAAAATTCCGTAGGCAAGACTTTTGTCATCATTTTCATCGATTTCAATATTGTATGGAGGATTTTTTATTTCAGCCAAAAACTTGGTGAGAGATTTTCCGATAGCTTCGAAACTTCGCCGAGTAAATCCCGCGCGATAGTCAGCATTTGCTTCGATAATAGGACGATAGTGCTCATTATTGTCGTCTGTTTGTGATTGTTCGCTTGGTATATTTTTAATTTCTGGCGCCATAAAATCCTACAATTATACCGAAAAATGAGGATTTGTTCAAGACTCTTGATCTCGCGCGTGACTATTTTGTTGCTAGGTAGCATGCTTCGCAATATACGATTTCTCGACGATCATGGTGATAGGTTGTTTGTATTGTGGTGCCACATTTCGCGCATGTGCGTGTGTAAATTTGTTTTTGATTTTTCCACGAAATCACCTTGAGGTATCGGCATTCATGGCAGTAAGGTGAGAGAGGAAGGCCAATTTTCGTGTACAGTTCTTTTTCTTGCGCTATGATTTTGTACTGTTTGCTACAGTTAATACAGGTAAAAATATCGGGGCTGTTGTCTATTCGTTGCGTAGGGTGGTTTTTCCACGGGATGTTGTATTGCTGTGCAATTTCTTCAGTAATAGGGAAGTAATCTTGAGCAGCGGTCTCGTTGTAGGCAAACGTCGAAAGTGAAAAAGGAAAAAATTCACCGTATTGAGCATCGAAATTTCCACGCGCGGTTTCACTCTTCATATCTTCAATAATTTGTGCGCGTAACACAGTGTATTCTTCGGGAGCATATTGTTTATTCAAAATCATATATTCGCTACGGGAGTGGAAGCCATCACAGCCAAATCCATGAGTGAGGTAAATGCATGAATACGTGTATTCACTAAAAGGAGAGGCAACCGCGCAATATGAAAATTTTGTAAGGTATCCCTTTTCGCCCCCGGTACATAGCTCGTAGCATAGCTCGATCTCTTTGTCGTGTAGGCTTAAATCCATGGAATCTTTTACATTCACGCACTCGCTTAAGTAGCGCGAATCTTGAACCTCAAAGCAGTCGTAGCAGTCGAGTGCATTTTTACAGTTTTGCAAATAATCGCCGGTTGAGTTTTCGCAGTTGAGCTGATTGAGCGCGCGCTGTGGAATCGTCAATAAGAATTCATGATACTCACGGTCGATTTCGTCGGGTGACTTCGCCGAGTACGTTTGTCTCATTTTTTCATATTCCTCTTGTGTATACTGCGTATTCTTGAAGCAGTACTTTTTGTTATTCATGCCACTGCACATAAAACTGTTTTCAAGACTCGTGCAATTATGTAAGTGGCTGGATGATGAGCAGTTGCGGCAGTTGAGTAAATGGTGGCAGTGGTAACAGTTATCACAATTTGTGCTCTCGGCAACGAGTTCACATTTATTGAGCGCATTGCTCGATGCGCAGTCTCGTGAATATTGGCTTTTGCGTACATAAAAACAATTCTCGACAAAATAGCTGCCCGGCGACATATACGTATTTTTGCTGAAATACAGAAATGCATTATAGTCGCAGTTTTCTGAATTCATTTGAATTAATCCCGCTTTTGGCACTTTGAGAAAGAGTTCTTTGAGCTGATCCATAAAGGGTCGATGGGGGTCATACTCTTGCCCATACGCTTTTGGATCCCATGTATCGCTCCACCAGCAGTCTTTGCAGTAGACCGTGTAAGGAGAATCAGCATCGTAAAAGGATATCATTGATTTTTTACATAAATCACAGGTGCGTTTATAGAGTCGTCGTTCATTGCGAAAACTTAATCGACGTTGTAGACGACAGAGCGGACAAAGCGTCGGTGGCGGCACCTCTATCTTTTTATAAAACTCAGAATCGCGCTCGGTCACCTGAAACTGTGTATTGCATTGTCGGCAAGAATTCATATAGGCTAGTAGCGAAATTATATCATATGAATGGAACTTTTATTTTAATTTTAGGCCCCTCTGGAACGGGTAAGGGAACAGTTATTTCGCATCTTCGAACTGTATTTCCTGATGCAGTTTTTCCGTTGTCATGCACTACTCGTTTAGCGCGGCCTGGCGAGAAAGATGGTCAGGTTTACCACTTTATTACGAAAGAGGATTTTAAGGCGCGTATTGATTCTGGCGATTTTTTAGAGTGGGCGATTGTGCATAATGACAATTATTATGGAACATTGAAGGCTCCGATAGAAGGAGCTTTGAGAGAAGGAAAATCGGTTATTCGTGAGGTCGATATGCAGGGAGTTATGTCGATAAGAAAAATTTTTGGCCGTGAAAATGTAAAGGCAATTTTTATCACTTCTCCATCGTGGGAAAGTTTGCGCGCTCGAATTGAGAAGCGTGCGCCATTGTCAGCAGAGGAGCTTGATCATCGTGAGAAAAGTTTTGAAAAAGAGATGGTTTTTTCGAAGGAGTGTGATTTTGTTGTTATGAGCGAAGATGGCAAAATTCCTGAGGTGTGCGCCGAGGTTGAGGGGATTATTAGGGAGGTTAGCGGCTGCCGCAATTCTCCGTCGCCTTCTCAAAATGTTGCGTAAAACGCGTTGCACGTGCAACTCAGATGGGCACTTTAGGGCTTAATAGAGCCAACTGGTTTTTTGTAAATTTGGTAAAAACTGTGCGGGTTTTACTCCCACTTGTTCTGCTCGGTCTCCTCAACTATAATTCTCCCACAAAATACGTTGGGGATTCGCCAAGTGGTAAGGCACCGCCCTCTGGAGGCGGTATCGGGGGTTCGAATCCCTCATCCCCAACCATGATCTGTACCCTAAAAAGTGCCCGATGATTCATCAACTCATTCATAATGGAGAGATAATTGAATATGACCTCATTGAGAGCCGGCGCGCGCGCAAGCTGCGGCTGGCGGTTTTTCCCGGAGGTCGGGTGAAGGTCACTTTGCCGCATAGAATGGCTCTTCGTCATATGCACGCTTTTTTGCGCGACAAGATTGCGTGGATTTTTTCTAAGGTTGAATACTATAAAAAAATAGTTTCTATAACGCCACCACGCGATCACAAGAAAATTCGAGAGGAGTATGTGGGTAACAAAGAAGCTGCACTTAAAATTGCAAATGAGAGGCTTGAGCACTTTAATCGACACTACGGATTTTCGTATCGGCGCGTTCTAATAAAAAATCAGAAAACCAGATGGGGGAGTTGTTCGCGGTTGGGAAACCTAAACTTTAACTATAAAATTGCGCTGATCAGGCCCGAGTTGGCTGACTACCTGGTAGTTCACGAGCTTTGTCATCTGCGGCAAATGAATCACTCTAAAAAGTTTTGGGAGCTTGTTGCGCTTACGATTCCGAACTACAAAATTTTGAGGAGAGAATTGCGGCGCGGGCTACTAAATTAGGGGTACCAATATTAGCTTGCAGAAGGTATATATTAGTTGGGATATTTTTACGCTCGGAGTCAATAATCGTGAGAAGCCTAAACTTTATTTTTTTTCAGCAAATGCCATACAGCTGGAACGAAAGACAAAAACACTATTCCCAATATAATTAACGTAAGGTGAGCTTTTATAAAAGGAATTGAGCCGAAGTAATAGCCGGCGAGCGTGAGCGAGCCGACCCATGCAATTGCCCCAATTACATTATAGCTAAAGAAAGTTGCGTAATTCATTTTGCCTATGCCAGCAACAAATGGCGCGAATGTTCGAACGATCGGCATAAAGCGCGCG
>JAHFJU010000076.1:0-3403 GCA_023245725.1 Candidatus Peregrinibacteria bacterium
TTTTCGCGCCATAACAACCTCACCGTTTTGCGTTGAATCACACGCAATTAGCCCGTTTCCAATTTGATTAGCAGGATTGCTGAGGAAGCACGCAACCGAAGTTGCTCTGTTTAAATCGCCTCCGGGGGCGTTAATTCCGGGGTTTGCGTCTTGGTTATCGGGAATTCCATCTTGATCGGCGTCACGAAGATTATCATCGACAAAGCCCTCACGAATAACCACGGGAAGACGAAGCAATGTAACTGTTTTTGTTCCGTCGGGGTTTGTTGTGATGACTTTTTCGTGCGCATCAAGAGCCGGAAGCGCTCCCGGAATTTCGTTAACTCCTCCATAAGTTAATACAACATTTTTAAGACCGACAGCACCAGTTAGGTCGATACCAACATAGTCGTTTGCCGGAACAGGATTTCCTCCATTTACCTGCTGCGGATCAAGAACGTAGGTATTGCCGTTATCGTATGATTGAAAATATCGGTATGGGCCTGTGTCGGTTTCGTCTTGAGCGGCGTAACGTACTCCTTCAGCCATAGGGCTAGGACTCTGCCCTTGATATCGCAGAATCATTCTAATCGCACCATCTGCACGAATATAGTCTTCCATTCTAGAAGTCGCGAGTATGCGATCTGAAATTTCAGGGTCAATTAATGGATTTATTCCGTTGATTCTTGCCTTGTAGTCGGCACACCAGTCTGAACTATTAGTATCAAATTCAAATGTGACGCCATTGTTATTGTTGCCATATGCGGCGCCAGCTGTGCCAAATGAACCATATACTTCAAGTCCGATTTTGCCGTTTCTTGTTGGGAAAGAATTCTTTACTTGAACATCACAGTCTGCAGATCCCAAATTATTGTTAATCCACACTGGAATTCCATTTAACAAGGAGGCTTGTTGTCCCCATTCATCACGACCTGCGGGAACAAACTCATTTTGACAACCAGCACCATCGCTTACTAGAGTTCTCATTGAGGAGTACGGCGTTGACAATGGCTTAACTCCAGAAAGTTGAGTCAGAACAACCGAATTACCTTCTCTAGAAACAGAGTAATCTATCGCCTGAGCGTTAGCTTCAAGATCACTATAAGAAAACTGTACAATATTAGGATTTTCTAATTTATTAATTTTAACATAATCGCCATTATCGCGAGGTAAATCAAACCTAGTCTGCGCCTCTGCCTTATTGGCAAAACCACCTGCTAGAGCCAAAACCCCAGCCGATAAAGCCGTTTTCAGTCTACTTGGAGATTTATGAGATGAATATCTGCTACTATCTGGCGAGTCAGGTTTTCTCATATGTATTATGGTTAAGCTGTAGTTATTATCACAATAATATCGACAAAGTCAACCTGTTTGGCTCGATAAAGCCATTTGTGCTGTTATAGGTTCCCTAGAACAAACATATTCGGAGCGTTTTTCGATGGCAAACGAACAGTTTTCGTGGCTGTCATATCCCATAAACGGACAGTTACCTGAATTTTTGAAGATGCATCTGCAATGGGGTCAGAGGTCAAAACTTGATACTCAACATGAGGTACATATCGCTCTTCAACAGTATTTCGGCGAAGTTCTTGAATAACTTTCATGTTGAAATATAGGCGACGACCGTCATATATATCGATATAGCTTGAAATATCATTTTCTCGACCAGCGAATATTCTCAAAATACCGTCAGTCCAACCATCTACGGCAACTAGATTTATAAAGTTAATAATATTAACACCAACTGATTCCAAAGATTTATTAAGCCTGCCAGAACTTAATTGACTGTTAGTCATATATGCGTTTAATTTTTCAAAATCGGGTCTTTTCAATTTAATATTATCATCCTTCCCCTCCGCCGCCAGCACCGTATTGCCATTCTCGTCAGAAATTCCCCATTGAACAATTACGGGGTCATTTGCGAAAGTCAGAAAGTTGGCGGCGTCGTGCGTTGAAGGGAACAACTCAACGCGATCGGCGGCATCGCAGTTTCGTGGAAAATCCGTACCGCTGATTTTTTTCGGAGCTCCTAAAATTTTAAGTGCAGCATTTCGGCCGGCTTCATCGTCGTTCAAATTAATATCGGGCGACTGGCCATGAACAATTGTGTACGCATCTGCGTTTGCGCTTGGCGCGCCCTCTTTGCATGGCGTTCTCATACGCAGAAAGAATGCACGATTTCTATTTATCGCGCTCATGTCGAGCGTGTGCACAACCGCTGGGGCTTCGGGGTGATTCGGGTCTTTCGTTTCATAAAAAAGCGGAATTTGCACCGACTCCCCATATTTCAAAATATTCCAATTACATGGATCATTAACATCGTTTCGATTCACACACTTTGAGTTGCCGATTTTATCGCCTGAAACTAGTGTCGCGTTTCCGGTGCCTTTTAAAGGAACGCTGTATAACGCGGTTGCGCCGCTATAGTTTTTTGCTTTGTAACGAAAATCAAATCGGCCTCGCGCAAAGTTCGGGCCGCCGAGTTCGTTGCCTGAATCGGCGTTTGCGCCCTGCGGACCGCCAAGTCCACCGCCAGCCGCACCTCCGTTCGCGTTATCGCCTCCGCCTCCAACCACACCCCCTCCCAAATCCTCACTCCCCCTCCCCACAATTCTAATATCAAAACATGGCTGCAAACCATTGCCAGCATCTCCATCGACATCGGCACACTTTGCTAAAAAATCATCGGGCACGCCAGAAGCGCGCGCTGCATCGATCAACCCATTATTTACGCGGTCAAAAATGTCTTGACGAATTTCACTTGTACCGACTCCACCAGAATCGCTTTGCACTCCGCCAATCGCAAGAGCATGACCGGCAAGCCATTCCCCTGCCTCGCTCGCCGACTGCTGCATATATTTCAACACATAATACTTATTAAATCTCTCTTGATTAGCTTTTGCAGAAATCATCTGCCTCACCATGCTCGCAGACAAAATCATAAACGCCATAACGAAAATAATCGCAATGTACAAACTAACGCCACGACGTGAGCGAAACGCCGCCATTCGCCCAATTAGCGAAAATATAAAACCGCTCCCCTTTTTTAAAAAAATCTTACTCAAATTAGAATTATTATTCTGCATAAAATGTTTCACTAACAGTTACATTTTTAACATCTCTACCCGATTTAAATTTAACGATTGAAAATATTGTAACCGAATCAAATCCTGTCGAATCATTGTTGTCATTATCAATTTTATCTACATCGTTCATCGTTATTTTTAATTCACGAAAATATGGAGTGATAGGATCACCAGCATTTAAAGTATAAATATTATCGCCCTGATGTAAATTAAATTCAGCGTCACTTTGCACGTCGAGTTTTTCGCTTATTGCTGCGGCTTTTTGAGTAAGCACTATTCCATTAGCATTATTCTCAATCACATAATCACCGACTGAAATTACCTGCGCCACGCAACCA
>JAHFJU010000076.1:3413-6553 GCA_023245725.1 Candidatus Peregrinibacteria bacterium
GCTTTGTGAACCAACATTCACTCGCCTTTGTTTTATATTTTAGAAGATTTGTGTCGCGAACAGTCTTCATTAATTCAACGCCATCAAGTGCGATACTCTGCGCAACGAGAGTTTTTTTCGCGAGATCAGTTTTATAATTACTTGTTATGTACATGCCGGCAATCGGCGCAATGATCAACATTAAAACTCCGACAGAAATAATAACTTCCATAAGACTTTCTCCTGCTTTAACTTTTATTTTTACGAGTGAGAATCGCATTGGCTACAGTATACCCGACCTTGTGTATGCTACAATATTTCCGTGAGAAAAATCCTACAAAAAAAACCAATTACTGTAAACGCATTTACCCTAATCGAGTTACTAATTTCGATTGGAATTTTGGCAATCATAGTCGTTGTAACTTCGAGCCTGTTTGTAGATTCGTATAAAAATTCTCACAAAGCATCGGTTCAAAATACAGCCTATGAAGATGCCAGATTTATAATGAAACAACTGACAGATGAAATCGCAAATAACCGCTTAGACTACGACGAATATTACAATCAACTTGTTTACATTCCGTCGCACCAAGCAGCAGCAAAAACATACGGCCAAAATTTTGGCAATTATTATTCACAATTTTTCAATCCGGGAAGCGATAATTTATTAGGATACGAATGCAACGATCACACACGAAACACAGCAAACTGCATTGTAATTCGCACATCACTCGACAAACAAACCGGGCAAAATCCATATAGCGGAAAACCCGTATCAGATGACCCAAATTCTTCTAACGCATTCTGCGGTAGTGGCGCATGCGGATTTACGACAAAAACAGTTGACCAGCTCTACCTTATTTCAGCCGACTCAAAGACAAAAACAATTTTCGCGCGAGAAAGAATCGGTGGCAGTGCAGAGAATCCTATTTGGGCAATTTCAAAAGTAAAAATGAGTGGAAATGACGAAAATAATGATGGAGCAATAGACCATTTCTCGTGCGCCGACGGCTATGAATGCGGACAAACCGCACAATGCCAATCGGCAGACAACATCCCCGGCGGACTTCCGCGCCAAAGCGATGAATTGTCTCCATCAACAGCTCAATTCGACCAATCATGCGACAACTCATCAAACGGATTCATTCATGACTTTGTTCCTATTAGCCCACTAAAAATAAATATTAAAAGTTTGAGCTTTCAAATTTCTCCTGTTGAAGATCCTCAATATGCGTTTTCTGAAATCAATACACAAAAACAGCCACAAGTAACAATTTCGCTTACAGTAGAGCCGAACCAAACGCTACTGCAAGACGCACAGGCATTTTCGCCATTTACAATTACAAGCACGGTCGCAACACAAACAGGACCGCAAATTATTGCGCCAATAAAAGTTCAGTAAAAGAAACAGCACCGCCAGCTTACGCATGCGGTGCTGCGTTTGTCCTATAGGTGCAGTAAAAAAGTTTATCCTGCAATATTCGCCAAATCCATAATTGGCATCATGATCGCAAAAACGACAACCGCCACAATCAAACCGAGAGTGACAATCAAAATAGGTTCGAGCACTTTTGTTAAACTTGAAACAGAAGTATCAACTTCATCTTCATAAACTTCGGCGATTTTCGCACACATCGTGTCGAGCTGCGCAGTTTCTTCACCAACAGAAATCATCTGAACCACCATAGGCGGAAACTCAGGAGTATCGCGCAACGACTCACCAAGCGGAATTCCTCGTGCAATATCTTCTCCAATCATAGAAATTCTGCGAGTATAAACCTCATTCCCAATCGAGCGAGCACAAATAGTTAAACTTCTTGTAATAGCTACACCACTCTTCAAAAGATTACTCAACATACGGCTAAAACGCGCAAGCATAGCCTTTTTCATAATAGGACCAATAATCGGCGCGCGGATTTTAAACCAGTCAAAAAAATACAAACCAGACTGGGTTCGTTTATACACGCCAAGAAAAGCGAAAAAAATCAAAATAGAAGTGAGCGCGACAATCCAATTGTTCACCATAAAATCACTTATACTCATTACAACCCTCGTCAGAATTGGAAGCTCGCGGCCATTGCTAGAAAAAATCACAGCCAATTGCGGCACAACTCCGACCATCATTCCAACAACAACTACGACCATAACAGTAACCACAAACGCCGGATACATCATTGCTCCACGAACTTTCCTGTGTAACTTATCTTGAGCCTCAACGTCGTGCGCGAGATCGCGCAAAATAACATTTAACTGACCAGAGGCCTCTGCCGCCTTTATCATACCCGTTTCAGAGTCTGAGAAAAAATCGTCGAAATGCCCAAGCTCGGCCGAAAAAGTTGAACCTTTCTCAATACCACGGGCGACATCGAATAACATGCGTCTCATGCGCACATTGTTCGTCTGTTCTGCAATCGTATCGAGCGAACGAATAAGCGGCACACCAGCATTTATCATGATCGAAATAAGCCTAAAAAAAGTAGCTTTTTCTTTTATAGAAGGCTTTCCGAGAGACTGAAACCATTCGTCTATTCTTGTATATAATCCGCCTTTATTTCTTACAGCAAGTTTCTTCTTTGACTGATCGAGCATCGAAGATGAAAGAACCGCATCAGATTCGATTGAAAGCACAATCGCGTCTTTCTCGGTAGTTGAGCCATCGAGTGAGAAAGTTTGCGCGCCGAGCTGGGCGTCGAGTAGAAAGTCTTTTGCGTTTTTTTCCATGAGTTGCGAACGTTAGTGAGCAACATGTTCTCTGTAATTTTCACAGAGTAACTAGTGCCGATATTAGATTTGTGGTAGCGAAATTATTCACTCTCGCGCGCCACGCTGTACACCTCTTCAAGCGTTGTTTCTCCTTTTAAAGCCTTCAAAATTCCAGCCTGTTCAAGACTGACCATTCCATTTTCAATCGCCGCTTTTTCAATGTCGAGCGCGCGCCCCTCTTCGGTAATCATACGGCGCAGGCGATTATTAATCAGCATTGCTTCATATAAACCAACTCGCCCAAAATACCCGCTGTTGCCGCACTGTTCACAGCCTTTGCCAATTGAAAAACTCATCGATAAAATTACAGCCGCATTTCGTTCTTTTTCTTTTAAATATAATGTTTCCAAACCATGGCCAACTCGCGCCAACATTTCGGGCGACGGAACATCTTCAAC
>JAHFJU010000077.1 GCA_023245725.1 Candidatus Peregrinibacteria bacterium
GAAAAGATGGCTCGCGATTGTTCACCGACGGCGGCGATGCGACATATAATTTGAATGCTGGCGGCGACGTGTTGACGGTTGGAAATATTTCAGCAATTGAAACAATTTTTGAGTGGGATCATGCATGGGATGTTTCGAGTGGAGAGCCACAACCGGCAAGTCCAAATATCACTTTTACGGCTCCGCTTGGCGGAAAAGCATATGTTGTCGATGTTAATTTAATTTCGAATATAGGATTTGATGGTCTGCCGCACGATGTACAAATATTGAACAACGCAGCCGATTTGTTGAATCAGGTTCCGCTTGTAATTAACGCCCCAACCGATGGAGTGGTGCGCTATGAATTCGCTCCACATACAATTCCTGTTTTTGCTTTAAAAGGAACGGTAATTGGAATGGCTGTTCATGAAGAGGATGTTGCCGGTCCCGATGCAGTTGTTGATGCTAAGGTTGTTCCGGTCGATGCCAACAGCGCAGACGCAGCGCATTCAGTTGATGGTGCCAGCGATGCAGCAAATTCTGCTGATGGAGCAAACGTTGTAGACGGCGGAAATTCTGCCGATGCAGCCGACTCTTCAAGCGATGTAATTTCACAGCCTTCTGATGGAGGCGCCGACGCAAGCGACGCAAACGATGCACATAATGTAATTTTCCAACCAGCTCCAGATGGGGCTTTGCCGCTTGACTCCGGAGTTTCTGTAGACGCTGCGCAAGTTGTTCCAGTCGATGCAGCTCAACTTCCTGTTGATGCCAATCTAATGCCGCTAGACTCAGCACAAGTTGTTCTAGTAGATGCTGCAAACTCCGTTGATCTAGCCCCACTGCCAGTTGACCTAGGTGTGCCTGCACCCGACGCTCCTGCTCCGGCAACGTTGCCGGTAGATGCCGCGGTTGTTTCACCAGATCTCGGCGTGCAACAAGCAGATGCTGCGGTTGTAGCTAAAGACGCTGGTCAAAATCCTCTTGATTCTGCCCCTGTTTCGGCTGATGCTGCTGAACAAACCGACCTAGGTTTAGCTGACGCTTCACACGGAAACGCCGACGCTACCACCGATGCAAAAACTCCTGTTTGTGCTCCGGGAATGGTATTGAAAGAGCGAGGGAATAAATGTGTTGAAGCGCCAAGTGTAATAAAAGAGCCAGCTCCGGCAACTGAGCCACCAAGCGGCGCCGAGGTCCCACAGGCAGAACATTCAGAAAAAAATAGCGGCGGTGGATGTGATATTGGCGGAAATGCACCTGGAGGCAAAGTGCCAACTCCATTATTGTTTGTTATTCCTGGTTTGTTGGCGAGAAATCGAGGTCGTCGCCAAAGCGATCAGGTAGCTGCGAAATAATTCTCTTAACATCGGGCGCTTTAACCTACAAAAATGTGACTAGATTTCTGCGGCATGACAGGCATTTACAACTCCTCTAAATCATTGCGAAAATGTCTTCCCGGGAAAGAGCCATAAAATATTAATACAATAGGGCAACAGCCGCGGGGTGAATTCTAATTCGAATCGCAACTAAGAGGGCACGAGTTTTTTATCGACAATAAGGCATTGGTAACTTTTCAGATTAAATCTAAAAAAATAGCAGTTTATCAATTAGATTGCCCCCTAATAGTTATACCGATTTGCTCTTTGCAAATTAGTTGGTGAGTCTAGATGAATATATTTAGTTTGCGCCGCCGCTCGGCCCGCCGCCGCCGTAACGACTACAACGCATTGAATATCGGTTGAGTTGCCAACGGTTGGCGATATTTTAAGTTAAATGTACCAGCGTAGTCTGGGGTATTTGGGTTATCAGCACCATCGGCGCCGGCACAAATTTGCGCTGGTGTTGCATTCGGCGGATCAGTAATCAACTTAGACAAAACAAAATTGTCGGCCCAGCATTTCCAAGCCCCATCTGGCCCATCTACAGTTTTTCCAAAACGAATATTATTCAAATCCTGCGCTTCGCTAAGCGTTTTTTCAGCAGGAGTTACAGCAATTCGCCCGTCGCCGAGAAGTGGGCCGTTCGGTGCAGCTTTTTTAGATCCTCCATATGTATTATTGCTTACCAGTGAGCCATAAATTGTAAGTTGTCGATTTAACAGTGAATGTTGCATGCTCGATTGTTTAGGAGATCCGTCGGCGTTTAACATATTTCGTCGAACGTCTAAAAATATTCCACCGCAATTCCCTAAGGCTGTTGCGAATCCATATAATGAACCCTCTGCCACAATATTGGCTTCTACATCAGTCGCCCAATTACAAACGTAAACGTTTCCGCCTTTACCTCCCGGCATTGCTCCAGATAATTTGTAATCAGCTAGTGCGATAATTCCCAAATTTCCGACAACTAGAGGATTTTGGCCATTTGGCTGCGGCGTTTTTACTGCAACAACATCGCGATCGATAAAAATATTACAGCCTTCGGTTACAAGTGTAGTCGGTTTATTTGCGGTAACAGGTAATGCAGCATTATTATAGTTTTCATCAATAATTATTGCGCAAGGATTTTGTCCATTTGCCGCATTGTGTTTGTAGTAAAGAACTCCTCCAGAATTTAAGTCTGCGGTTCTGAGAAGTTTCATTTCGCCACCAACTATTGATCCTCCTCCTGATAATGTTGCGTCTCCAAATTCTGATGGATTTTTGCCTCCAAGAGCCGCTCTAACAGCACGTAAATATGGCTCACGATTCGATAAAATCATGTTGCCGACTGCATCAGAAATCCAGTTTTGATACTGTGCTGCTAGCGAACCTTTTTCAACTGCCGAGATGTTTATGTTACCTTCAACTTTCGCCGCCTGTGAGCCAGCACCTCCATCTTGAAGTGATCGTGAATAATACATTGCGCCCGATGCCTCGCTTACAACTGTTTGAATTGCCATGTTATTTACCGCATCTGCACTTGCGGCAGGAACGGCGGTTGGTTTTGCGTACACTTGAAATGTTGCTTCTCCTTCATGGTTTGGTGCTGCAAAAAAGTATCCGAGAGGATTTGTTTGTACATCGATAATTCTGCCAGCCACCGAACAAACTCCTGCTTTAAATCTGTTTATAGGATTCGCACTTTCTGCTGGTTGAATTGGTAAATCATTTTGAACTAAGCCAGTTGCATCAAAAATTCCACCTTGAGGATTTGCGATGTCAAAAATAAAATCGAATGAGTCGGTGCATGAATATAGTTGTGTGTATATAAATGCGATTGAGTGTGAGGTTTTTTCGGCTGTCTTTACGGCAATGGCTGTTGATTGATCGGGTGTTAATTGAAATGATTCGTCGGTGAGCGTTCTCCCTACGCCATCTTTACCTGCAATATGAGTTACCTCAATTGGTGGTGCAAACGAAAAATTTCCATTTTGGGGAACTACATTTTTGGTAGTGAGAACTTCACCTGCTCCATTTAATACTTGTAAAGTAACGGAATTTAAACTTAATTGATTGTCGGCATCGGTTGGAGCAATTGAGCTTGCTGTAGCCACAAATCCTGTAGCGGTTTGCGCGAATGCTGAAATTGTTGCAGCATTATATGAACATACGGGCAGCGCGGCATTTGCGATATCGTTTGGAGCGCGGCAAGGTGTAACTTGGTTTGCCTTAACAGTGTTTGTTATGTTTGGAGGTGAAATTACAATTTGTCTGTCAGGTGTCGCATTTGTTATTGCTACGCCATTTTCGATTACTGAAAGTGTGAGTTGATAAAAATCTCCGCCACCGACTATTTTATTTGAATAAACAGTTTCGTAGTCGTTTGTTACATGCCCAACAGGATTATTTGGCCCGTTTGGGTCTACGCTTATAGTCGCACTAATTGCGCTGTCATAAGGGTTCGGAAAATCTACAAAATCTGAAATGTCGATATGAGTGCCGCACATGTTTATGTAGCCGACCATGTCGTTATATACGTATCCAAATATGTCGCCTCGTTTAATGTTTGGGCATGTTCCGCCGTTTATGCCGTCACGGAGAGCGACAGATGCTCCGTAATTAATTGCGCCACACGCAACACCAGTATTTGTGCCGCCTTGGCAGCCCATTTTTATCCAACCCATTTGATCGTTCCATGAAAAACCCATTATTCTGGCTGTGTCATTTACATCAGGCACAAGATACGCGCCATAGTTACTTGCTCCGCATGCGCTGTTTGTATTGAATCCGCCTTCACATGTTGTACTTACATCGCCGAAATTCGTGTTCCAGAGCCAGCCTTTGAGGTAATAAGTTTCTGCGTTAACAGTTGAGGGGTCTACTTGCCCGTTGCCATAATTAAAGGTTCTATTTCGAGGATTCTCTTCGCCACATGCCTGCCACGCCGCTCCTGGAGAGTCGAAATTAAATTGGCCTGCGTCGCTGTTTTGTATTGTTGGAGTAGCAGGATAGTTCGGTAACTGAACAATGTCGCTGCAGTTCGCGATTAATCCTGAGGCGTTTGCAGTAGGAACATTTGGATAATGCATTACTGGGCGTAATGTTAAAAATCCGCTTGCGAGCAGCACCATAGTTGCACTTGCCAAATACGAAAGAGATTTTAATAGTATTCTGAACATTACGTTTTTCTTAGTTTTTGTATTTATTTGTTTCGTATCATTATACCAAATTTTCGGCTCGTAGTTAAGTCGAAAAATCCCTTTTTGCAGCCAATAGCTAGACATTCGCATGTTGCTCCGTATAATGCGCCTGAATAACTTATATGAGACGTTTACATCTTGTCGGTTTGTGTGCAGTTTTAGGCATAGTGATGCTCTTTTTGCAGCCTTTTACTAAACTTCAAAATACTGTCAGTGATTTGTTTTTTTCAAGTCACTCTATTCAAACTCCTATTACTATTGTTGCCATTGACGAGAAAAGCATTTCTACCGAGGGGCAGCTTGGTCGTTTTAAGGATTGGCCTCGCACTTATTATGCGCAGGCGATTCGTGAATTGAATAAATTCGAACCGGCGGTTGTGGGTATCGATCTTGATTTTCGTGAGCGTTCGCAGGGAATTAGCGGTCAGCGGTTGACTCAGTTTGCCGATCTTAAAAAAAGTGGCCGTTCCGATATTGATTGGAATAGTATTATCGCTTTGTTTACACAAAATTCAGGTGCAGTGAGTCAGCATCCAGATGATGTTGAACTTCAAAAAACTTTAGATACAACTAAGAGGGTTGTGCTAGTTGAGCCTTTGCTTATCACTGATGCCGGTGAAGTAGCAGAAGGGTCTCGAGGTGTGTTGCCACTTGTTAATGGCTCTATACCTCCAATTTTTTCGGGGTCGTCTATTTTTTCAGGATTTAATACGGCCTCATTTGATAGTGATGGAGTTGTAAGAAGATTTTTGAGTACTCTTGGTGCTAAAAAAAGTTTTTCGTATGTACTTGCGCAGCAGTACGCTCTTTCGCAGGGTAAAACACTTTCTGAGGGGGTATTTAATGAAGAAGGATATAATCGAATTCGTTTTCTTGGAAAACCAGGGCAGACGTTCAACACTGTATCGTTTTTAGATCTCGTAAATGGAAAAGTTGATCCATCTCTTATAAAAAATCACATTGTTATCATAGGTGGAACAGCAGGAATTTTACACGATGACGCTCTTACTCTCACGGGCTTTGAGCCAATGCCGGGTGTTGAGATTTTGGCTACAGAGACACAGCAAATCCTTGATGGTTTCTATATGCACGAGTCAGGATTGACATGGAAAATCGTGGGTTTTGTTTTGCTCCTATTAATTACTATGCTTTTTTTGCAGCTCTCACTCAGGTTTTTTGCAGTCCTTTTTATTGCGTCGATTTTTTCATTGCCCTTAGCTGGATTTATGTTTTTTCAAAACGGAATTGTACTAGATGTTGTTAATCCTTTTATTTCACTTGTCGCAGCATCACTGATTATTCTTTGGTACAGAAATAAAACTGAATTAAAAGCAAAACGTGCAATTAAAGATGCGTTTTCTCATTACGTAAGTCCGGTTGTTGTGAATCAGTTGGTCAAAAATCCTTCGCAACTTTCTTTGGGAGGTTCAAGGCAAACAATAACGGTGCTTTTTTCTGACATTGTAGGATTTACAACTTTGTCTGAAAAATTAACTCCTGAAGATACTGTAGCGCTTTTGAATGATTATCTTTCTGCAATGACTGATGTCATTTTTGAATTTGGAGGGACTCTCGATAAGTATCAGGGTGATGCGATTATGGCTTTGTTTGGGGCTCCGCTTAGCGATAAAAATCATGCGGCGAATGCTGTTCAATGTGCGCTTCGAATGCGTCAGGCTCTTTCAGCTTTGCACGATAAATGGGCGTCGATTGTTAATCTTCCTTTCAAAGAGGAGTTAACTCAGCTCGATTTTAGAGTTGGAATTGCGAGCGGGCCAGCGGTTATAGGGAATGTAGGTTCTCAGAAACGTTTCGATTACACGGCAATTGGCGATATTGTGAATTTGGGTTCACGCCTTGAATCTATTAATAGAAAATACGGAACACGAATAATAATAAATAAAGGGACATTCACTACCATTACAGAAAGTAGCAATCCTTTTGCTTGTAGAAAACTAGATGTTGTTCGCGTGAAAGGTAAAAAAATTGAGACTGAAATTTTTGAGGT